>NZ_CP191849.1:6660000-6980000 GCF_050956135.1 Actinoplanes sp. CA-131856 | reverse complement strand
AGCGCCCGGGCCGTGAAGGTGACCTCGCCGTCGTCGGGGCCGGTGAAGGCCACTGTCCACTGCCCGGTCACCGTCCGGTCGCGGCAGAGCTGGCCCGGGTCGAGCCGCTGGTCGACGATCTGCGCCGCCTCGTTCTCGATCTGGGCCCGTACGCCGAAGTCCTGATCGTTCTCGATCCGGCCGACCCGGATCTGGTCGAGGCTGACGCCCTTGGTCTCCACGGTGAGTGCCCACCGCACCTTGAGGCAGCGCCGGCTGTCGCGGTCGGTGGAGACCACCGCCGTCAGCGTCTTGGCCGCCTTGCCGATCGTGAACGTCGTGGGCGCCTGGTCGAGCTTGACCGAGAAGCCGTCCACGTCGGCGTGGGCCGGCGTGGCGAAAAGGCCGATCGCGACCAGCGCGACGGCGCCCCCTGCCGCCAGGTGTCGCATGCCGATCATCTCCTTCCGCACGGGCGTCGATACGCCTCGCGCGTTACAGGGTTCGCAGCCGGGGGCCGAAAGGTTCACCGGGTGGGCCGGGTCACTCCGTACGGATAACTTAAATTTTTCTTAGGTCTCCGCCTCTTCGGCGTGTCTTCCCAGCTCAAGGCCGCTTTGCCGAAAGTGACTGGAAAGTAGCCGACAAAATCGCCGCCCAGTGTTCATCCGAACTCGCCCCCGCCACGTAGATGGGGGATGGGCAGGGACCGGCGCGACACCGGCCGCTGCCCGAGACCAAGAGCACGGGGCACTCCCCACGGGTGCCGGCGTCCCACCGCCCACGGGACGTGACCGCTGCGGAGAACGAGGAGTCAATGGCCAAGACGAAGAACAAAGAGCGATCCGCCAATCGTGTGGCCGTCGATGTCGGAGCTACCGGTACGAAACCCGCCTCCCGGGGCGCGGTTCTCATACTCACCGTGAGCGTGCTCGCGGCGATCTGGGCGGTCGCGATGATGACCGCGCCGGGGCGCGTCGGCTACTACTACTTCTTCATCTACGCCGAGTACTACATGGGCGTGGTGGCGCTGGTGTCGCTGTCCATCACGATCATGGTCGGCCTGGTCGCCACCGACCGGCTGGTGCTCTCGATCCGGCAACGGGTCCTGCTGCAGTCGGCTCACCGCACCACTGGCGTGATCGCCGTGGCCGCGCTCTTCGTCCACGTCTGGACCAAGATCGTCGAGTCGCACATCAGCCTCATCGACGCCTTCGTCCCGTTCCTGGCCGCGGGCAACAAGCTCTACGTCGGCCTCGGCACCGTCTCGGGCTGGATCATGGTGCTGGTCATGTGGACCGGCATCGCCCGGTCACGCTTCGTCGGCCACGGCAAGCCGTGGATGTGGCGCGCGATCCACGCGATCTCCTACCTGATGTGGCCGATCGCCCTGACCCACGGTCTCTCGGCCGGCCGCCCGGCGGCCACCTGGGTCGTCGTCAGCTACATCGTCTGCATCCTGGGCGTGCTGATCGGCCTGGCCGTCCGGCTGTCGGTGAGCCTCAACCGCAACAAGGACTTCGCCTCGCAGGCCGGCGCCGGTGGCCTGAAGCCGGTGGGCACGCTGGTGCCGACCAGTTCCCCGGCGATGAAGCGCCCGGGCCGTCGTGAGCGGGCGCCCGAGCCCGAGCCGCAGACGCTGGGCCCGGTGGCCGTGGTCGACACGTTCCGCCCGGTCACCCCGCCGCCCGCGCCGCCGATGGAGGACCTCGTGGTCCCGGCCGCCCGCTTCGACGAGCCCACCGGCATGATGGCCCGCCCGGACTTCGAGGACGAGATGCCGCGGGGCCGGCGCCGGGTCGAGGACGACATCGAGTACGACGAGCCGCGCGGCCGCCGCTACGCGGCCGAGGACACGGGCACCCGGATGCGGATGGAGGACACCGGCACCCGGATGCGCCGCCCCGACTACGAGGACACCAGCACGCGGATGCGCCGCCCCGACTACGAGGACACCAGCACCCGGATGCGCCGCGATGATCTCGAGGACACGAGCACACGCATGCGCCGCGAAGAAGGCGGGCGTCGTGGGGAAAGGGACGACCGCGGCTACTACGACGAGCCGCCGGCGCCCCGCCAGCGTGGCCGCTACGCGGACGAGGACGACATGCCCCCGCCGCGCCGTTCCCGGCGCCAGGGCGACATGCCGCTGTCCGACGACCGTGACTACGACGAGGTGCCCCGGCAGCGTGGCCGGTACGCCGACGAGGAGCCGCCGGCCCGCCGTTCCCGGGGCCGCGGCGCCGATGTGGACCGGGCCGACTCCGGCCGGCACAGCCGCAGCGGCTTCGTGGAGTTCGCGGGCGACGACGAGACGCCGACCCTGGTCGACATGGCGTCCCGGCGGTCGCGGCGTGACGAGCAGGAACCCGTACGCGTCCAGGCGGGCCGGGGGGCCCGCCGCGACGGCCGCGGCCGGGCGGACGACGAGGTGGCTGACGACGCGTACTGGTCGCAGCTGCGAGGGGAAGCGAATTGAGCGCGTCGCAGGTTCCGCCGGTCACCTCGATCGGCACACCGCGGATCACCGCGGGGTTCGACGAGTACGGCCGGCTCGACCTGCTCGCCCACCAGGAGGTGCACGGCGGCTTCGCCGCGCTGTCCTCGGGCGAGCTGATCGGCCTGGCCGACCGGATCGAGCTGCGCGGTCGCGGCGGCGCGGGTTTCCCGTTCGCCCGCAAGGTCCGCGCGGTGCTCGACTCCTGCCGCCGGCAGGAGCTGCCGCCGGTGATCGTGGTCAACGCGACCGAGGGTGAGCCGCCGTCCTGGAAGGACAAGGCGATCCTGACCCGCGGGCCGCACCTGATCCTGGACGGCGCCGCGCTGGCCGCCGCCGCCCTGGACGCCGAGGAGATCGTCATCGGCATCGCCGACGACGGCATCGGGCAGGAGTCGCTGACCGCGGCCCTGGCCGAGCGGCGCATGCCCTGCCCGACCCGGATCGTGACCGTGCCGCACCGCTTCATCTCGGGTGAGGGCGGCGCGCTGGTGCGCGGCATCAACGGCGAGGCGCACATCCCGCCCGGGCGCAAGGTCCGCTCCAGCGACAACGGCGTGATGGGGCTGCCCACCCTGCTCTCCAACGCCGAGACGTACTCGCAGCTGGCCATCGCGGCCCGGCTCGGCCCGTGGGAGTACAACGCGGTCGGCATTCCGGAGGAGCCGGGCACGGTCATGCTGACCGTCGGCGGCGCGTCGTCGAACCCGGCCGTGGTCGAGGCGCCCACCGGCACCCCGCTGATGGACGTGCTGAACATGTGCGGCGCCGACATCGGTCCCGGCCTGCTGGTCGGCGGCTACCACGGCAAGTGGATCACCGCCGAGGCCGCGAAGACCGTGACGATCTCGCGGAAGGGCTTCGCCGGCGTCGGCGGGACGCTCGGCGCGGGCATGCTCATCCCGATCGGCTCCAAGACCTGTCCGCTGGGCGAGGTCTCGCAGGTCGTGCAATATCTGGCCGGTGAGTCGGCCGGTCAGTGCGGCCCGTGCCGGCTCGGCCTGCCCGACCTGGCCCGCGCGGTCACGCTGGTGTCGCTCGGCGGCAACGCGGTCGAGAACGTGCGGCAGGCGGCCGGTGTGGTCAAGGGTCGCGGCGCGTGCAGCCACCCGGACGGCACGGCCCGCTTCGCGCTGTCGGCGCTGGAGGTCTTCGCCCGCGACGTCGAGGCGCACACCAACGGCGAGGGCTGCGGCAAGCAGGTCCGTGGCATCCTGCCGCTGCCTTACACGGCCGAGCAGGGTGCCCGGAAGCTGGCCGTGGACTGGTCGCGCTGCGACGGTCACGGTCTCTGCTCGGCGGTCGCGCCCGAGATCATCCGGCTCGACTCGAACGGCTTCCCGGCGTTCCCGCAGACCCCGCTGCCGCCGTGGCTCGAGACCGGCGCCCGCAAGGCGGTAAACGTCTGCCCGGCGCTCGCGCTGCGGCTGACCGAGGCGACGAAGTGAGGCGGCGCGCCGTGCTGCTGGCGGCGGCCTCGGCCCTGCTCGCCGCCGGGTGCGGCGCGCCCTCGGAGACGACGGCGGCCTGGGATCCGCCCGACGCCGAGGCCAAGGCCGTGCCGGCGACGCTTGCTTTCACCGGCAAGACCATTGATGGCAAGCCGTACGACGGCAGCCTGCTGGCCGGTCTTCCGACGATCCTGTGGTTCTGGGCGCCCTGGTGCGCCACCTGCGCGAGCGAGGCGCAGAGCGTCCGCGACCTCGAGGAGCAGTACCGCGGAAAGATCAACTTCCTGGGCGTCGCGGGCATGGGCGACAACAAGGCCATGCACGAGTTCGTCGACGACTTCGAGCTGCACGCGGTACCGCACCTCGACGACCAGGCCGGCGCGATCTGGAAGAAATTCAAGATCACCCAGCAGAGCCTGTACGTCGTCCTCGACCGCGACGGCAAGGTCCGCAAGACCGGATATCTGGACGATCTTCAGCTGACCGCCGAGGTCAAGTCCCTGGCGGTCTGAGCGATGCTTCTGGCGCTGACCGCGGGCATGCTGGGCGCGGTCAACCCGTGCGGCTTCGCGCTGCTGCCGGCCTATCTCTCGGTGCTGATCGCGGCCGACGCCCGCCATCCGGTGCGCCGGGCGCTGATCTGCAGCGCGGCCCTGTCGGCCGGTTACGTCGCCGTGTTCGGGGCGTTCGGTCTGCTGCTGACCCCGGTGGCGGCGGTCCTCCAGCCGCGCCTGCCCTGGCTGACGGTGGTGCTGGGGCTGGCGCTGGGCGCGCTCGGCGGATGGTTGCTCTCCGGCCGCTCTCTTCCGGTCTCGGTGGTACGGGCACCGCGCCTGACCGGGTCGGCCTGGTCGACGGTGCTGTTCGGGATGGCGTACGCCGTGGCCTCGCTCGGCTGCGCGGTGGGGCCGTTCCTGGCGCTGGTGGTGTCGAGCCTGCGGTCCGGCTCGCTTGTCGAGGGAATCGGGCTCTTCCTGGCGTACGGCCTGGGAATGGGTTTGATCGTCGCACTGACCGCCGTGGCCGTGGCGCTGGCCCGGACCTCTCTGATCACGCGGACGCGCCGCCTGCTTCCGGTGGTGCCCCGGCTCGGCGGCGCGATCCTGATCGTCTGTGGTCTCTACGTGGCCTACTACGGCTGGTACGAGCTGCGGCTGGCCGGCAATCTCCGGCTGGCCGGCACCGACCCGGTGATCAACGCCGCCGGCGAGGTGCAGCGGTGGCTGAGTGATCTGGTGGCCGGCGCCGGCGTGGTGCCCCTCGCCGTCGCCCTGGTGCTGTTGTCAGGCGGCTGGGGGATACGGCGTCGCGTAGGCCGGCTTCTCGGACGGCATCACGATCCACAGGATCGGGTAGACGAGGATCTGGCTGCCCGGGATGGCCAGCAGGATGACCACGAAGAGCAGGCGGGCCAGCCAGGCGTCGATGCCGAAGCGGCGGGCGAGTCCGGCGCACACGCCGCCGAGGATCCGGCCCTCCCGCGGACGGGTGAGGCCCTGACGGGACAGGCTGTCGTGCACGGCGTTCATTGATCTCTCACATTCCCCTCGAAGAGGTCGTCGATGTATCCATCGTCGGCCTTTCCGCGTCTCACGGACATCGGGAAGTCCCCTGGGCCGACCCTGATCCATCACCCTGAGGGGTTGCTGGAGATATCTTTCTAAAGCATGCTCTAGGGTATGAAGCTCGACGACCCCAGGAGCCTTCGCGCGTACGCCCATCCGCTGCGCCTGAGACTCATCGGCCTGCTCCGCTCCGAGGGGCCCAAGACGGCCACCCAGGCCGCGGCGGCGCTCGGCGACAACGTGCCGAACTGCTCGTTCCACCTGCGTCAGCTGGCCAAGTACGGCTTCGCCGAGCGGGTGCCGGGCGCCGACGGCCGCGAGCGGCCCTGGCAGGCCACCGCGCCCGAGACGTCGTGGGACGACGACTCCGACGACCCGGACATGCGGGCGGCGGCCGACCAGCTCAACAGCGTGCTGCTCGGCTCGTACGTCGAGCAGGCCCAGAACTATCTGGCAATCCGTGGCGACGAGCCGGCCGAGTGGCGGGCCGCGGCCGGCTTCGGCGACGCCCTGGTGCACGTCACGGCGGACGAGTTGCGCGAGCTCACCGAGCAGATGGAGGCGCTCTTCGAGCGCTTCGCCGAGCGTTCGGCCGACCCGTCGCTGCGCCCTTCGGGTTCCCGCCTGATCCAGTTGATCCAGATGGCGGTGCCGCGCTCATGACCGTCACGGGGCAACCGGCCGGGCCTGGGGAATCGGCTGGGCCCGGCGAATCGGCCGCGGCGGGGGAGTCGGGCGCTCGGGCCGCCACTGGGCCACGCGGGCTGCTGCGGGAGGCGGCGTTCCGGCGCTACTGGTCGGCGCAGACCGTCTCGCTCGTGGGCGACCAGATCACGATCATCGCAGTGCCACTCGTGGCCGTGCTCGTGGTCGGCGCCGGGCCGGCCCAGATGGGGTTCCTGACCGCGGCCGCCCTGCTGCCCAACCTGTTCCTGTCACTGCCGGCCGGGGCCTGGGTCGACCGGCGCCCGATCAAGCGGCGCGTCATGATCGTGGCCGATCTGAGCCGGGCGGTGCTGCTTCTCGCCGTACCCCTGCTCTGGTGGGCCGATGCCCTCACCCTGCCGCTGCTGGCCGCCGTGGCCTTCGCCGTCGGCACGTTCTCGCTGCTCTTCGAGGTCGCGCACGCCAGCCTGTTCGCCTCGCTGGTGCGCCGCGAGGACTACGTCGACGCCAACACGCTGCTGAACGGCAGCCGGGCCGCCTCCTACGTGGTCGGGCCCTCGGCCGCCGGCGGGCTCGTCCAGTGGCTCAGCGCGCCGGTCGCCCTCCTGGTCGACGCGGTCAGCTACTTGTGGTCGGCCGCCTTCCTGCGCCGCGTCCGCGTCGCCGAGCCCGCCCCCACCGCAGCCGACAAAACCGGAATGACGGCCGGAGTCGGATTTGTCGCTCGATCCGCGGTGCTGCGAGCGACCCTGCTCGGCGCCACCACGCTGAACCTGTTCAACTACATCTTCGCGGCGCTCTTCGTGCTGTACGTGACCACGTCGCTGCACATCTCGCCGGGCACGCTCGGCCTGATCATCGGCATCGGCTCGATCGGCGGCCTGCTCGGCGCGGCCGTGGCCGGCCCGCTCAGCCGCCGCGCCGGCATCGGCCGGGCCGTCATCGTGGGCTTCGTGCTCTTCCCGGCGCCGCTGATCCTGGTTCCGTGGGCCGAGGGGCCGGTGACGATCGCCGCCCTGGTCACGGCCGAGTTCCTGGCCGCCGCCGGCGTCATGATCCTCGACATCGCGGTCGGCTCGGTGCAGACCGCCGCCACCCCGCCGGCCATGCTGGCCGTCGTCTCCGGGCTCGAGCGCACCGTCAACTACGGCATCCGGCCGATCGGCGCGCTGCTGGGCGGAGCGCTGGGCACTCTCATCGGCGTACGCCCGGCCCTGTGGATCGCGACCGTGGGCGCCCTGCTCGGCGTCGTCTGGATCCTGTTCTCGCCGATCCGCTCGATGAAAGAGCTTCCTAGTCCTCCGTGACGTCGGCGACGATCACCGTGACGTTGTCGGGGGCGCCGTTCTCCAGCGTGCGGTGCACCAGCTCGGCCGCCGCCGTCTTGCGGTCGGCGTTGTCGAGCAGGGTCTGCCGGATCACCGCGTCCTCGACGTAGTCGCTGAGACCGTCGCTGCACAGCAGGAAGCGGTCGCCCGCCTGCACCGGGATCATGCGGCCGGTGGGGCGGAACGGGCCGCCCTGCACCGCCTGGGTCACCAGCGCCCGCTGAGGGTGGCGGCGGGCGTCCTCGGCGCTGAGCACGCCCTGGTCGACCAGCGCCTGCACGTAGGTGTCGTCGCGGGTGACCTGCTGCATCTCGCCGTCGCGGACCAGGTAGCAGCGGGAGTCGCCGACGTTGAGCGCGGCCACCCGGTCACCCGAGAGCATGATCGCGGTGACCGTCGTGCCCATGCCGTCGCGGGCGTCGTCGTCGGCCACCGCGGCCTCGATCCGGCCGTTCGCCGTCTGGAGGGCGCCCAGCAGGTCCTGCAACGGCTCGCCGGTGTCCTCGGCGTCGTCGACCACGGCCAGGGCCTGCACGAGGATGTCGCTGGCGAGCTCGCCGGCCGGGAGCCCACCCATGCCGTCGGCCACCACGAGAAGGCGGTTGCCCACGAAGACAGCGTCCTCGTTGTTCGAGCGCACCAGGCCCTGATCGGTGGCAGCGACCGCCCGCACTACAAGCGTCATGCCGATAAGACTGCCAAAGGCCGAAACGGATGTCTCTAGTACCTCCCACCAAGCCTCGATGACGATGGCCTAGTGTTGGATGATTTGCCCATCGCATGACGGTTCCTCCGCCGCCGATGATGTCCCCCGGGAGCGGTACAGAGGGTGCGTCGTGCGGGGTGGCGAGACAGGCGATCCGGGCATCGGAGACAATCGTCGGCGTGACGACAGCGATCCATCAGCGCATTGCCTCCGAGCTCGGTGTCCGCGAGAGCCAGGTAACCGCGGCGGTCGAGCTCCTCGACGGCGGCGCCACCGTGCCGTTCATCGCCCGCTACCGCAAGGAGGTGACCGGCACCCTCGACGACACGCAGCTGCGCACGCTCGAGGAGCGGCTGGGCTACCTGCGGGAGCTGGAGGAGCGGCGTGCCGCCGTGCTCGAGTCCATCCGGCAGCAGGGCAAGCTCGACGACGCGCTGGAGCAGGCCATCCTCGCCGCCGACTCCAAGGCGCGGCTCGAGGACATCTACCTGCCGTACAAGCCGAAGCGCCGCACCAAGGCCCAGATCGCCCGTGAGGCCGGCCTGGAGCCGCTGGCCGACCAGCTGATCGGCGACCCGTCGCTCGACCCGCGGGCCACCGCGGCCGCGTTCGTCGACGCCGACAAGGGCGTGGCTGACGAGAGCGCCGCCCTCGACGGCGCCCGCTCCATCCTGATCGAACGGTTCGCCGAGGACGCCGACCTCATCGGTGAGCTGCGCGAGCGCATGTGGACGCGCGGCCGCCTGGTGGCGAAGGTGAACGAGGGCAAGCAGACCGAGGGCGCCAAGTTCAGCGACTACTTCGACTTCGCCGAGCCGTACGCCAAACTCCCCTCGCACCGCATCCTCGCCATGTTCCGTGGCGAGAAGGAGGGGGTGCTCGATCTGACCATGGAACCCGAGCCCGAGGACGAGTCGACGTTCGAGCCGCGCATCGCCGGTCGCTTCGGCATCAGCGACCAGGGCCGACCGGGCGACAAGTGGATGTCCGACACGGTCCGCTGGGCGTGGCGCACCCGCATCCTCATCCACCTCGGCGCCGACCTGCGGGTGCGGCTGTGGCAGGCGGCCGAGGACGAGGCCGTCCGGGTCTTCGCGGCCAACCTGCGCGACCTGCTGCTGGCGGCCCCGGCCGGCACGCGGTCGACGATGGGGCTCGACCCCGGATTCCGTACGGGCGTGAAGGTCGCCGTGGTCGATGGCACCGGCAAGGTGGTCGCCACCGACACGATCTATCCGCACGTGCCGCAGAACAAGTGGGACGAGTCGATCCACCGGCTGGCCGCCCTGGCCAGCAAGCACAACGTCGACCTGATCGCGATCGGCAACGGCACCGCCTCGCGCGAGACCGACAAGCTCGCGGCCGACCTGATCAAGCGACACCCCGAGGCCAAGCTGACCAAGGTGATGGTCTCCGAGGCCGGCGCGTCGGTCTACTCGGCCTCGGCCTACGCGGCCTCGGAGCTGCCCGGCATGGACGTGTCGCTGCGCGGCGCGGTCTCCATCGCCCGCCGCCTCCAGGACCCCCTGGCGGAGCTCGTGAAGATCGACCCGCGCTCGATCGGCGTCGGGCAATATCAGCACGACCTGTCCGAGGTGAAGCTGTCCCGCTCGCTCGACGCGGTGGTCGAGGACTGTGTGAACGCGGTCGGCGTCGACGTCAACACGGCCTCGGCCCCGCTGCTGACCCGGGTCTCGGGCATCGGCGCCACGCTGGCCGAGAACATCGTGATCCACCGCGACACGAACGGCCCGTTCAAGAACCGCTCCGAGATCAAGAAGGTGGCGCGGCTCGGCCCGAAGGCGTTCGAGCAGTGCGCCGGCTTCCTGCGCATCCCCGACGGCGACGACCCGCTCGACTCGTCCAGCGTGCACCCCGAGTCGTACCCCGTGGTCCGCACGATCCTGTCGACCGTGGGCGCCGACCTCAAGAGCGTCATCGGCAACACCCAGGTGCTGCGCAAGGTCAGGCCCGAGCAGTTCGTCAGCGACGCCGTCGGCCTGCCGACCGTCACCGACATCCTCAAGGAGCTCGAGAAGCCCGGCCGCGACCCGCGTCCCGGCTTCACCACGGCCACCTTCGCCGAGGGCGTCGAGAAGATCGCCGACCTGAAGCCGGGCATGGTCCTCGAGGGCGTGGTGACCAACGTGGCCGCGTTCGGCGCGTTCGTCGACATCGGCGTCCACCAGGACGGCCTGGTCCACGTGTCGGCGCTGTCCAACACGTTCGTCAAGGACCCGCGCGAGGTCGTGAAGTCGGGCGACGTGGTCAAGGTGCGGGTGGTCGAGGTCGACGAGGCCCGCAAGCGGATCTCGCTGACCATGCGCCTGACCGACGAGCCGGTGCGCAAGCCGCGCGACGACCGCGGCCCGCAGCAGCGCCAGGGACAGCCCCGCCAGCAGCGCCAAGGGGGACAGCAGCGCCCCCGTCAGCAGCAGGACCAGCGCAGCTTCAACGGCGGCGCCATGGCCGACGCGCTGCGCCGGGCCGGGCTGACTAAGGACTCGAAGTAATAGCGATGTGGTCGAAGGCCACCCGGAACGGGCCGTTCTCCGGAGCGTCCCGGTCCGGGTAGACCCCGAGCAGCAGCCGGGCGCCGGTGATCTGCGGGTCGGTCAGCGGCGCCGAGCCGACCACGGCCCCGTCCCGGGTGATCGTCACCTGGCCGCCGGCGATCTTCAGCCCGATCCGGGTGGGCTCGCCGTTGACCCCGATGGGCTTGTCGAGGGGCAGCGTGCGGGTCACGACCACGTCGGCGCTCTTGTGGGTGCCGACGTAGACGCTGGTCGAGCATGCCCGTACGAGATAGCCCTTGTTGGCTCCGAAGTGGAACCAGATCGCCGCGCACGAGTCCTCGCTGAGCAGCCGCACCCCGACCTCGGCGCTGATCTCGGCCGGCAGCTGGTCCTGCGGGCCCGGGCATTTGTAGAGCCGCCGGCTGTCGACCCGGGCCACCAGGGAGCCGTCGGCGAACTCGCAGGCCGAGTGCCCGTCGGGCTCGGTCTTGGCCAGCCAGTAGCGGGACGCGGCCAGATCGTCCTTGATGATCATCGGGGTGTCGCTGGCCACGGCGCCGGGCTCGACCGCTGCCGTCTCCGGCTCCCGCCCGAAGATCACCATCATGGCGCCCGCGATCACGGCCAGCACGAGGAGCGCCACCGCGACCGGCATGAACCAGCGGCGCCCGCGCTCGGGCTCCGGTTCGCTCGCGGGCGGGCCGGCGGCCGAGATCGGCACCGTGATGATCGAGTCTTCCTCGTAGCCCTTGGGCATCAGGCCGGTCACCGACTGCGCCTTGGCCGCGGCCACCCGCAGGTCGGGCTGGTCGCTCAGCGCGGCCGCCGTCGCCGCCGGCCGGGACGGCCCCGCCACCAGCAGATCGAGCAGTTCGCGGGCGGTCGGCCGATTGGCCGGGTCCTTCTCCAGGGTGTACGCCACCAGGTCGCGCAGAGGACCACTGAGGCCCTCCAGATCGGGCGGGCTGGTCAGGATGCGGCCGGCCGTGACCGGCGGCGAGTCACCGCCGAACGGGGTCTTTCCGATTCCCGCGTACGCCACCACGCTGCCCCACGAGAACACGTCGGCCGCGGCCGTGATCGGCACGTCGGCGTCACCGAACCGCTCCGGCGCCATGTAGGCCACGGTCCCGACCATCTGCGAGGCCGCCGTGTTGTCGCTCGGCGCGCCCATGGCCCGCGCGATCCCGAAATCGATCACCTTGGGGCTGCCCGGCGCGAGCAGCACGTTGCGCGGCTTCAGATCGCGGTGGATCACCCCGGCCCCGTGGATCGCGGTCAGCGCGGTCGCCACCCCGATGGCCACGCTGTGCAGGTTGGCCGCGGTCAGCGGCCCGCGCTCCTCGACCACCTCGGCCAGCGTCGGCCCGTCCACGTATTCGCAGACCAGATAGGGATGCTCGGCGTCCGGGTCGGCGTCGAGCACCTCGGCCGTGCAGAACGGCGGCACCTGCCGCACCCGGGCCACCTCGGAACGGAAGCGGCGCCGGAACTCGTCGTCGTGTGCCAGGTCGGCGCGCACCACCTTGACCGCCACCAGCACTCCCGCCGGTGACGTGGCCAGATAGACGGTGCCCATGCCGCCCTCGCCGAGCCGGCCGACCAGCTCGTAGGAGCCCAATCGCGCCGGGTCACGAGGACGCAACGGCTCCGTATGCTCCCCAGGCATGGGTGCACTGTATAGGGCGCGGTCGCTGCGTCACCGGGCCGGATAACCTCGTTCCATGCTGATCGCGACGGAACGGCTCATCCTGCGGCGCTTCCGCCCCACGGACGCCCCGGTGCTGGCCGAGTACCGCTCCGATCCGGCGGTCGCGCGCTACCAGTCGTGGGACGCGCCGTTCCCGCTCCTGCGGGCCGAGACGGCCGTCGCCAACTTCATCGCCTCCGACCCCGACCAGCCCGGCTGGTTCCAGTACGCCATCGAGCGCGTCGCCGAGCGCGACCTCATCGGGGACGTCGCGGTGCACCTGCACGACAACGCGAAACAGGCCGAGATCGGCTTCACCCTGGCCTCGCAGCATCAGAAGCAGGGCTACGCCACCGAGGCCGTCCGGGCCGTGCTGGACCGCCTCTTCCGCGTGCAGGGTCTGCACAAAGTGGCGGGGGAGTGCGACGCCCGCAACGTCGCCTCGGCCTCGCTGATGGAACGGCTCGGCTTCACCCGCGAGGGCCTGCTGCGCCAGCAGACGTTCATCAAGGGCGAATGGACCGACGACCTGATCTACGGCCTGCTCGCCGCGGAGTGGCTTCTCGATTGATCAACTACTTCCGGATCCGTACAGTGCCCGCGTGACACAGCCCCTCCCCACGACCGTCCGGGTCGCCTTCTATTTCCAGCTCGCCGTGGCCGCGATGCTGCTGCTGTTCGTCGGCACGGCCATCGCCCGGGCCGTCCACTACGACGGGCTGATCACCGAGGCCGCCCTGGCCCCCGGCACCGACCAGGTGTCGGTGGCCGACGAGCGCTCGTTCAACGTCTCGGACACGCTGTTCCCGGCGATTCCCGCGCTGATCCTGGCGATCTGGCTCGGCATAACGGCGTTCCTGGTACGAAGGGGCAACAACGTCGCCCGCATCCTCACGTTCGCCGGCATCGGCGCCCCGGTGGCGCTGTTCTTCGGCGGTTGCCTGTTCGGCGGCGCGGGCCTGCTCCTGTTCGCCGGCGCCCTGGCCGCGGGCGGCGTCGGCGAGGAGGACCCGTTCACCGACGAGCCCTTCCCCGACGACACGGACTACTACTCGGAGACGTTCCCCGGAGAGGCGTTCTACGACCGCCTGTACGCCCTGGACTCCACCGGCTGGAGCATCGCCTACCAGGTGATCAGCTTCTCCACGCTGATCCTGGCCCTGGCCTTCGCCATCGTGACGGTGGTCCTGCTCCTGGCCGGCCCTTCGAACCGCTTCTTCCGCTCGGCCCGCCCCACCATCCCGAGGCCACCCGTGCCCTACGGCTACGGCATGCCGGCCGCTTATGCGGCATCGCCCCACCCGGCACCCCAGTACCCCAGCCCGGCTTTCCCCGCGCCCACTTACCCTGGCTCGGCTTTCCCCGCGCCCACTTACCCCGGCCCGGCCTTTCCTCAGGCCTCGCTGCCCTTCCCTCAGCCGCCGGTGCCCTTCGGCCCGCCCTCGCCGTACGCTCCGCCGTCCCCGCCCTTCCCGACCCCGGACCAGCCCGGCACCACGCCGGCCTCCCCACCCGCCGATCCGTCGAGCCCTTCCGCGCCGGCTACCGATCCGCCCTCTTCTCCCTCTGCGTGATCACCGCTTGACGCCCTCCTCGTTGTAACCGAAGCTGTTACAGCGAGGAGGCATCGATGGCCGCGAACAGCCGTTTGACCATCGCCGTGCACGCGCTGACCTGGCTGGCGCTGGCGCACCGGCGCGGGCGCGACGTGCTCACCTCCGACGAGGTCGCCGCCAGCATCAACGTCAACCCGGTGATCGTCCGTCGCAGCCTCGGTGACCTCCGCCGGGCCGGGCTGGTGACCGTCCGGCACGGCACCGGCGCCGGCTGGCAGCTCGCCCGCCCACCCGGCGAGATTCCCCTGAGCGACGTCCACGACGCCGTCGAGGGCTCGCCGATCTTCGCGCTGCACCACACCGAGCCCAACCTCGAATGCCCCGTCGGTCACGGCATCCGCCCCGTCCTCAGCGACGTCTACGCCGGCGCCGAGCGGGCCCTTCACCGCGACCTGGCCCGTACCTCCATCGCCGACGTCCTGCACCGCTCCCTGGAGGCCCGATGATCGTCGAACTCCGCCAGTACACCCTGCATCCCGGCCGCCGCGACGACCTGATCACTCTCTTCGACCGCGAGTTCGTCGACACCCAGGAAGCCGCCGGCATGCGGGTCATCGGCCAGTTCCGCGATCTCGACGACCCCGACCGCTTCGTCTGGCTCCGCTCCTTCCCCGACATGCCGTCCCGGGCCGCCGCCCTGACCGCCTTCTACACCGGCCCGACCTGGCAGCTCCACCGCGCCGAGGCCAACGCCACCATGCTCGACAGCGACGACGTCCTCCTCCTGCACCCGGCCACCGCAGCCCCCGCCTTCCCCGCCGACCGGACCGCCCCCGAGCCAGCCGCCCCCGAGGCCTCAGCCGGATCCGCCGTCCCGGTCTCGTCCGGTTCTGTTTTCCTGGCCACCCTCTATTTCGGCGGGCGGGCCTTCGACGAGGCGTTCGCCGCGCTGGTGGCCGCGCGGGCCGCCGAGTTCGGGGTCGTGCCTTTGGCCGTGCTCACGACCGAGTACGCCGAGAACACCTTTCCGGCCCTTCCGGTGCGCACCGGCGAGCATGTTCTCGTCTGGCTCGCCCGCTTCGCCGACGAGGAAGCCCTCGCCGACCATGTGAAACGCTTTCCCCGCCTGGCAGACTCGACGCGGCATCTCCGCCTCAGCCCTACCGCGGGCTCCCGCCTGCGCTGACCCTGAACGAGGTGAGCCGCGTGCCGGTCGGTCGTCTTCACCATCTGATCGTCGACTGCCCGGATCCGGGCGCCTCGGCCCGGTTCTGGAGCGGCGTGCTCGGGCAGCCGGTCACGTACGACGACGGGGACTTCGCGGTCGTCTCGGCCGACACCACCACGTCCGGGCTCGCCTTCCAGCGCTCGCCCGACCAGCGGCCGCCGACGTGGCCCGGCCCGGCCGTGCCGCAGCAGATGCACCTGGACGTGATGGTCGACGACCGGGCGGCGGCGGCCGAGGCCGTACTGGCGCTCGGCGCACGGCAGCTGGACGGCGACCATGTTTTCGCCGATCCGGCCGGGCATCCGTTCTGCCTGATCCCGCGCCCGGGCTGGGCGCCGCCCGTGAACCGGTCTTAGGACTCCTTTAACGGCCGCACAGCGTGCCCATAGGTGATCTCCCGCGATGGTGGGACAGTCCGAAACGACTGGGAGGTCAACTGATGAAGAGCACTCGCACCGTCGTGGTGGCAAGCGTGGGAGTCCTGGCGGCCCTGGGCATCGCCGGCACCGCGCTGGCCGCCACCGGCGGCGAGAGCCCGGCCCGGACCGCCGCGGTGGCCCTGGCCGAGACACCGTCGGCCACGCCGAGCGACACCACCAGCCCCGCTCCGAGCGGCTCGACCGGAGGAGAAACCGGCGCCGCCACCCCGAGCGGCGCCGCCACAGCTGACCCCGCCGCGCCGGCCGGCGCGAGCGTCGACGCGAACGGCGCCCGCGAGATCGCGCTGCGCGCGGTGCCGGGCGGGCAGGTCCACGAGGTGGAGCTCGACGACGACGACAACGACCGTCAGGTCTGGGACGTCGACGTTCGCGTCGGCGACAAGGAGCACGAGGTCGAGATCGACCCGGCCGACGGCAAGGTCCTCCAGCACGAGACGGACGACCAGGACGACGACCGCGACGACAACGACGACGACTGACGCAGCACCCGCGTGAGGCCCGGCCGCCCGGGCCTCACGCGGGTGCGGCGGGCAGCTCGAGGCGCACCGTGGCCCCGCCGCCCGGGGTGGCGCCGATGTCGAAGGTGGTGGCCACCTGACGGGCGATGTCGAGGCCCAGTCCGGTGGAGCCGATGGCTGAGACGCCGCGCTGGGCCGCCTCGGGAGTGAAGCCGGGGCCGCCGTCGGTCACGGTGAGCTCGGCTCCTGACGGGTGGGGCGACAGGCGTACCGCGAAGGGTGTGCCGTCCGGGGTATGGGCGAAGACGTTGCCGAGCAGGGCGTCCAGGGCCGCTCCCAGCTCCTCGGCCGCCACGGCGACCGGGAGGGGACCGGGTGGGATCTCCTGGGTCACGGCCCGGCCCGTGTCCTCGGCCAGGACGGCCCAGAACGCCACCCGGGCCCGGACCACCGCCGCGGCGTCGCAGTGGGCCGGGCCGGACGGTTCGTCCCGGCGGCGGGCCTGTTGGATCAGGGCCGTCACCGCTCGCGCCACCTCGTCGGTGGCGGCGGAGACCCGGGCCGCCTCCGAGGGGTCGCGCAGCGACTCCGTTTCCAGGCGCAGGGCGGTCAGTGGGGTGCGGACCCGGTGGGACAGGTCGGCGATGCGTTCGCGTTCCGTGTTCAGCAGGACCTGGATGCGGTCGGCCAAGTGGTTGAGGGCGCCCGCCACCTCGCGCAGCTCGGCCGGGCCGGACGGGCTCGCCCGCACGGTCAGCTCGGCCCGGGCCAGGCGGTGCGAGACGGCCGAGAGCTCGGTGATCGGTGCCGTGATGGCGCGGGCCAGCCGGTCGGCCACCAGCAGGCTCAGCAGGACCAGGACGAGGCCCAGAACGGTCAGCGTCAGCCAGGCGCGGCCCACGCCGTGGCGCAGGTCGTCCTCGTCGACCAGCGTGCGGACGACCGTCGTGCCGGAGGCGCCGACGACCGGAACCACGATCTCGCGGCCGTCGTCGACGGCCACCGTGAGCGCCTGGCCGCGGGCGGCGGCGAGCCGGACGGCGGGGGAACGCTCGGTCTCGGCGCCCAGCACGCTGCTGTCGGGCAGGAACACCGACACCGGGACCGACTGGGCCGTGACCGCCAGCCGGATGGCGTCGCGGTCGCCCGAGCCGGCCAGCGGCACCACCGTGCGCAGCACGTCGTCGGCGCGGCTCATCGCCCTGTCCTCCGCCACCTGGCGCACCAGCAGCGCCAGCGGCACCAGGAAGGCCAGCAGCACCAGCACCGTCGTCGCCCCCACCAGCAGGGTCAGCCGGGCCCTCACGCGGGCCCGCTCAGCTTGACGCCGACGCCGCGGACCGTGTGCAGGTAGCGCGGCTCCTGCGCCGTCTCGCCCAGCTTGCGGCGCAGCCAGGAGAGGTGGACGTCGACCGTCTTGTCGGCTCCGCCGTAAGGCACCTGCCACACCTCGGTGAGCAGCTCGCGCTTGGTGACGACCTGACCGGCCCGCTGGGCCAGGTGGTGCAGCAGCTCGAACTCGCGCGGGGTGAGCTCGACCGTCGCGCCGTCGAGGGTGACCACGCGGGCCGCCGGGTCGATGCGCAGGCCGCCCACGGCCAGCACCGACGGCGCCCCGGCGGGGGAGAAGCGGCGCAGCACGGCGCGGACGCGGGCGTCGAGCTGGGCCGCGGTGAACGGCTTGACCACGTAGTCGTCGGCGCCGGCGTCGAGGAGCCGGACCATCTCGCGTTCCTCGTCGCGGGCGGTGGCCACGATGACCGGGACCTGGCTGATGGCCCGCAGCATGCGCAGCAGCTCACGGCCGTCGAGGTCGGGCAGGCCCAGGTCGAGCACGATGAGGTCGGGGCGGTCGGCCAGGGCGGCCTGCAGGCCCTCCATCGCGGTGGGGGAGGCGGCCACGGCGTGGCCGCGCTCGCGCAGGGCGCGCAGCAGGTTCGACCGGATCGCCGGGTCGTCCTCGATCAGCAGGAGTCTGGCCACTGCTGCACGTTAGCCGGGACCCCTGACAAAAACGGAGGCTCTTAACCCTCCCTTAGCGTTGCGCGGCGTCAGGCTTAGCCGGGGGCCGGGCATAGTTCCCCCATGCGCTTTCTCGACCGGACCCCGGTGATCGTCGCCGCCTGGACCGCCGCCGCGATCCTGGCCGTGCTGGTCGGCGTGGTCGGCATCGGCCTGGTCGGCTCGGGCCTGACCTCGGAGCGGGCGGCCACCGTGCTCGACGAGGACGACGTCGAGCGAGCGCTGGGATCCGCACCTTCGGCGAGTCCGACAAGCCCGACATCAGAGGAAAGCCGCGCAGGGGGGCAGACCTTCACCACCCGCGGCGGCACGGTCGTCGCCGACTGCACCCGCATCATCTCGATGGCGCCCGCCCAGGGCTTCACCGTGCACGACCGGGATCAGCGGGAGGGCGAGTTCCGCAACGGCCACGACCGGATAGAGGTCGAGCTTCGCTGCGTGAACGGCGCCCCCCAGCTGGAGATCACCCGGGACGACTAGGCCTCGTGGCGCAGCCAGACCGCGCCCAGCGGCGGCACGCGCAGCGACACCGAGTGGTCGAAGCCGTGCCACGGCAGCTCGTCGGTGTGCACCTCGCCCAGGTTGCCCACGCCCGATCCGCCGTACGACTCGCTGTCGGTGTTGATGACCTCGGCCCAGCGGCCCGCCCGGGGCAGGCCGATCCGGTAGCCCTCCTGCGGCACCGCCGCGAAGTTCACCACGCAGGCCATGGCGTCGCCGTTGGGCGCGAACCGGACGAACGAGAACGTGTTGTGCTGCGAGTCCTCGCTGGTGATCCAGCGGAAGCCGCTCGGCTCGGTGTCCTGCGACCAGATGGCCGGCGTGTCCCGGTAGACGTGGTTCAGGTCTTTCACCAGGGTCTTGATGCCGCCGAACTGCGGGTCCTCGAGCAGCTCCCAGTCGAGGCCGCGCTCCTCGCTCCACTCGCGCAGGTCACCCATCTCGCCGCCCATGAACAGCAGCTGCTTGCCGGTGAAGGCCCACATGAAGCCGAGCAGGGCGCGCGTGTTGGCCAGTTTCTGCCACAGGTCGCCGGGCATCTTGCCGGTCAGCGAGCCCTTGCCGTGCACGACCTCGTCGTGGCTGATCGGCAGGATGTAGTTCTCGCTCCAGGCGTACACCGTCGCGAAGGTCATCTGGTGGTGGTGCCACTGCCGGTGGATCGGCTCGTGCTCCATGTAGGACAGGGTGTCGTTCATCCAGCCCATGTTCCATTTGAAGCCGAAGCCGAGCCCGCCGAGGTGGGTGGGGCGGGTGACGCCGGGCCACGCTGTCGACTCCTCGGCGACCGTGATGACACCGGGGTTGTTCTTGTAGACGGTCGCGTTCATCTCCTGGAGGAAGCTGATCGCGTCGAGGTTCTCCCGGCCGCCGTACTGGTTCGGGGTCCACTCGCCGTCCTTGCGCGAGTAGTCGAGATAGAGCATCGAGGCGACCGCGTCGACCCGCAGGCCGTCGGCGTGGAACTCCTCGCACCAGTAGAGCGCGTTGGCCACCAGGAAGTTGCGGACCTCCTTGCGGCCGAAGTCGAAGACGTACGTGCCCCAGTCGGGGTGTTCGCCGCGACGCCAGTCGCCGTGCTCATACAGGGGCGTGCCGTCGAAGCGGGCGAGGGCCCACTCGTCCTTCGGGAAGTGCGCCGGCACCCAGTCGAGAATCACGCCGATGCCCGCCTGGTGCAGCTTGTCGACCAGATGCCGGAACTCATCGGGATTTCCGAAACGCGACGTAGGAGCGAAATATCCCGTTACCTGATAGCCCCAGGACCCCCCGAAGGGGTGCTCCATGACCGGCATGAGCTCCACGTGGGTGAAGCCCATTTCGACGACGTACGCCGTCAGCTCGTCGGCGAGTTCCACATAGGAGAGCCCGGGGCGCCACGAGCCCAGGTGCACCTCATAGACGCTGGCCGGCTCCTGGTGCCAGGTCTTGGCGGCTCGCGCGGTCATCCATTCCTCGTCGGACCACTGGTAATCAGAGGCATAGACGACGGAAGCCGTGGCCGGCGGGACCTCGGTGTGCTGCGCGAGCGGGTCGGCGTGCTCGCGCCACACACCGTCCCGGCCCAGGATCTTGAACTTGTACTTGCTGCCGGCGTGCGCCTCCGGGACGTACACCTCCCAGACGCCGCTGCTGCCGAGCGACCGCATGGGCCAGCCGTCGTACGGCCCCCAGCCCACGAAGTCGCCGATGACCTGCACGCCGCGGGCCGACGGGGCCCACACCGCGAAGCCGACGCCCGTGCCGCGCGGCTGCGCGCCGAGCACCTTCCACAGCTTCTCGTGCCGGCCCTCGCCGATCAGGTGCAGGTCGAGCTCGCCCAGGGTGGGCAGGTGACGGTACGGGTCGTCGACCGTCGTCCCGTCCACGTCCAGCCGGTAGTCGAGCACCGTGCCCGGCAGCTCGGCGGCGAAGACGCCGTCCGGGTGCACCTTGGTCATCTCGGTGCGCTCGCCGTCGACGACCACGGCGACCGCCTTCGCCCCCTTGCGCAGGGTCCGGATGATCGTGTTGCCGCCGCCGGGGTGGGCGCCGAGCGTCGCGTGCGGGTCGTGCGTGTCGCCCGCCACCACGCTGTTCAGGGCCCGCTGGTCGGCGGCGAGCGAGGAGGAGACGGTCTGGCCGGTCACGGGAAGCTCCTTAGTCGAAATATCAGCCGACGAGCCGTGCGATGGACCGCAGGGGGATCCGCAGCCATCCAGGCCGGTGCCGGGCCTCGTACGCGGCCTCGTAGACCGCCTTGTCCAGCTCGTACGCCGCCAGCAGCGACCCGAGCGAGCGCGGGTCGACGCCGGAGGCGTGCGCGTAACCGTCGCAGAACGCGGCCCGGTTACGGTCGATCCACTCGCGGGCGCGGGCGGCCAGGGGCTCGTCGTCGTCCTGGTCGACGAGCAGTTGGTAGGCCGCGTACTCGTACGAGCGCAGCACACCGGCCACGTCGCGCAGCGGCGAGTCGGGCAGCCGGCGCTCGTCGAGCGGCTGGCCGGGCTCACCCTCGAAGTCGATCAGCAGCCAGCCCTCGGGGACCCGCAGCACCTGACCGAGGTGCAGGTCGCCGTGTACGCGCTGCACCTCGACCTGCTGGCCGGTGAGCCCGCGGAACTCGTTCTCGATCGCCGGGACGTACTGCTGGATCTCGGAGACCGAGTTGGCCGCGGTGCGCAGCCGGGCCAGCATGGCGTCGACCGGGAACGGCGAGGGGCCGGAGCCGAGCTCGCGGGCCAGATCGGCGTGTACGGAGGCGACGGCCTCACCGAGGCGGTAGGACTCGCCCTGGAAGTCGCCGCCCACCTCGTCGGCGCCGTACTCGGAATCGGCGAACAGGTCACGGGCCGACGCCGTCGCCATCGCCCAGCCCTCGGCCGAGTTCGCCGCGTACTGCGTGACCATGCCCAGCGGGCTGGGCTCGCCGCTCTCGGTGGTCTCGAACGAGCCGAGCAGCTTGGCCACGTGGACGTTGCCGACCCGCCCGAGCACCCGGTTGAGCTCGATGTCGGGGTTGATGCCGGCCGAGACCCGGCGGAACACCTTGAGGATGGCGTCCTGCTCGAAGATGACGCTGGTGTTGCTCTGCTCGGCGTCGAAGACCCGCGGCCACGACTCGACCGGGAAGTCGGCGCCCGGCTCGGGCTGGAAGATCACGTCGCCCTTGGTGCCGCCGGCCGCGATCAGCGCCAGCAGCCGGCGGGCCATCGCCGGGTCGTAGAGAGCGTCGTAGCCCGTACGGTTGCCGGCCGTGCCGATCGTGGCGACCTCGCTGTACTCGACGATCGGCCCGGAGTCCCAGGCCACCAGCACCTGGTACCGCTCGGAGCTGCCGTCGGTGTACTCGACGTCGATCAGCACCAGGTCGAGGTTGTCGTCGAGCGCCGTCGACGACGCCTCCTTGACCGACGACAAGGTGCGGGCTTTACCGGCGTACCACCTCTGCTGCGGCAGCCACTCGGCGAAAGGCAGCGTCATTGCTTCTCCTCGGACCCGCACAGCTGGAACCAGTAGAAGCCGTGCCCGGGGAGCGTCAGCAGGTACGGCAGCTGGCCGATGCGCGGGAAGTTCACGTGCCCGGTCAGTTCCACGGGTGTGTACCCGTTCCAGTGCTGCAGGTTCAGCTCGATCGGTTGCGGGAAGCGCGACAGGTTGTTCACGCACAGGACGACGTCGTCGCCGTCCTCGCGCAGGTACGCCAGCACCGACGGGTTCGATCCGCCCAACTCGCGGAACGTGCCGACGGCGAACGCTTCGTGGCGGCGTCGCACCGCCAGCATCGTACGCGTCCAGTTCAGCAACGAGGTGGAACTGTCCCGCTGCGCCTCGACATTGACCGCCTGATAGCCGTACACCGGGTCCTGGTTGGCCGGCAGGTAGAGCCGACCGGGGTTGGCCGTGGAGAAGCCGGCGTTGCGGTCCGGGGTCCACTGCATGGGCGTACGGACGCCGTCGCGGTCGCCCAGCCAGATGTTGTCGCCCATGCCGATCTCGTCGCCGTAGTAGAGGACCGGCGAGCCGGGCAGCGACAGCAGCAGCGCGGTGAACAGCTCGATCTGGTTGCGGTCGTTCTCCAGCAGCGGGGCGAGGCGGCGCCGGATGCCGACGTTCGCCTTCATCCGCGGGTCTTTCGCGTACTCGGAGTACATGTAGTCGCGCTCTTCGTCGGTGACCATCTCGAGCGTGAGCTCGTCGTGGTTGCGCAGGAAGATGCCCCACTGGCAGTTGTCCGGGATGGACGGCGTCTGGGCCAGGATCTCCGAGATCGGAAAACGCGATTCCCGCCGTACGGCCATGAAGATGCGCGGCATCAGCGGGAAGTGGAAGGCCATGTGGCACTCGTCGCCGCCGGTCTTCGGATCACCGAAGTACTCGACCACGTCGGCCGGCCACTGGTTGGCCTCGGCCAGCAGCACCCGGCCCGGGAACTCGTCGTCGATCACCTTGCGGCAGTGCTTGAGGAACGCGTGGGTCTCGGGCAGGTTCTCGCCGTTGGTGCCCTCACGCTCGTACAGGTAGGGCACCGCGTCGAGCCGGAAGCCGTCGATGCCGAGGTCGAGCCAGAAGCGCAGGACGTCGAGCATCGCCTCCTGCACGGCCGGGTTGTCGTAGTTCAGGTCGGGCTGGTGCGAGAAGAACCGGTGCCAGAAGAACTGCCGGCGCACCGGGTCGAACGTCCAGTTCGACTCCTCGGTGTCGACGAAGATGACCCGGGCGTCCTTGTACTTGTCGCTGGTGTCGCTCCAGACGTAGAAGTCGCCGTACGGCCCGTCGGGGTCGCGCCGGGACTCCTGGAACCACAGGTGCTGGTCGCTGGTGTGGTTCATGACCAGGTCGGTGATGACCCGGATGCCGCGCTTGTGCGCCGCCTCGAGCAGGGCCACGAAATCCTCGACCGTGCCGAACTCCGGCAGCACCTTGTAGAAGTCGCTGATGTCGTAGCCGCCGTCGCGCAGCGGCGACTGGTAGAACGGCGGCAGCCACAGGCAGTCGACGCCGAGCCACTGCAGATAGTCGAGGCGCTCGATCAGGCCCCGCAGGTCGCCGGCGCCGTCCGAGCTGGAGTCGTAGAACGCCCGGACCAGGACCTCGTAGAAGACTGCGCGCTGGAACCACGTCCGGTCGGCCGGCAGCGCCCGCGCGTGACCGAAGTCCTCCGCCGACGGGTGCTCGACCACGCCGTCCTCGACGTGGCTGCCCTCCGTCGGATCGGAGGCCTGCTCGAGATCGAGATCGTTTTTCTGGTCCATCAGGTTCCCCACCTACCCACCCGCAGGTATTTGAATCTTGTTACTGCGCCGGTTGTACGACGAAGACGTGCGCCGGCTCCACGTACGGATCGATGCGTACCGCGTTGTGCTGGCCCCATTCGTAGGTCGCGCCGGTGATCTGGTCGACGACCGTGAACCGCTCGTGCCAGTCCTTGCCGAGGGCCGGCATGTCCAGCACGGTGTTGCCCCACTGCACGTTCGCCGAGTCGAACGTGACGACCACCAGAACGGTGTTGCCGGTGTCGGGGTCACGCTTGGAGAAACAGAGCAGGTTGCTGTTGTCGATCTCGTGGAAGCGCAGGTTGCGCAGCCAGTGCAGGGCCGGGTTCTCGTCGCGGATCTGGTTCAGGCGGCCGATGTACGGAGCCAGCGAGCGCCCGGAACGCTCGGCGCCGGCCCAGTCGCGCGGCTTGAGCTCGAACTTCTCGTTGTCGATGTACTCCTCGGCGCCGGGCCGGGCCACGTGCTCGAAGAGCTCGAAGCCGGAGTACATGCCCCAGGACGGGGTCAGCATGGCGGCCAGCACCGCGCGGATCTTGAACATCGGCGGGCCGCCGTGCTGGAGCGACTCGTGCAGGATGTCGGGGGTGTTGGGCCAGAAGTTGGGCCGCATCCAGTCGATCGTGGTGAGCAGCTGCTCCATGTACTGCCGCATCTCCCAGGCTGTGGTGCGCCAGGTGAAGTACGTGTACGACTGCGTGAAGCCGATCTTGCCGAGCCCGTTCATCATGGCCGGGCGGGTGAACGCCTCGGCCAGGAACAGCACGTCCGGGTCGGACTCCTTGACCTTGGCGATCAGCCACTGCCAGAAGTTCAGCGCCTTGGTGTGCGGGTTGTCGACCCGGAAGACCTTGACGCCGTTCTCGACCCAGTGCATGACCACGCGGTAGACCTCGTCGCGCAGGCCCTTGTAGTCGTTGTCCCAGTTCAGCGGGTAGATGTCCTGGTACTTCTTGGGCGGGTTCTCGGCGAAGGCGATGGTGCCGTCGGCGCGCGTCGTGAAGAACTCGGGGTGCTCCTTGACCCAGGGGTGGTCGGGCGCGGCCTGCAGCGCCAGGTCCATCGCCACCTCCATGCCGTGGTCGTGGGCCACGCCGATGAACCGGCGGAAGTCCTCCAGGGTGCCGAGCTGCGGGTGGATCGCGTCGTGGCCGCCCTCGTCGGAGCCGATGGCCCACGGCGAGCCGACGTCCTCGGGCCGGGCCACCAGGGTGTTGTTGCGGCCCTTGCGGTTGACCTTGCCGATCGGGTGGATCGGCGGCAGGTAGAGGATGTTGAAGCCCAGGGCGGCCACGGCCGGGATGCGCTCGGCCGCGGTTGCGAACGTGCCGTGCTTGACCGGCGTGGCCTCGGGGCCGATCTCCGCGCCCTCGGAGCGCGGGAAGAACTCGTACCAGGCGGAGTAGAGGGCACGCTTGCGGTCGACCCAGATGGCGTACGACCTCGTGGTCGTGACCAGCTGCCGCACGGGGTTGTGCCAGAGCAGCTCCTCCAGGTCGAGCGCGGGGGAGACCCGGGCGAACAGCGAGCGCTGCTCGTCGCGCAGCGCCGCCGCGGCGTCGCGGACCCGGTCCTCGTCGTGACCCGGGACGATCTTGGTAGCCAGGTCGAGCACCTCGGCGCCCTCGGCCAGGTCGTTCGCGAGGTCCTCCAGGCCCTGCCCGGCGCCGATCTTCTTCACCACGGCGTCGCGCCACGTCCGGTACGGATCGTCGAACGCCTCCACGGTGAACGTCCACCGGCCGACCCGGTCGGGACGGATGGTGGCGTGCCACTGGTCGAGACCGGGCTCGCCCGGCCGCATGCGGGTGAACGGCTCCGTCTCGCCGTCGGGGCCGCGCCATACCACGTTCACGCCGAGCGCGTGGTGTCCTTCGCGATAGGACACAGCGGAGACCGGCACGAGCTCGCCGACGACTGCTTTTGCCGGGTAGCGGCCACAGGACACCGAGGGCGTGACGTCCTCGATGGGAAAACGACCGGTCATGATCTCCACCGTAGTCAGAAGGGCGCGGGCGGGGTCGGCGAAACCAAGACCGCCGTAAGGGCATACTTCTCCGCTGTGGAGGCGCCGCAAACGGTCACGTGCCGATGCGACTCAACCTACCGGAGCCGGGTCCGGCCGCCTCATCCAGGCGAGGCGTTGCGCCCCCGCGTTGATGCTTACCGAATCTGATCATCGGGACGTTACCGGCGGGCAAAATCAAATTTCCCGTACGGCTGCGTCGGGAGTGCGTTGGTTGCCGAGCGGTCCCACTCCGGTCACCCCGCTCAGACCGCCCCTTCCGGCCGCCGAGGAGTACCCCGTGACGCCGCACCGCCCTGGTGCCGGCGCCGTTAACGGAGGAGCACCCCACGTGGCCGGACCGTCTGTCGAGCTGTCGCCCGTCATCGCGGCCAGCACCCACTGGTTGTCCCGGGCCTACCCCGCCGGTAGCCCCGACACCATCGCCCACACCCTGTCCGAGCTTCAGGCCCGGCAGGCCGTGACGGTGGCCGCGTGGCTGCGATACCCGACCGAGGTCGACGCGGCGCTGGTCGCGATCGCCGGACCGGGCGGCTCGGCGGTGCTCGACTGGCGCGTCGGCAGCGAGCCCGAGGACGAGGAGGCCGAGGAGGAGGGCTGGCGCACGTGGGTCGACGAGGTCGTCGTCAGCTGGGCCGCCTGCCTGCTGGCCGACCCGGCGCTGGCCCGCCGCGCGGTCGACGCGGTGGCGGCGGCCGTCCCGCTGGCCGACAACCGGCCGCTCCCGTTCCCCCGCCGCGCCGGCGGCACCCCGAACGAGTTCCGCCGCCTGATCGAGCCCGACCAGCGCGACCGTGACGCGGCCGTGCTGCTGCGCCACCCCGACCTGCTGGAGCCGGTGGCCGAGATGCACCGCGACACCCTGCTCTACCTGCTCGGTGCCGAGCAGCCGACCCCCGCTGTCTGACCTTCGGCAGCGAACGGCCGGCACCCCTTCGGGGGTGCCGGCCATTTTCGTCTGCAGCATTCTGGGCATGCGGGCCGTTAGGGGTGCATAGCTCTCTCTGAAGGAAGCAGGGCGCGGATGCGGGACGCGGACGGCTTCGACGAGTTCTACCGGGAAACCTCGGCGCGGATGCTGCGCTACGGCTACGCGATGACCGGTGACCTCGCCGAGGCGCAGGATGTGGTGCAGGAGGCGTACACCCGGGCCTGGCGCAACTGGCGCACGGTCTCCTCCCACCCGGCGCCGGAGGGCTGGCTGCGCCTGGTCGTGGCCCGGCTCGCCACCGACCGCTGGCGACGGCTGTCGGGCTGGCGTGCGGCCGTACGCCGAGCCGGCCCACCCGAACCGGTGGCGCCGCCCAGCGAGGACGCGGTGGTGCTCACGGCGGCGCTGCGCCGCCTCTCACCGAACCTGCGCCAGGCGGTGGCCTTGCACTATCTGTTCGATCTGCCGGTCTCGGCGATAGCGGCCGAAACGGGCGCCGCGGTCGGCACCGTCACGTCGTGGCTGCACCGGGGCCGGACCGAGCTTGCCGGCATCCTCGCTTCCACCCGTCTGCCGGAGGCCACCGATGTCGAATGAGCTGAAGAAGGCCTTCGCGGCCCTGTCGGCCGACGCGGGCCGGGGCCGCCTGCTGCCGGCGGCCGAGGTACGTCACCAGTCGGACCGCCGGGCGGTGCGCCGAGGCGTACTCACGGTGACCGCAGCCGCGGTCCTGATCGCCGGCGCCTTCGGCACGGGGTGGGCACTAGGCGGCGACGACAACAGTCAGCGGCCGGTCGTGCCGATCGCTCCTTCACCCTCAGCCACTTCGTCACCGTCCGTCTCGGTGTCCCCGCCCGCCAAGCCGCCGCCCTCGACACTGACATCGACGTCGACGGCGGCCCGCACCTCCAGCCCGCCGCCCGCGCTGCCGAAGTCGATCCCGGCGCGGGCGATGCTCACCAAGGCCGACGGCCACACCGGGGACTTCTCGCGTCTCACCGAGATCTGGGATCCCACCGGCCTCTGCGGCGACGCCGACTATCCGAGCACGGACGACGCGGCCGTGCGGGCGTCGGTGCGCCTGACCTACAAGCGGCCCGGGCTGGGCGCGGAGTACGTGCCGGACGACGTCGTCCACAACACGGTCACCGTCTATCGGGGAAGCGGGGCGCGGGACTTCCTGGACGAGCTCCGCGCCGCCGTCCGCGCATGCCCGGCCGGCGGCGAGGGCGATCCGCCGCCGAAGTACCGCTCTCTCGGCTCCCCGGGGCTCGGCGACGAGTCGCTGATGGTCGAGCGCTCGGCCGTCGGCCGGGCCGGGACCGGCGAGCCCGACCCGGCCGCCGAACGCCAGATCACCTACATCGTCGCCATCCGCGTGGAAGACGCGATCACGCTGCTCGACACGAGCGGCTGGGAGAACGCCGGCTCGATCCGCTCATCGGTCGACTCCCTGGCCGAGACCGCCGCCGACCGCCTCACCGCCTGGCGTTCCTGAGGCTGCTCTTCGGCCTCTTTACCCGTGTCGCCTTTACCCGTGTCGCCTTCACCCGTGTCGCCGGACAAATCCGGCGGCACGGGCGGAATCACGCCAGGCGGGCCGGGAAGCCGCCGGTGGCGATCGGGCCCCACCGGTCGATCGTGACGCGGATCAGCGATTTGCCCTGGTCGCGCATGGCCTGCCGATATTCGTCCCAGTTCGGGTGCTCGCCGGAGATCACCCGGAAGTACTCGACCAGCGGCTCCACCGACTCGGGCAGGTCGATGACCTCGGCCGTGCCGTCGACCTGCACCCACGGCCCGTTGAACTCGTCGGACTCGACCAGGACCGAGACCAGCGGGTTGCGCCGGATGTTCAAGGCCTTGGCCCGCTCGGGATAGGTCGAGATGACGATGCGGCCCTCGGTGTCGACCCCGCACGTGTTCGGCGAGGCCTGGGGCCGGCCGTCACGGCGGGTCGTCATGAGGATCGCCCGGTGGCGCGGCCGCAGGAACTCGAGCAGCTCCTCGCGGCCGACCTGGGTGTTGGTGGCGATCGTGCGGGCCATCAGCCGGCCACCCGCGCGCCGGCCTCGTGCGGCGTCACGCCGCCGGGGGAGGCCGCCTTGGCGTCGGTCTCGGCCGTCACCGCGGCGCCGATGATGCCCGCGTTGTTGAGCAGCGTGGCCGGGACCATCGGCGTCCGGATGTCGATCAGCGGCAGGAACCGGTCGGCCTTCTTGCTGACGCCGCCGCCGATGATGAACAGCCGCGGCGAGAGCAGCATCTCGACGTGACGCAGGTAGTTGCCGACCCGGTTGGCCCACTTTTCCCAGCTCAGGTCCTCGGTCTCGCGGGCCCGGTCGGAGGCGCGGGTCTCGGCGTCGTGCCCGTCGAGCTCGAGGTGGCCGAACTCGGTGTTGGGGATCAGCACGCCGTCGAGGAACAGGGCGCTGCCGATGCCCGTACCGAAAGTCAGCATCATGACCAGCCCCGCCTGGTCCTTGCCGGCGCCGAAGGCGACCTCGGCCGCACCCGCCGCGTCGGCGTCGTTGAGCACGCTGACCGGCATGCCGAGCCGGTCGCTGAACAGCTGGGCGGCCGGCGCGTCGAGCCAGGACTTGTCCACGTTCGCCGCGGTGCGGGTGACGCCGTCGACCACGACGCCGGGGAAGGTGACGCCGACCCGGTCGAACCCGTCGAACTGCGCCGCCACCTGGGCGACCGCCTCGACGACGCTGGTGACGTCGGAGGGCTGCGGAGTGGGCACGCGGAACCGCTCCGCGAGCAGCTCGCCCCTGACGGTGTCGACCGGCGCGCCCTTGACTCCGGAGCCGCCGATGTCGATGCCGAGAATGGCCATCCCTGTTTCCCGTCTGGAGACTTCATGTGTTTCCCGTTGTTTACCACGGGGGACCGACATTAAATCCCCGGCGCGTCACCCACCTGCCGCGCGGGTCCAGGGGTTGTCGAGCGTCACTCGTACGTTCGGCTAGGCAACCATCACCTCATCAGCTAGCGTGGAATAACTGAACGGTCGCCGCTAGCGGGCACGGCTCTCTGCCCGTTGTGATGGAGGACCAAACCGATGACCCTGTCGTACGCCGACCAGGCAGTTGCCCAGGAGACCGCAGCCGACCTGCTGGCCGCGCTGTCGGCCCTGCCCGCGGACCATCCCACCCGAGCACATGCCCGCGACCGGGCGATCGAGGCCTGGCTCCCGCTGGCCCGTCACCTCGCCCACCGCTACTCCGGCCGCGGCGAGCCCACCGACGACCTCGTGCAGACCGCCAACGTCGGCCTGATCAAGGCAATCGACAAGTTCGACCCTTCACGGGGCGTGGATTTCGCGGGCTATGCGATTCCCACCATCATCGGTGAGATCAAGCGCCACTTCCGCGACCGCACCTGGTCGGTCCGGGTGCCGCGCCGCCTGCAGGAGCTGCGCCTGGCCATCACCGAGGCCAACAGCACCCTGACCCACAGCCTCGGCCGCTCCCCGACGGTTGCCGACGTCGCCGCCCACCTGGGCGTCAGCGAGGAAGACGTCCTCGAAGGCCTCGAGGGCGCCCGCGCCTACAACGCCACCTCACTGTCGACCCCGATCTCGGCCGACGGCACCACCGAGCTGGGCGACACCCTCGGCGGCGAGGACAACGAGTTCGAACTGGCCGAGACCCGCGTCGCCCTGGGCCCCGCCCTGGCCACCCTCGACGAGCGCGAGCAGAAGATCCTCACGCTGCGCTTCTACGGCAACCTGACCCAGTCGCAGATCGCCGACCAGGTCGGCATCTCCCAGATGCACGTCTCGCGGCTGCTCACCAAGGCCCTGAGCAAGCTGCGCCAGGAGCTGCGCGCCGGCCTGTAACAAAGCCACCCCAACCAACGCGAAGAGTCAGAGTGAGCAGTGCCGTCTCCGGGCCTCAGGCAGCCGCCTGAGGCCCGTCACTTTCCCCGCCGAGCGCCTCCGCCCATAATCCCGTCCTCGGCCTCGCTACGGCCCCCTCGGCCTTGGCCTCCCACCTCGGGCCCCCGCCTTGGCCTCCTGCCTCGGACCCCGCCTCGGACCCCGCCTCGGACCCCGCCTCGGACCCCGCCTTGGCCTCCCGCCTCGGACCCCGCCTTGGCCTCCCGCCTCGGACCCCGCCTTGGCCTCCCGCCTCGGGCCCCAGCCTCCCGCCTCCCGCCTCCCGCTTCCCGTCTCCAGTCTTGGCCTCCCGCGACGGGCCTCAGGCCTCGCCGACCTCAGCCTTCAGCCATCGGCCTCCGGCCTCGTTCTGTCCTCCCCGGCCTTGGCCATTCGGTGCGTCGCCCACGCGGTCTCATCGGTCCTGGGGGACGGGCTGCATACCCGGCTTAGCGGATGCCGGCCATCGCAACTGTGCTTTCTCTGTGAAATGTCTACAGGGCCTGGAGCGGAGTCCGCCGGTCTGGTAACGGCGATTCTCCGGACCTGATTGATGGCCAAATTTGGCATGATCGAAAACTGACGTGAGACGGTCGGGTTGCGGGAGAATTGCCTATGGCGCAGTTGCAGTTCTTCAATCGGGTAGAAGTGGCCGAAATGCGCGACCCCACCAAGGCGCGTAATTACTCCGCGAGCCGCGCGGAATTCCGCCGCGATCACGAAACCCGCCGCTACTGGGGTTTGAAGGCGCGACACGCCCAGAAGCTGGAACGCCTCTTCGGCAGCGTGGCGGCCGCCGAGGCCCACTTCCGCCTGGCCGCGAGCCAGCGCAAGATGACGCCGACGCCGACGCCGACGCCGACGCCGACGCCGACGCCGACGCCGACGCCGACGCCGACGCCGACGCCGATCGCCGCAGACTCGCCTCCCGATCGCCCGGCCGCCGGCCAGGTCTCTGACTCCCCGCAGCCGGCCGTGCTCACGCGGCCAGCCGTGCTGACGCGGCCGGCCGTGGCGACGGGTGATGCGTTCCGGGGCGCCGAGCCACCTCGGTCCGTGCTGCGCTCCTCCGTGTCGGCGGGGTGCGCGTCTGAAGAAGATGTGTCAGGACGGGTTGTGGGCGGAGAGTCCGTCGATGATCGCGCCTTCCCTGAGGTTGTGGCTGAAGGCAGCGCGTCCGAGGGCGTCGCATGCGCTCGGGTGGTGCTGGGCGAAGACGTGCTCGGCCGGGTGACGGTTGACGACGTCGCGGGCGATGGGGTTATGCCTGAGCGAGTGGCGCGCGACGAAATGGTGCATCGAGGAGGCGCCTCGGCCGAGGATGTTCTGGGCGGTGACGCAGGCGGGAAGATCGTGTTTGCACGAGTCGCGATGGGGAGGGGCGCGCTCGGTCGAAATGCCATAAGCGGGCGGCCGATGTCGGCATTCGGTAATGTCGGCAAGGTTTGCTCGGCTCCTGGTGTCGGGGCGGCCGGAGGTGGTCGGCCTCGTATGCCGGGATTGTCGCGGGCGGCCTTATTGGCATTGTTCGCGTTGGCTCGCTCTCGCCGCCCAGTGGGGCCCGCGGATTGTGACTCGCGTCTGGAAAAGAGAGGGAAAGGGCAGGCAAAAAATTGGAGGGCCCTGACCGTGGGGTCGGGCCCTCCGCTTGTTGCTGTGATTACTGGGCGCCCGAGGCGCGCCAATTCAGCTGGACCAGGAGCTGCTGGGCCTGGGCGGCCACCTCGGCGTCGGCCGTCACGGCGTACTGGCCTGCCTGCAAGGAGCTTCGCGAAGCGAAGTCGCGGCGGCCTCCGGTGGCCGCGTGGGCGATGGCGCCGAAGATGGCGCCCCAGACGGCGCCGATCAGCAAGGTCGACAGGATTACGGCGAACCAGTTCGAGTCGCTGAACAAGCCGAACAGCAAGCCGATGAACAGGCCGAACCAGGCGCCCGAAGCCGCGCCGGCCAGGGCTGCCCGGCCCACCGTCAAGCGGCCCAGGACGTTCTCCACCAGGCGCAGGTCGGTGCCGATGATGGCTGTGCGCTCCACCGGGAACTTGTTGTCCGACAGCAGGTCCACCGCCTGCTGGGCCAGCGCGTACTCCGGGAACGTGCCCACCACCACCGTGGGGGTCGGGCCGGCGGCCACGTTCTGTGCGGGCAGTGTGGGCACCCCGGACGGGCCCGAAGGCACGCCTTGATTGTCAGGGCTGGACGGTGTGGTCACTTCGTGCCTCCTTGAATGGCGCCGGGCGAGGCCGTCAGCCACACCCAGACGAGAAATGTTCCGGCCGTCGCGGCCGTGATCGCCGCCGAGCCGGACAAGAATGTGAAGCGGCCGGGGAGGTCGTCGAGCATGGCCTCGGCCGCGATGCCGAACGCCGCCGCGATCGCCGCCACCACGCCGGCCAGGATCAGCGGGACCGTCGCCATCCGGCTCGGGCGGCGCGTCACCCCGGGCGTGCGCAGCCGCCACAGACGTACGACGAAAACCGCGAGCGAACCCCACGCCAGCGTGACCAGCAGACCCGCCAGCGTGTCGCTCGGGCGATGCCACTCGGCCCACACCGTCGCCACCGCGATCACCGTCACGTAGGCGAAACCGACCAGCGCGATCGTGCCCCGCAACGCCTGCGGCAGCACCAGGATCACCGCGAACGCCACCGACGCGGCCGCCGCCGTGTGGCCGCTCGGGAACGAGTTCGGCATGTCCGTGCCGTCCAGGTCGGGCCGGTAGAGGCCCCTCTTCAGCAGCTGGGCCGTCGCGTTCGCGCCGATCACCATCAGGGCCGCGCCCACCGCCAGGTCGGCGCGCTTGCGCAGCACCCCGAACACCGCCGCGAACAGGCACACCAGCACCAGCGTGGCCAGCGTCGTGCCGTTCAGCGTGCGGTCGAGCACCTCCACCACCCGCGGATGGCCCACGTCGGCGCCGTTCATCGCGGCCGTGTCGGCCCGCTGCCCCAGCGAGGTGCGGATGGCGACACGCCACACCGCGTACAGGGCCGCGACCGCCAGCACGAATATCGCCAGCGGAGCGACCAGGTGACCGGCACCTCGGGTGCGGGTCTCGGGTAACGACGGGGACGCCAGGGCCGTCATCGGCGGGCTGCCCTTCTGCGAGTCGCGGTCAACGGCGGTACGCGCATTTCCCAGCCGGTCAGATTTTCAAGCCTGTGCACCACAAGGCACAACGTCACCTGCGGCACATTTTCGCCACATCAGCGCGCCTCGGCAACGTTTCCGCACCCCAGATCGCTCTTGGCCCGCAACGCCGCGCCGCCACCTTCGAACGGACGCAGAACGAAGGGGGACGTTACACATGAGGCAGTACACCCGCCGGCTCGCCGGACCGATGCTCGCGCTCGCCGTGGGGGCCGGCCTTTTCGCCGTGCCCCAGACGGCCTACGCGGCTGGGGTGACGGCCACGGTCGACGTCCGCAGCACGCTGAAGGTCCGCTCCGCGCCGTCGCTGGCCGCGAAGGTGGTCGGCTCGCTGCGCGACAACCAGAAGATCTCGGTCGCCTGTTCGGTGACCGGTCAGAGCGTGCGCGGTTCGGTCCGCACCACCACCCAGTGGGACCGCCTGAGCACCGGCGGCTATGTCACCCACTCGTACCTGCGCAGCGGCGCGATCAAGAAGTGCGCGACCACGTCGCCGCAGGCGTCCACCGTAAAGGCCAAGACGCCTGTCAAAACGCCTGTCAAGACCACGTACAAGGTCGGCACGGTCAAGAGCTCCGACGGCAAGGTCAACATCCGCACCGCCCCGTCGACGACCGCGCCCGTCAAGCGCTCGGTCGCGACCGGCGCCAAGGTCAACGGCGTCTGCGGTGTCGTCGGCTCGACGGTGAGCGGCACGGTTCGTACCACCTCGCAGTGGAACAAGCTCTCCGACGGTTCTTACATCTCGCACGCGTACGTCGTCACGGCCACCCTGGCGCAGTGCCCCGGCGCCGCCGTGAAGACGCCGGCCGTCACCGTCACCCCGGAGCAGTTCCTGGCCGCGGCCGTGCCGGGCGCGCAGCGCGGCTGGCGCGAGTACGGCGTGCCCGCGTCGGTCACGATCGCCCAGGCGATCCTCGAGTCGGGCTGGGGCAAGAGCGGCCTGGCCTCGGTCGACCGGAACTACTTCGGCATCAAGTGCCAGAGCGGCCGTTACGGGACGCTGGCCAGCGGCTGCCACGACTACACGACCCAGGAGTGCACCAAGGCCGGCACCTGCTTCACCACGGTGGCCAGCTTCCGGACGTACGCCTCGATGGCGCACTCGTTCCGCGACCACGGCAGCTTCCTGCGGGTGAACAACCGGTACAAGCCGGCCTTCGCCTACACCAAGGACGCGAACAAGTTCATCTGGAACGTGTGGAAGGCCGGCTACGCGACCGACCCGAACTACTACACCAAGATCACGACCCTGATGGCGCAGCGGAACCTGTACCAGTACGACACCTGGAAGTGAGCTTGCCTCACCCCGGTCGGCCGAACCTGGCCGACCGGGGTGATTTGCGTTTTAAGCTCACATTTGTGGCAAGATTGGCGGCGGACAAGAGGGGCCTCACTCTGGCTGTCTCGGTCGCTCTGGTCGGCCTCATCATCTTCGGTCTGGTGTACGCCGGCATGCGCACCGCCCAGGACGAGACCGCCGAGCGCGTGATGGACCAGCGCACCGCCATGGCCCAGGCCGCCGTGCGGACCGAGACCGAGCGGTTCCGCGCCCTGACCGAGGCGACAGCGGCCGGCCTCGGCACCGACGACGAGCTCACCTGGGCCGACTTCGACGCGGCGACCGCGCCGCTGTCCTCGGCCGACCTGATCGGCGCCGCCTCGCTCGCCTTCGTCGTGCCGGCCACCACCGCCGAGATCCCGTCGGTGCAGAAGCTGTGGCGTGACCGGGGCTCGGACGGGCTCCAGCTCAAGCCGGTCGGTGAGGGCGAACACTACTTCTCCGTCTACACGCGGACACTCAACTCGGCCGGCCCGGCCCTCAACGGGCTGGACGTGTCGGCCGCGCCCGAGGCCGCCGCGGCGCTGGAGGACTCGCGCCGGATCGGTCAGCCCAGCGTCTCCGACACCTACGTCCTGCTGCGCGACCGCAACCTGCCCCAGGCCCAGCGGCAGCACTCGTTCATCTTCGCCGCGCCGGTCTGGGACCGCTCCTCGTTCCCCAGTTTCCGCGGCTGGATGGTGCTCGGCCTGCGCGGCCAGGACTTCCTCCGGGGCGTGCTGGCCACGGTCAGCCAGGGCCAGCTCGACGCCACGCTGCTCGCGGCCGACCGCGACGGCGACCGCCCGGTGGTGGCCGGCTACTCCGTCGGCGGCGACGCCGACCTCGAGCGGCGCGGCGACTTCGAGGTCGCCGACCGGCACTGGACGCTCATCACCCAGGCCGACGCCAAGCTGCTGCCCGGGGCGACCAGTCCCCTCCCGCTCAGCGTGCTGCTGGGCGGCATCGCCGTCACCCTGATCCTGGCCGGGCTGGTCTACACCCTGGCCACCGGCCGGGCCCGGGCCCTGGCCAAGCTCGAGGAGGGCACGGCCGAGCTGCGCGAGGCCGAGGCCGAGAGCCGGCGTCAGGCCGGCCTGCTCGGCGCGATCATGAACAGCATCGGCGACGGCGTGGGCGTGGTCGACGAGCACGGCGCCTTCCTGCTGCACAACCCGGCGGCCCGGCAGCTGCTGGGCGGGATGGACGACGCCGACGGGCCGGAGGACTGGCAGCAGCACTACGGGATCTACAAGCCGGACGGGCGCACGGAGTTCCCGCTCGACGAGCTGCCGCTGATCCGCGCCCTGCGGGGCGAGTCGTCCGACGGTGTCGAGATGATCATCCGGAACCCGCGCCGGCCCGAGGGCATCCTGCTCAGCGTCGACGGGCGGCCGCTGCACATCAGCGCCGGTCAGCGGGGTGCGGTCGCCGTCTTCCACGACATCACCGAACTGCGGCGCTACGAGAACGACCTGGCCGTCTTCGCCGGGGTGGTGGCGCACGACCTCAAGGCGCCGCTGGCGGTGATCCGCGGGCACTGCGAGGCGGCGATCGAGGACCTGGCCGACGTGCCACGGTCGGACGCCGGTGACGAGGTGCACGACGGCCTGTTCCGGATCGTGCGGGCGGTCGACCGGATGGGCGGGCTCATCGACACGCTGCTGGCCTACAGCACCGCCCGCAACGCGCCGCTGCGCACCCGGACGGTCGAGCTCGGCGCGCTGCTCGACGAGGTCATCCGCGACCGGGTGGAGCACCTGCGGGCCGAGGACCGCCCGGACGTCTACGTGGGCCCGATGCCCGAGGTGCGGGCCGACCCGGCGATGCTGCGGCACGTCCTGGACAACCTCGTCGGCAACGCCCTCAAGTACGTGCGCCCCGGCACCACGCCCCGGGTCGACGTGACCGGCGAGGTCACCGGGAGCTGGGCCCGCGTCGAGATCGCCGACCGTGGCATCGGCATCCCGGACGAGGACAAGCCGGAGATCTTCGAGAGCTTCCACCGGGCCCGGACCGCCGCCGGATATGCCGGCACCGGCCTGGGCCTGGCCATCTGCAAGCGCATCGTCGAGCGCCACGGCGGCGAGATCGGCGTCGCGGACAACCTCGGGGGTGGAACCCGTTTCCACTTCACCATTCCGGTCGGGAAAGAGGAGGAGCCAGAGATGAGCAGGACCAAGACGGACGACGAGGCCGAGACCAGGGCGGCCCTGGAGCGCGCGCTGGCCGAGCGGGCGGCGATGGAGAACACCCGGCTGCCCGGGCTGGGGGCGCTGCCGTCCTCGGTGCCGTCGGGCCACAACCCGGCGGCGGTGCCGCTGCGGTCGCCCGTGCCCGAGCGGCCCCCGGCGACCGCGGAATGATCAGCAGGTGTCGGTAGGCGGATCGCGGGGCAGGATGACTCGTATGACGATTCCTGCCCTGCCCCTGGCCAAGGCGGCCGACGGCACCCCGGTCGCGATGCCCCTGCTCGGCTTCGGCACCTGGCAGATCCGCGGCGACGAGGCCTACCAGGCCGTCCGCGACGCGCTGGAGGCCGGATACCGGCACCTCGACACCGCCACCATGTACGGCAACGAGGAGGAGGTCGGCCGGGCGCTGGCCGATTCCGGCGTGCCGCGCGACGAGGTCTTCGTGACCACCAAGCTGCCGCCCGAGCGGGCCGGCCAGGAGCGCCGGACGATCGAGGCCAGCCTGCGGGCGCTCGGCCTCGACGCGGTCGACCTGTGGCTGATCCACTGGCCGCCGCACCGGGGCCGATCGGTCAAGGTGTGGCGCGAGTTCGTCGCCATCCGTGACGCCGGTCTGGCCCGCGCCATCGGCGTCAGCAACTACGGCCCGGACGAGATCGACGAGCTCACCGCCGAGACCGGTGTGACGCCGGCGGTCAATCAGATCAGGTTCGGCCCTTCGCTGTACGACGCCGGGCTCGTCCAGGCGCACCGGGACCGTGGCGTGGTGCTCGAGGGCTATTCGCCGTTCAAGACGACCAACCTGAACGACCCGGTCCTCACCAAGATCGCGGCCGCCCACGGCGTCGACACCGCCCGCGTGGTGCTGCGCTGGCACGTCCAGCACGAGATCGTCGTGATCCCGAAGTCGTCGACGCCGGAGCGGATCACCCGCAACGCCGACATCGCCGGATTCGAGCTCACCGCCGACGAGATGGCGGCGGTGGACGACCTGGGGCGTTAATCACCAGGCGTTTGCGCCGAGATCCGCCTATTCTTGCTGCGCCATGTCGATAACACCTGCCCCACCGGCCGTCGCCGAGCTGCGCCGCCGGATAGCCGAGCTTCTCCCGCACGACGAGCGCCGGCTGACGCGCCGGCTCGAGGGCACTCGCAAGATCAAGGACGAGGCGGCGCGTACGTCGGTGCTCGCCGAGATCGCCGCCGACACCGACCGGGCGGCCGCCCGCCTGGCCTCCCGGCTCGCCTCCGTACCCAGGATCACCTATCCCGAGTCGCTGCCGGTCAGCCAGCGCAAGGACGACATCGCCGCCGCCATCCGCGACCACCAGGTGGTCGTGGTGGCCGGCGAGACCGGCTCGGGCAAGACGACCCAGCTCCCCAAGATCTGCCTGGAGCTGGGCCGCGGCCTGCGCGGCCAGATCGGGCACACCCAGCCGAGGCGGATCGCCGCCCGCACGGTGGCCGAGCGGATCGCCGAGGAGCTCGACCGGCCGCTGGGCAGCACGGTCGGCTACAAGGTGCGCTTCACCGACCAGGTCGGCGACGACACCATGGTCAAGGTGATGACGGACGGCATCCTGCTGGCCGAGATCCAGAACGACCGGATGCTGCGCCGGTACGACACGCTGATCATCGACGAGGCCCACGAGCGCAGCCTCAACATCGACTTCATCCTGGGCTATCTGCGCGAGCTGCTGCCCAAGCGTCCCGACCTCAAGCTGATCATCACGTCGGCCACCATCGAAACCGCCCGATTTGCGACTCATTTTGCTGATAAATCGGGCAAGCCTGCACCGGTGATCGAGGTGAGTGGCCGGACATTCCCGGTGGAAGTCCGATATAGGCCACTTGTAGCACTCGATGAGGACGAGACGGAAGAGCCCGTCGACCAGGTGGACGGGATTGCGGAAGCCGTCGACGAGCTGGGCCGCGAGGGCGACGGGGACATCCTGGTCTTCCTCTCCGGCGAGCGCGAGATCCGCGACACCGCCGACGCCCTGGCCAAGCGCAACCTGCGCAACACCGACATCGTGCCGCTCTACGGCCGGCTCTCCGCGGCCGAGCAGCACAAGGTCTTCGAACGGCACTCGCAGCGCCGGGTCGTGCTCGCCACCAACGTCGCCGAGACCTCGCTGACAGTGCCCGGCATCCGTTACGTCATCGACCCCGGCACGGCCCGCATCAGCCGCTACTCCAACCGGCTCAAGGTGCAGCGGCTGCCCATCGAGCCGGTCTCGCAGGCCAGCGCCAACCAGCGCAAGGGCCGCTGCGGCCGCGTCGCCGACGGCATCTGCGTCAGGCTCTACTCCGAGGAGGACTTCCTCGGCCGGCCCGAGTTCACCGAGCCCGAGATCCTGCGGACCAACCTGGCCAGCGTCATCCTCCAGATGACCAACCTGGGCCTGGGCGACCTGGCCAAGTTCCCGTTCATCGACCCGCCCGACCGCCGCAACATCACCGACGGCGTGAAGCTCCTCGAAGAGCTGGGCGCCCTCGACGAGCGGCGCCTCACTCCGCTCGGCCGTCAGCTGGCCCAGCTCCCGGTCGACCCGCGGCTGGCCCGCATGGTCATGGAGGCCGACAAGCAGGAGTGCGTGGCCGAGGTCATGGTCATCGCGGCCGCGCTGTCCATCCAGGACCCGCGTGAGCGCCCGGCCGACAAACAGCAGCAGGCCGACGAGAAACACGCCCGGTTCACCGACAAGGAATCGGACTTCTTCAGCTACCTCAACCTGTGGCGCTACCTTCGCGAGAAGCAGCAGGAGCTGTCGGGAAACCAATTCCGGAGGCTTTGCCGTACGGAATTCCTGAACTACCTGCGGGTCCGTGAGTGGCAGGACATCTACGCGCAGCTGCGGCAAGTGGCCCGTACCCTCGGACTGACCTTGTCGGAGGACCGCGAGGACGTCGCCGAGGGCCAGCACGTGCACACCGCGCTGCTGTCCGGCCTGCTCAGTCACATCGGCCTGAAAGACACCGACAAGCGCGAATATCTCGGCGCGCGCGGAGCCAAGTTCGCCATCTTCCCCGGTTCGGCGCTGTTCAAGAAGCAGCCGCGCTGGGTCATGTCGGCCGAACTCGTCGAGACCAGCCGCCTGTGGGGCCGGGTCAACGCGCGTATCGAGCCCGAATGGGCCGAGAAGCTCGCCCCGCACCTGGTGAAGCGCAGCTACAGCGAGCCGCACTGGGAGGAGAAGCAGGGCGCCGTCATGGCGTACGAGAAAGTGACTCTGTATGGGTTGCCGATCGTTCCCCGCCGGAAAGTCGGTTATTCCAAGGTCGACCCGGTCGTCTCGCGGGAGCTGTTCATCCGGCACGCGCTGGTCGAGGGCGACTGGGAGACCCACCACAAATTCTTCGCCGAGAACGCCAAGCTGCTCGAGCAGATCGAGGAGATCGAGAACAGGGCCCGGCGGCGCGACATCGCGGTCGACGACGAGACGGTGTACGCCCTGTACGACGCCCGCATTCCGGCCGACGTGGTCTCGGCCCGCCATTTCGACGCGTGGTGGAAGAACGCCCGCCGCACGCAGCCCGATCTGCTCACCTTCACCCGTGAGCTGCTCGTCAACGCCGGGCGCGACTCCGTCGACCCGAACGCCTATCCGGACGCCTGGCTCGCCAACGGCGTCAAACTGCCTTTGTCGTACGAGTTCGAGCCGAACACCGCGGCCGACGGCGTGACCGTCGAGGTGCCGTTGCCGCTGCTGAACAAATTGGACGCGGAGGACTTCGGCTGGTCGGTGCCCGGCTTCCGCAAGGAGGTGGTGATCGCGCTGATCCGGGCCCTGCCCAAGGCGCTGCGCACCAACTTCGTGCCGGTGCCGGACTGGGCCGAGGCCGTCCTCGACCGGGTGCCGGCCCGCCGGGGCCCGCTGCCCGACGCCATCGGCAACGAGCTGCGCCGGCTCACCGGCACCATCGTGCCCCGTGACGCCTGGCGCCCCGACCAGGTGCCCGACCACCTGCGGGTCAACTTCCGGGTGGTCGACGAGCAGGGCAAGACGCTGGGGGAGGGGCGCGACCTCGAGGTGCTGCGCCGCAGCCTCGCGCCCAAGGTGCAGGCGACGATCTCCAAGGCGGCCGGCGACATCGAGCGCCGGGGCATCACCACCAACGACTTCGGCGTGCTGCCGCGCCGGGTGGCCCAGGTGCGCGGCGGCTACGAGGTGAACGTCTACCCGGCGCTGGCCGACGAGGGCGACAGCGTCGCCGTGAAGGTCTTCGAGAGCGAGGCCGAGCAGCGTACGGCCATGACCGCCGGCACGCGCAAGCTGCTGCTGCTCACGCTGCCGCCGGCCGCTCGCTATCTCCAGGGGCGGCTCGACAACCGGGCCAAGCTCGAACTGTCACGCGCGAACCCGTACCGCTCGATCGCCGACCTGCTCGACGACTGCGCGGGCGCGGCCGTCGACAAGCTGGTGGCCGACGCGGGCGGCCCGGTGTGGTCGTCCATCGAGTTCGCGTCGCTGCGTGACAACGTACGGCAGGACCTGGTCGACGCCGTGGCGAACGTGGTGACGCAGGTCCAGGCGGTGCTCGCGACGGCGTACGACGTCGAACAGCGGTTGAAGTCGCTGCGTGACCCGGCGCTGCTGCCGGCCCTGGCCGACATTCGGCAGCAGCTCAAGGGGCTCGTGCACGCCGGGTTCGTGACCGAGACGGGCTTCCGGCAGATGCATCATCTGCCGCGCTATCTGCGGGGGATCGTCTATCGGCTCGACCGGCTGGGCGGCAACCTGGCCCGCGACCGGCAGCTGATGGCCCAGATCCACGAGATCGAGTCGGAGTACCGCGAGTTGCGCGCGGACCTCGGCGGCGCGGCGGCCGAGCAGCTGCGCGAGATCCGCTGGATGATCGAGGAACTGAGGATCAACTTCTTCGCCCAATCGTTGGGAACCGCCTATCCGATTTCGGACAAAAGGATCTACAAGGCGATGGATCAACTGCCTGCGTAGCAGCGTGGGGAGCGCTCGGGTGCCGTTCGGTTACCCCCCTGTCGTGGGGTTCCCGGAGGCCATAAGTTCTTCCGCATGACGAACGAATTCCTGGCCTTCGCCCCGATTTCCGCTCTTGTCCCGACCTCGCCGGCCGCCGGCACGCTCGACGAGATGATGGCTCGCGTGGGCGTCGACGGGATCGTCGCCGCACTCGCCGACCCCGGCGTCCTCGCCCTCGTCGACCAGCACGCGGCCGGCGTCCGCGACGCCCTGGCCGACGCCGAGCAGGCCCCGGACGCCGACGGCCTGGCTTCGTACGCCCGCTCGATCGCGGCCGGCGCGCGCCGCATGGGCCGCTCGCTGCCGACCCCGGGCACGGCCCCCGCCCGCACGGCCGAGTGGCTCACCGCCGAGTGGCACGTCCTGCGGCTGGTGGCGGTGTGCTGGATCGCCCTGGAGAACGAGGTCCTCTGATGCTGTGGCCCAGCTCGCCGTAACCCGGCCGGGCTGGTGCTGATCCCTCGGACGGGAACCTCCCGTCGCCCGGACGGGCTCGCCCGTCCGGGCGGGGGAATCCCGCCGAAACGCCGAAAGCGGTCCTTTGCCCTTTCGCGGCCTATACGTGAAGTTATACGTATGAAAATGGCTTATGCCCTCGTTGCGCTCGCCGGTCTCGCGGTCCCGGCGCCCGCGATGGCCGCTCCCGGGCTGCCCGCGCCCGCGGCCACCACGCCTCCGCCCCTCGCGGTGACCACCCCGACCGCCATCCGCCCCGGCGCCGCCCCGGTGGCCACCACCGCTCCCGCCGCTCCTCGTTCCGGCGCGGTGCCGGCCGCTCAGCCCGCTCCCGCCGCCGCTCCGGCCGTTGTCGCCGCTCCCGCTGCCGCAGCCGCTCGTTCCGGCGCGCGCCCCGTCGCGGCGCCCGCGGCCCCCGTTACCGGCGCTCCCGGTGCCGGCGCTCCCGTTGCCGCACCCGGTGTCGGCGGTCCCGTTGCCGGCGCTCCTGTTGCCGCGCCCGGTGTTGGCGCTCCCGTTGCCGGCGCTGGTGCTGGTGCGGCGGTTCCCGCGCCTGTCCGGCCGGCTGCCACGGCCGCCGCGCCCGCGCTGGTTGCCCGCTACACCTTCGACGCCGGCGCCGTGAACGGCCGCATCGCCGACACCTCCGGCCGCGGCCCCGCTCTCACCGTGCGCTCCGTCGACCAGGGCGTCATCCGCTTCGACACCGCCACGCCGAGCGGCCGCTACGCGAGCTTCCCCGGCGCCTGCGCCAGCAACGCCACCAGCTGCCCGCGCGGCCTTCTCGAGGCCCCCGACGACGCCGACCTCAACCCCGGCACCCGCATGTTCCGCTGGTCGGCCCGCATCCAGCTCACCAAGGCGCAGATCACCGGCTCCGCCAACATCATGCAGAAGGGTGTGGCCACCACCGCCAGCCAGTGGAAGATGCAGGTCGGCCGCACCAACGGCAAGGCGCAGTGCGCCGTCGTGGGCACCGGCTCCGCCACCATCTACGTGGCCCGCTCGGCCTCGTCGGTCGCCGACGGCCAGTGGCACAAGGTCCTCTGCCAGCGCAGCGGCTCCACGCTCTCGGTCTACGTCGACAACGTCGTCCGCGGCACGACCACGATCCCGTCCAACCTGAACATCAGCAACCCGCTGCCGCTGCGCATCGGCGGCCCCAACTTCAACACCAAGACCGACATGTACCACGGCCGCCTCGACGACGTTTACGCCGAACTGGGCTGACCCGTACGGCGAACAGGGCGGCCCGGGCCGCCCTGTTCGCCGTCAGATGGCGCCCTTCGCCACCAGGGCGTCGAGCTTGGCGTAACCGTCGTTGACCCCGACCTCCATGCCGCTCTTCAGCCAGGCGTCCCGGCCGGCGAAGCTGTCGACCAGGGACTGGGCGTGCAGCCTGGTGTGGCCGTTGCCCAGGTCCTCGAAGGTCAGGGTCTCCAGGGACACGCCGTCGGGCTCGCCCTCGTAGGTGAAGGTCTGCACGATCCGGTCGGGGCGCACCTCGTGGAAGCAGCCGTGGAAGCCGAACTCCGGGCCGTCGCCCACGGCGCCCACGAAGCGCCAGGCGCCGCCGCTCTTGGCGTCCCACTTGTCGATGTGGACGGCGGTCCCGTCGGGGCCGGTCCACTGGGCGAACAGTTCGGGGTCGGTGTGTGCCCGGAAGAGCTGTTCCGGGGTGGCCGCGAAGTCCCGGGTGATCCGGATGATCGGCAGGTCCTTGTCGGCTTCGATCCGTGCCTCGTTCATCTCACGTGCCCTTCTCCTCGTCGGTTTCCTCGTTCATGGCCGCCAGCACCGCGTCCAGGCGCTGGTAGCGCGCCTCGCTGCGGCGGCGGTACTGCTCGACCCATCCGCCGATCTCGTCGAAGACGTCCCGCTCGAGCCGCACGGACCGCGGCTGCGGCCCCGGCGGCCGGCTGACCAGCCCCGCGTCCTCCAGCACCTTCAGATGCTTGTAGACCGCTTGCAGAGACATCTCGTACGGCTCGGCGAGCTGCCCGACCGTGGCGTCGCCACCGGACAGCCGGGCCACCATGTCGCGCCGGGTCGGATCGGCCAGGGCGGCGAACGCTTTGGAGAGTCCCTCCACCGCCATGGCGACCTTCTTTCAACTCATCGGTTGAAAGTAAAGGTAGACCTGCCCGGGACTGGTGTCAACCGATGAGTTGAAAGAAGGTATGGCGAGATCCGCCCGGTAGGGATGATGATCGACGGCGTGGGCATCGACTTCAGCTACGAGTTCTTCGTCCGCCGGCGTGACGCCGGTGCCTTTCTGACCGAGGTCGCCAAGCTCGGCGACCCGGGGGCCGAGTCGTCGACGACGATCGTTCTGCCGGACGGCGGGTCGGTGACGATGCCGGGGACGTACGGCTTCATCGGCGACCGGGCGGTCGAACTGGAGGTGGCCGCGGCGGATCGGACGGGGCGGAGCTTCGACCTGACGCTCAGTTTCCCGGCGGACGGGCCGTTGCGCGACTACGACGAGGAGGAGACGGGACCCCGGGTCGAGGTGGGTTACATCTATCTCGGCGTCAGCGACGAGCACACCGTCCTGCCCGATCACCTGCGGTTCTGGTTCACGCCGGCGACGACCGGGCAGAGCCGGCTGTTCCTGATGTCGCCGTCGGTCCGCGAGACGTTCACGAGGCTGGCCCTGTCGACCGGCGCGACGCTGTGCCTGCTGGACACGGAGATGTCCAGCCACATCATCGTGACCGCGCTGGGACGGCGTCTCTCTACCCGGGTTCCCGGCCCTCTGCTGCTGTGGCGGCGCCAGGGCGGGAACGAGGAGGTCTTCCGGGAGTTGTCGGCCATGCTGGCCGGCCGGACCGAGGGCACACCGAAGTGGATCGCCGGCCCGGGCCACCCGGAGTTCCCGGCCTTCGTCGCGAGCCTCACCGACTATGCGAAGGTGCCGTCGGACCGCTGGCTGGGCCCGTGAAAAGCGCCGAGGCGCGAAAAGGCCGGCGCGGCGGGGAGCCGCGCCGGCCGATGGTGGCCTAGCTGCGCCGGAAAGCGTAGGAGCGGCTCGAAGCGGCACCGGCGGCGCGGCCCGAGCGGGAGCGGCCGGAACGTTCGCGAGCGTCCTGACGGGCGTCGTGAGCGCCATGGTGCTGTGCTCCCGCGGCGGTGTCGCGGCGGGCGGTGGAGCCGGTCGTGGACGAGCCGAACAGGCCGGCCGCCAGGTCGTTGGCGGCGAGGTCGTCGGCGTCCACGTGGACGGTGAAGGGCTGGGCAGGCATACGGGCCTCCTCGGGGCCCGGCGCGAACGCCGGGCCGGGCAGTGCGAAGCCGTGGTGAGAAGAGTGAACGCGCTCCGGGTGTCGGCGCTGAGGCGTCTCCACGGCGGACCACCACCGGAACACCCGGAACCGAGCACGATCAACGGCACACACACCCACAGTCGACGGCACGCCGCGCCAGAAAGGCGGGGGCCGGAAGGGTGGGGCCGGAGGAGTTGTCAGCGCATGGGAAGCACGTTAGCCGCCCCCACGCCGCCGCGCGAGCTATTTATTTCACCAGCTGGGTGCCGGCGTTCAAGACGGCCACGGCGGTGGGGAAGTCGTGCAGCTGGGCGCGGACCGCCTCCAGCCCGACCCGCAGGGCCACCGGTGGGACGCCGCGGGCGTCGAGCACCGCGGCCGTCCACGTGATGAAGTCGGTGAAGATCTGGGTCTCGCTGACGTACAGGGCCGAGGCCAGGAAATCGACGATGTGTGACAGGTCCTCGGTGGTCGCGTCGAGCTGGCGGGTGTTGTATTCGCGCAGGCGCGGATAGGTCTGCGCGAGCGTCTCCATGGCCGTGCCGATGAGGGTGCCCCGGTGGCGGACCACGTAGGTGTATTCCTCGTCGCCCAGGAACGCCGACAGTTGGGGGTCGGGGGAGTGCGGCGGCCAGTTGCGGGCCAGGCGCTGGACCGCTTCCTCGGCGCCCGCCGCCCAGGCGTCCGCGCCCAGGTGCTGGGCGTACCGTCCGCCGGGGCCGAAGCCGCGGCCGCCCGCGATCACCGGGACGCCGGCCGCCCGGCAGGCCGTGATGGCCGCGTGGGCGCGGGGGAGGCGGGTGGCGATCATGCAGCTGAGGGCCACCGCGTCGGGGCCGGTCTGATGCAGATGGGTGACCAGGTGCTGGCCGGGGACGTTGGCGCCCAGGAAGTCGACGCGCCAGCCGTCCAGGCGCAGCATCTCGGCCAGCAGGCGGACCGGCAGCGCGTGCCATTCGCCGTCCACGCAGGCGATCGTGATGCTGCCCCGGCTGGGCTTGACCAGCGTGCGGGCCGCCACCGCGGCCAGGGCGCGCTCGCTGACCGCCGTGGCCGCGTGCTCGCGGGCGACCGACCACTCGTTGGCCGCCCACAGCTCGCCCACGCGGGCCTGGGTGCGGGCGATCAGGTCGATCATGACGCGCTGGGGGGCCACGCCCGCGTCCAGCAGCCCGGTGACCATGGCGATCGCGCCGTACTCGTCGCTGTCGCCGACCAGCTGGAGATATTCCTCGGCCAGGCCGGAGCGCAGCGACGTGGGCACCGTCATGTCCACTGCCTGACGCGCCGGTCACCTCGCCGCGGAGCGTCGATGGCGAACGGCGACGCGTTGCGGGCGCCCGTCCGGAGGCTGAGCTGGGTGCGCTCGGGGGCCCGGACGGCCAGCATCGCGATGTCGTCACGGGTGCCGCCGTGCACCCAGTCGGAGACGAGCTGGCGGATGCGCTCCACCGTGGCCGCGCCGGGCATGCCGCGGCACTCCGACAGCGCGTCGCGCAGGCGGGCCTCGCCGTATTCCTCGGTGCCGGACGCGCCGCCCCTCGCCTCGGTCAGGCCGTCGCTGTAGAGCAGGCACAGCTCGCCGGGGGCGAGCTCCACATCGGCCGGTCGCACCACCGTGCGGGTGACCGCGCCGATCAGGGTGCCGCTGGTCGGCACCTCCTCGACCGTGCCGTCGGCCCGCAGCACCAGGGGCGGCGGATGGCCGCCGGTGGCCAGGGTCAGGTGGACCCGGCCGTGGTCGGCCCGGCTGACCGAGCCCACCACCATCGTGACGAACCGGTGCTGCCGGGTCGACTGGAGCAGGGCCTGGTTGAGGACCCGCAGCATGTCGCCGGGGGCGGCCTCGACCAGGCGCAGCGCGCGCAGCGTCTGGCGCACCTTGCCGGTGAGCACGGCCGCCTCGGGGCCCTTGCCGCAGACGTCGCCGAGCGCGATGACCGTGTCGGCGCTCTTGTCGGTCGGGCCGAACACGTCGTAGAAGTCGCCGCCGATGCGCAGGCCGTCCTTGGCCGCCTGATAGGAGCCGACCAGCTCGATGCCGTCGGGCTGGGGCAGCTCGGGCGGGAGCAGGTCGGCCTGGAGCACGGCGGTGGTGTCGACCTGTTCGCGGTAGAGACCGGCGGCCGAGATGGCGGCGCCGGCGCGGGCCGCGAAGATGCGGGCCAGCATCTCGTCCTCGGGGCTGAACCCGGCGTCGGCGCCGCGGCGGGCCAGGATCAGGGCGCCGGCCGGCTCGGCGTTGCCGGGCAGGGGCGTGACCAGCAGGGCGCCGAAGCCGTCGGGCAGCAGCCACTCGGGCGTTTGGGCGGCGTCGAGCCACTTGCTCGGGATGGGCGGGAAGCCGCCCAGCACCTCGACCAGGCCGGGCACGCCGGAAAGAACGCTCTCCCGCAAACGGCCCTCTTCGACGCTCCCACCGGCGACGAGCCGCACCCACGCGCTGTGCCGCCGGTTCACCGGCAGCACGATGATGGCGGCGTCGGCCAGGTGGGCCACCGCCAGCTCGGCCGTGATCCGCAGGCACCGCCCCTGGTGGAGCGAGGCCGACAGCCGCCGGCCGGCCTCGGCCAGGAACGCCGTGCGGGCCCGCTCGGCCCGCAGCGCATCGGCCCTGACCACCTCGTCGGTGCGATCGCGCAGATACCATCCGTAGTGGTCGTCGCCGAGCGGGCGGCGCTGCCCGCAGACGTGGCGCCCGGCGAACTCGTCGGTGAAGCTGTCGTCGCCGGCGGCGACGGCGCGGGCCAGGCCGGGCAGCGGTCCGGTGGCGGCCAGGCCACCGGGGGCGAGGCCGGGCACCAGGGCCGCGGCGGCCGCGTTGACCAGCAAGATCTTGTCGTCGGCGGAGCCGCACAGCAGTACGGCCTCGCTGGCCGCGTCGAGCGCGGCGCGGAGCAGGGCCGGTGCGGGTGTTTCGACGGGCTTGTCGCCGGTGGTGACCGGCGAATGCGCTGTCATGATCCCTCCCGTCTCTCCCCGCCGGATGTTTCTCTGATCAGCAGAGCCTACGTGCTTTCCGGCCGGACGGCCGGGCACGGCCCGGGTGACCGGCCGGGTCAGTCGCCGAGGTCGACCACGATCGGAGCGTGGTCGGAGGGGCCCTTGCCCTTGCGCGCCTCGCGGTCCACCACCGCATCTGTCACCCGGTCGGCGACGGCCGGGCTGGCGTAGACGAGGTCGATGCGCATGCCCTTGTTCTGATGGAACATCCCGGCGCGGTAATCCCAATAGGTGAACGGGTGGTCGCCCTTGAGCGGGCGTGCCACCACGTCGCGGAGCCCGATGTCACGGATCGCTGCGAGAGCCTCACGCTCCGGAGGTGTCACGTGGGTGGATCCGATGAAGACGGCCGGGTCCCACACGTCGGCGTCGGTCGGGGCGACGTTGTAGTCGCCGGTGACGACGACCGGCCCGGCTTCGACCTCGGGGATGAGCGCCTCGCGCAGGGCGGCCAGCCACCGCAGCTTGTATTCGTAGTGCGGATCGTCCGGGGTGCGTCCGTTCGGCACGTAGACCGAGACGAAGCGGATGCCGCCGCAGGTCGCCCCGATCGCGCGGGCCTCCGGCTCCGGATAGCCCGGCTCACCGGGAAATCCGCGGCGCACGTCCTCGAGGCCGGCTCGGGAGAGGATCGCGACACCGTTCCAGCGGCCTTGGCCGTACGCCGCGACGGCGTACCCGAGATCGGCGACCTCGTCACTGGGGAACGCGTCGGCCGCGACCTTCGTCTCCTGAAGGCAGAGCACGTCGGGTTTGGTGGTGTCGAGCCACTCCAGCAGCCGCGGCAGGCGGGCCTTGACCGAGTTGACGTTCCAGGTGGCGAAGCGCATCAACCCAGGGTGCTACATGTTGGGGCGGCGCGTGTGGCGGGGGCGTGCCGTGGCGAGGATCAGGGCGGCGCCGAGGCCGGCCATGAGCACGAGCAGGACGACCACGAGGCCCGACATGTCGCTCCTTTGTTACCAATTTTGTAGCGAAACCTGATCCGAGTGTGATCCCCGTTACCAGACCCGGTCAGCGAATAATGCCCGAACGAACCCTCAACCGCCAGTGGTCTTGCCCGAATCAAGAGAACTGTGCAAAGAGGCGGCGCCCGAGACGTGCCAGTGCGCGGCGAACTCCGCCGCCGGCACGGCCGGCCCCCACAGCCATCCCTGACCCCGTGTCACGCCGATCGCGTCCAGCACGTCACGCTGCAAGCGGGTCTCCACCCCCTCGGCGATCACGGTCAGCCCCAGCGCGTAGCTCATCGCCGCCACCGCCCGCACGATCTCGTCGTCCTCGGTGCTCTGCCCGAGCCCCGTGATGAAGGAACGATCGAGCTTGACTCCGGTCACCGGGAAGCGGCGCAGATAGGACAGCGACGAGAAGCCCGTGCCGAAGTCGTCGATCAGCAGCTGGACGCCGAGCTCGCGCAGCTCGAAGAGCACCCGGCCCGACGTGCTGTCCGGGTCGACCAGCACCGACTCGGTCATCTCCAGGGCCACGCACCGGGCCGGCACGCCGGTCTCGAGCAGCTCGGCCGAGATGATCAGCGGCAGCTCGGGGTCGGTGAGCTGGCGCGCCGACACGTTGATGGACAGGTAGAAGTCGTCGCCGACGGTGCCGTCGCGCCGCCACTGGCCGAGCTGGCGCAGCGACTCCCGGCGTACCCAGTCGCCCAGGGTCCCGATGAGCCCGGCGTCCTCGGCGATCGGGATGAAGACGGCCGGGGAGATCGACCCGCGTTCGGGGTGCACCCAGCGGGTCAGCGCCTCGGCGCCGACCGGCACTCCGGTCTTGACCCGGACCAGTGGCTGGTACGCCACGTGCAGCTGCCCGACCTCGAGGGCGTGGCGCAGGGCCACCTCGAGCTCGATGCGCTCGCGGACCTCCTCGTGCATGGCGGCGTCGAAGATCGTGGTGTGTCCCGGCCCCTCCGACTTGGCGCGGTACATGGCGGTGTCCGCGTCGCGCAGCAGGGCCTCGGTGACCTGCGGATACTTCCCGTACTCGACGGGCGCGGCCGATGACACGCCGATCGAGGCGGTGATGGTGACGTCGATGCCCCGGATCGAGAACGGCTGGGCGAAGCAGCGGCTGATCTCGTCGGAGAGCAGCAGCGCTCCCTCGCGTTCGCCGAGATAGGCCAGCGCGAACTCGTCGCCGCCGAGGGCGGCCACCGGCACCGCGGCCGGCGCGGCCGAGCGCAGCCGGCGGCTCAGCTCGATGACCAGCTGGTCGCCGGTGTCGTGGCCCCAGCTCTCGTTGACGTACTTGAAGCCGTCCAGGTCGAGCACGAATACCCAGACCCGCTGCAGGCCGCCGGGAGTGGCCCGGCTCAGCAGCCGCTCGATCTCCTCGGCCAGCATGAGGCGGTTGGGCAGGCCGGTGAGCGCGTCGTGCAGCGCCTGGTGCTCGGTGCGCAGCTGGGCCACGACCTGGGCCCGTACGGCGAAGACGGCCCGGACGAGCAGCAGCGCGGTGGCCAGCACGCCGGCCACGGCGATCGTCACCCGCTCGGCCCGGCTCGGATCGGTGATCACCACCAGCAGCACGAACGGGGTGGCCGAGGCGGGCGCCAGCACCGCGACCCGGCGCACCGACCAGGCCTGCACGGGCGGCCGGGCCGGGCGGCTGAGCTGCACCATCGACGGATGCAGGGCGGTGACGCCGAGCAGGGCGTAGGCGATCAGGAAGGGCACGTCGAGCAGCGGCGAGGCGTACGTCTCGCCGGTCGTCCCGATGATCGCGTAGGCCGTGTCGCCCACGAACAGCATGGTCATCGTGCCGAGCAGGGTGAACAGGCTCGGCGGCCACTGCCGCGCGGTGAAGGTCAGGTTGACCACGAGCAGCAGCAGGAGCACGTCGAAGAGCGGATAGAACGCGGCCAGCACGTTCTGGATCTCGTCGCGGTCCTGGATCTCGGCCGCCGGCGCGGCCAGCAGCAGCGCCGCGGCCAGGCCGCCGGCCAGGCAGAAGATCAGACCATCGAGGACGGCGTGCCGGTCGATGCTGACCCGCCAGCGCAACAGGATGATCAGGAAGGCGGCCAGCATGATGTAGCCGGGGATGGTGGCCGCGTCGGCCAGCAGCGGCAGCGGCTGCGCGAGGTCGTTGACGACCGGCCGGATCAGCACGCCGAGCAGGAAGCTGGTGGCCGCGAAGGCCATCAGCCGCCAGGCCACGCGCGGCTCGGCGCCGAAGCGGCTCGGCCCGGTGAAGCAGGCCCAGATGGTGCCGGCGCCGATCGCCAGCAGGCACAGGGCATTGACCACGGAGCCCAGGTTCGCCGTGTACGCGGCCGTCGCCGCCAGCCCGGCCACTCCGAAGAGCCGCCATTTCTCGGTCATCACTGACCAGTTCGACCTGGAAGCGGCCGGGCTGAGCGGTTACCGGGACAGAGCGTTCCCCTTCCGCGCCGTTCCTAACGGCACACGTTGGGCGGGCAGCCGGCGGCCGTGCGGGAAGACGGTCGGGCAGGCCGCGTGGTGCAGCACCTCGCGGGCGACCGAGCCGATCAGGCCGGCCCCGTCGGCGCCGCGATGACCGATGACGATCATCCGGGCGTGGCCGGACTGGCGCACGAGGGTGGGGCCGGGCGCCCCGGTGAGCAGGTGCACCTCGTGGTCGTCGAGGTCGGGAACGGCGCGGACGGCCCGGTCGACCAGCTTCTCCCCCTCCCGGGGATCGGAGCAGACGTGGGCCACGTGGACCGCCACCTGGTGACGTACACCCTCTCTGGCCGCGTGCTGGAGCGCGACGAGAGAGTGAGCGGACCCGTCGACCGCGACCAGCACCGGACCGGCCGGAGGCCGCGGCCCCCGGGCCACCATGACCGGGCACCAGGCCCGGGAGACCGCCTGGACCAGCACCGACATCTCCGGGAGCCAGGGGGTCGTGGCCAGGTCGTCGTCACCGACGACCAGCAGCTCGGCCGTGCGGCCCAGGCGCAACAGGACCCGATCGGGAGGTCCGTCGACCAGTTGTCCCGTCACGCGCACCCCTGGTGTGGAACGCTGGGCGGTGGCTATCGCCTCGTCGACCACCCTGGAGGCGGCTCGGCGGGCTCGGTCGTGATCGAGATCGGACCAGGTGAACGCGTGGACGATTCGTAGTTGACGGCCGCGTGAGAGTGCTTCGCGCGCGGCCAGGCGCACGGCGGCGTGACCGGCCGGCGTGCCGGTGACGCCTACGACGACAGGCGATGGAGTCGGACGACGCATGTGTTGCACCTCCGGGCTCTGATACCAACCATTATCTATGCGGGAGCGCCACTCTTCGTGATCAATCCCTCAGCAGGGAGCCGCCTGATGACCCATTCAGGTTGAGGGTTTACGGTAAACGACAAAATTCGTAGGACATCTGCCGGTGAAGCGAGGGAAATACATGACGGATGTCAAGCTCGACCATCCCGGCGGGCAACTGTCGATGTCGGTACGTGAGGCTGTCGAGGGCCCGGGTGGCATCGACGTCAGCGCCCTCCTCAAGGAGACCGGCTATGTGACCCTCGACCAGGGTTTCGTCAACACTGCCTCCACCACGTCGGCGATCACCTACATCGACGGTGACGCCGGCATCCTCCGCTACCGCGGCTACCCGATCGAGCAGCTGGCGGAGAAATCCACCTTCCTCGAGGTCTCGTACCTCTTGATGCACGACGCGCTGCCCACGCCGCAGCAGCTCAAGGACTTCGGCGACAAGATCCGGGTGCACACGCTCCTCCAGGAGGAGATGCGCACCTTCTTCTCCGGCTTCCCGCGTAACGCGCACCCGATGGCCGTGCTCTCCTCGGCCACCACCGCGCTGTCCACCTTCTACCAGGACGCGCTCGACCCGCTCGACGCCGAGCAGGTCGAGATCTCCGGCATCCGCCTGATGGCGAAGCTTCCGACGATCGCCGCGTACGCGTACAAGAAGTCCATCGGCCACCCGCTGCCGTACCCGGACAACAGCCTCGACTACGTCGAGAACTTCCTGCGCATGACGTTCGGGCTGCCCACGGTGCAGTACGACGTCGACCCCAAGATCGCCAAGATCCTGGACATGCTGTTCATCCTGCACGCCGACCACGAGCAGAACTGCTCCACGTCGACCGTGCGGCTGGTCGGCTCGGCGCAGGCCAACCTGTTCGCGTCGGTGTCGGCCGGCATCAACGCCCTCTCCGGCCCGCTGCACGGCGGCGCCAACGCGGCGGTGCTCGAGATGCTCGAGCAGATCCGCAAGGACGGCGGCGACGTCAACTCGTTCGTCACCCGGGTGAAGAACAAGGAAAAAGGCGTCAAGCTCATGGGCTTCGGCCACCGGGTCTACAAGAATTACGACCCGCGTGCCGCCATCGTCAAGAAGGCGGCCAAGGAGATGCTCTCCACGCTCGACAAGCCCGACCCGCTGCTGGAGCTCGCGTTCCAGCTCGAGGAGATCGCGCTCAGCGACGACTATTTCGTCTCGCGCAAGCTCTACCCGAACGTGGACTTCTACACCGGCCTCATCTACAAGGCCATGGGCTTCCCGACCACCATGTTCACCGTGCTGTTCGCGCTGGGCCGCCTGCCCGGCTGGATCGCGCAGTGGACCGAGATGATGAACGACCCGGCCAACAAGATCGGCCGTCCGCGGCAGCTCTACACGGGCTCGCCCGAGCGTGAGTTCGTCGCGATCGACAAGCGCTGAGCTGTACGAGAAGAAGTGACGCCCCGCCGGATCTCCGGCGGGGCGTTTTCGTAACATCAGGACATGGAGACGTTGGAGTTTCAAGCCGAAGCTCGGCAGTTGTTGCAGCTGATGGTCCACTCGATCTATTCGAACAAGGACATCTTCCTGCGTGAGCTGATCTCGAACGCCTCGGACGCGCTGGACAAGCTGCGCCTGGCCACCCTGCAGGACGGTCTCGAGGCGGACGCCTCCGACCTGCACATCGAGATCACCGCCGACAAGGAAGCCCGCACGCTGACCGTTCGCGACAACGGCATCGGCATGACCCGCGACGAGGTCGTCGACCTGATCGGCACGATCGCCAAGTCGGGCACGGCCGAGCTGCTGCGCAAGCTCAAGGAGGCCAAGGAGAGCCCCGAGCTGATCGGCCAGTTCGGTGTCGGCTTCTACTCGACCTTCATGGTGGCCGACAAGGTCACCCTCGAGACGCGCAAGGCCGGCACCGAGGGGCACGGCACCCGCTGGGAGTCGGCCGGCGAGGGCACCTTCACCATCGACGAGGCGCCCGACGCCCCGGTCGGCACGACGGTCACCGTCCACCTGCGGCCGAAGGACGAGGAGGACGCTCTCTACGACTACACCGACGAGTGGAAGATCAAGGAGATCGTCAAGAAGTACTCGGACTTCATCGCGTTCCCCATCAAGATGGGCGAGGACACGCTCAACTCGATGAAGGCGCTCTGGGCGCGGCCGCGCTCGGAGGTCTCCGACGAGGAGTACCACGAGTTCTACCGGCACATCAGCCACGACTGGTCCGAGCCGCTCGAGATCATCAACATGAAGGCCGAGGGCACCTTCGAGTACGAGGCGCTGCTGTTCCTGCCCTCGCGGGCCCCGCACGACCTGTTCCAGCGTGACTCGGCCCGTGGACTCCAGCTCTACGTCAAGCGCGTCTTCATCATGGACGACAGCCGTGAGCTGATCCCCGACTACCTGCGCTTCGTCAAGGGTGTGGTCGACGCGGCCGACCTGTCGCTGAACATCTCGCGCGAGATCCTCCAGCAGGACCGGCACATCCAGATGATCCGCCGCCGGCTGGTCAAGAAGGTGCTGTCGACCATCAAGGACCTGCTGAACAACAACCCGGAGAAGTACGCGACGTTCTGGCGCGAGTTCGGCCGGGCGGTCAAGGAGGGCCTGCTCAACGACCACGACAACCAGAAGGCGATTCTGGACGTGGCCACCTTCGCCTCCACCGCTTCGTCCGAGCCGACGACGCTGGCCGCCTACATCGAGCGGATGAAGGAAGGCCAGGAGGAGATCTACTTCCTGACCGGCGAATCGCGCTCGCAGGTGGAGAACTCGCCGCACATGGAGGCCTTCCAGGCCCAGGGCTACGAGGTGCTCATCCTGACCGACCCGGTCGACGAGATCTGGGTCGAGGCCGTGCCCGACTACGACGGCAAGAAGCTCCAGTCGATCGCCCGCGGCTCGGTCGACCTGCCGTCGGAGAAGGAGACGCCGGAGCCCGAGGGCGACTTCGCGCCGCTGCTCGGCTTCCTCAAGGAGCGTCTGGAGGAGCAGATCAAGGATGTACGTCTGTCGCACCGTCTTACGACCTCGGCCGCGTGCCTGGTGAGCGACGCCGACGACATCACCCCGACGCTGGAGAAGATGTACCGGGCGATGGGCCAGGAGGGACCCCGGGTCAAGCGGATCCTCGAGCTGAACCCGAACCACCCGCTGGTCAGCGGCCTGCGGGCGGCCCACGAGCGGGACGCGTCGGACGAGGCGCTGCCCGAGACGGCCGAGTTGCTGTACGGCACGGCGCTGCTGGCCGAGGGCGGCGACCTGGACGACCCGGCCCGGTTCGCCAAGCTCCTGGCCGACCGTCTGGCCCGTACCGTCTAGAAGTCCTTCAAGCTGTTCTTCAGGGCGGTCAGGGCCAGCTCGATGCGGTCGAAGTCGTGCGGCCCGAAGCCCGACCCCGGAGGACTTATCGCCAGAACGATGCCGACCAGGGCGCCCGCCACCACGCGGGCGTCCTCGTCGGCCGGCCGGCCCTCGCGCTCGGCGATGACGTCGGCCAGCATGTCCACCGCGGCCACGGTCTGCTGCTGCTGGCGGCCGCGCAGCTCCGGCACCGCCTCGATCAGGCGCATGCGGCGGCGCTCGACCGACCACTGGTGCTCGGAGAGGTTCTCGAAGACGCCGCGCATGCCGCGCAGGACGGCCCGCATCACGGGCACGTCGCGCGGCTGGGCCCGGATGGCCTCGACGACCAGGGCGTCGAAGTCGTCGGTGAGGATCGTGTCTTCCTTGGTCGGGAAGTAGCGGAAGAACGTGCTCGGCGAGACCTCGGCCGCCTCGGCGATCTGCTCGACCGTGGTGGCCGCGTAGCCCTGCTCCTCGAACAGGCGCATCGCGGCCTCCCGGATCGCCGCCCGGGTCCTGGCCTTCTTCCGTTCGCGCAGGCCGATCGGGACACCGGAGGGCGATGACGTCATAGGGCCGATTCTGCCAAAGCCCGGTCCTCGACCTCGGCCGGTGGCCTCGGCGTGCGGGCCGGCACGACGAGCACCGCGATCACCACGCCGGCTGCCGCGACCGCACCGGCCACCAGCAGCGAATTGTCCATGCCGTGGGTGAAGGCCCGCTGCGCCTGGGCGAGGAGGCCCGGGTCGCCGAGCCGCACGGCGGAGGCGATGCCGTCCTCCACCGGGGCCGGCACCCCGGCCCGATATCCGGAGCTGACGACCGTGCCCAGCACGGCCACCCCGATGGCGCCGCCGACCTGGCGCATGGCCTGGAGCACGGCGTTGCCGACGCCGCTGCGCTCGGGGGAGAGGGCGCCGAGCGCGGCGTCCAGCGAGGGCGGCAGGGTCAGGCCGAGCCCGAGACCGGCCAGGGTGATCCACACGGCGATGACGCCGTAGCTCGTGTCCACATGGGTCCCCGCGCCGATGAACGACGCCACCGAGATCAGGACGAGACCGCCGGCGATGACCGCGCGGGCGGACAGGCGCGACCGGAGCTTGTCGGCCACCCGCGCGCCGGCGACCAGCCCGCCGATGACCGGGAGCAGGCGCAGACCCGAGCCGAAGGCGTCGTGCCCGCCAACCGCCGCGAAGAACTGCGGCAGCGTGAACAGCAGGCCGAGCATCGCGAAGCTGGCGATCGTGGCCAGCACGCCACCACCGGTGAAGGCCCGCGACCGGAACAGCCCGAGATCGACCAGCGGCTCCGCGGCCCGGCGCTGCCACAGGACGAAGCCGGCCATCAGCGCGATCCCGGCGCCGATCGTGACGAGAGAGCGCGCGTCGGACCAGCCGCGGTCACCGACGGAGATGACGCCGTACGTCACCGCGACCAGCCCGGCCGCGGACAGCACCAGGCCGGGCAGGTCGAGCCGGCCGCCCTCCCCGCGCGACTCCGGCAGCCACAGGGCGAGCGCGACGACGCCGACGACCACCACCGGCACGTTGATCAGGAAGACCGAGCCCCACCAGAAGTTGTCCAGCAGCCAGCCGCCGAGCAGCGGGCCGAGCGGGATGCCGAGGGCGCTGGCGGTCACCCAGACCGACATGGCCCGGGGCCGGGACTCCCGGTCGAACAGCGTGGTGAGCACCGCGCCGGACAACGGCATGATCACGGCCGCGCCGAGGCCGAGCACGGCCCGGGCGGCGATCAGCTGGCCCGCGTTCTGCGCGTAGGCGCACGCCACGGAGGCGGCGCCGAACAGGATCAGCGCGCCGATGAGCATGCGTTTGCGGCCGGCCCGGTCGCCGAGCATGCCGGCCGGGAGCAGGGCCGCGGCCAGGACCAGCAGATAGGCCGTGGTGAACCACTGGAGATCGCCGGTCGAGGCCGACAGGTCACGGGCGAGGGTGGGCAGGGCGACGCTCAGCACGGTGGTGTCGAGCCCGACCGCCAGGGTGCTGAGGGCCAGCGCGGCCAGCGCGTACCAGCGCGAAGTGGAAGTAACCATGTTTTGACAGTAGCTCTCACTTCGTAGTGACTGTCAAGTTATCCCGGGCGGCGCGCGGGTGAAGTTCCGGGAAGTTCGTGCGCCGGCGTGCCACGATCATGTAGTCGGCGCGCGGGAAGGGAGCCGAGCTCATGAAGAAGGCCCTCGGCTGGATCGTGCTCATCCTGGTGATCTTCTACATCGGTACCAATCCGGGCCCGGCCTCGGACATCGCCCAGGGCATCGGCGACGGCATCGCCGAGGTCTTCCGCAACGTCGGCGTCTTCCTCCGCGAGCTCGCCACCTGATGCCCCACTGGCTCTTCCAGCACGACCCCACCCGAGGCGTGTGCGGCGACGGCGACTGGACGATCCGCCGCTACCGCGACCGGATCAGCCCTGGCGACGAGGTAGCCCTCTGGCACAGCGGCCGGTCCGGAGGCGTGGTCGCCGTGGGCGTGATCGTCACGGCCCCGCACGAGACACCCGGCGGAACCGCGGCCGGGCTCCGCTTCGACCGATGGCACAGCATCCCGCGAGCTGACCTGCGAGCCGACCCGCGCTTCCGCGAAGCCCTGATCGTGCGTATGCCCGCCGGCGGCAACCCGTTCCCGCTGACCCCTTCGGAGTGGCAGGCCATAGCCGACCGCGCCGACGGGTGACTCAGGCGGCGGAGGGCCGCGGGTTCGGTGGGTTCCGATGGGACAGGGCGGCCAGGGCGGCGCGGGCCGACTGCTCGGCGTCGAGGACCCGGGCGGTGACCTGGGGCTGGAGGCCTGGTTCGCCGGCGGCCACGTCGTACGCCTCGCGCAATGTCGCGACGAGCAGCGCGAGGTGCCTCGCCCGCGCTGGATCGCTCCGCACGGCTTCGGTGCCGGCCTCGACGGCCGTGACGGCCTCCTCGAGGTGGCGGCTGGCGGCGCGGTTGCGGACCAGCACGGCCGCGGCCAGGCCGAGCAGGCTGCCGAGGACGGTCTGCACCAGGCGGTCGCCGATCAGGTCGAGCGGCGGGGTCTGGTGGCCGAGCTCGCCGACCAGCAGGGCCAGGGGAGTGATGGCGAGCATGGCCAGGCCGTAGTTGCGGATGACCAGCAGTTCGGCGATGACCTGGGCCAGCACGATCCCGGCCACCATCACCCAGGGGCCGCCGGGGATGGAGACGGCGGCACCCGCGATGAACAGGCCGATGATCGTGCCACCGGCGCGCTGGATGGCCTTCTGCGAGGAGAGACGCAGCGAGGCGGTCTGGAGCACGGCGACCGCGGACAGCGCCGCCCAATACGGGTGGTGCAAACCGGTGACATGCACGAGTACGCCGGCGGCGGCCCCGGCGATGAGCGCGCCGAACGCGACACGCGCGGCCGCGGGCCAGAGCGGGCGCCGGGGAGCCCCGGGTCCCGGAGCGGGCAGGTCGCGCAGCACGAGGGCGGCCAGGCGCCGCTCGGCGATCCGGGCGTCCTCGGCCGGCGTCGCGGTCATCCGGGGAATCGGCCCGCGGGGCCCGACCTGCGCCGCGAGGGCCCGCAGCTGGGCCGCCGCCTCGGCGGTGTGACCATGAACCCCGCTGAGCTCGGTCTCCGCGTGCGCGACGAGAACCTCCTCGGCCCGCAGCTCATCGCCCCAGCTCGCGTCGCCCCTCGGCCTGTCACCGCGGCTTTCTCGGCCCGGCGGCGTGTCAGTTCGCCCATTCTGGGGCGCCGGCGTATCTCCGGGGCCGGCGGCCCAGCGGCCCGCGGCGACGGCTCGCCAGGCCCGGTCGACGGCCAGGGCGGCCTGCTGTCGTGCTTGCAGACCGGCCGGGCCGTCCGGGGCCGCGTGCAGGGCCGCGGCCGCCCGCAAGGCCCGGGCCACGGCCAGGCGGCGGGGAGCGTCGGGGGTCACCAGGGCGCCCGACATGACGATCAGCCAGGCCACGACGGCCGCGGCGGCGGTCAGGGCCGCGTTGCGCGGCACCGACGCGGCCGTGGCCGGGAGCGCGCTCGACACGGCCGCCGCGAAGGTGAACATCAGGCCGGAGCGCGAACGCCCACGCCGCGTCGGCCGGGCGGACCCGGACGGCGGCGCGCAGGTCGTGCGGCACTGTGCCCGGGCTCACCAGGTCCGACCTTACCCAGCCAAGATTGAAAACCACCCGCCTGGGGTAACCGCCCGAAAATGACGCCCCTCGCCGCCGAGGCCATCACGGACGCCGGCACCAGTCAGCTGGTTCTCGCCGCCGTGCTCGGGATCATCGCCGTCGTTCTGCTCATCGCCTGGGCGAAGTTCCATCCCTTCCTCGCTCTGATCATCGGCTCGGCCGTGCTCGGTCTCGTCGCCGGCGCGTCGGCGAGCGCCACCATCAAGTCCTTCACCGCCGGGCTCGGCAGCACCACCGGCAGCGTCGGCGTGCTGATCGCGCTCGGTGCGATGATCGGCGCGCTGCTGGCCGACTCCGGCGGCGCCGACGGCATCGTGAACCGGATCGTCAACAGCGTCTCCGGCTCGGCCCTGCCGTGGGCCATGGCCGGGGTCGCGGCCCTCATCGGCCTGCCGCTGTTCTTCGAGGTCGGCGTCGTGCTGCTGGTGCCGATCGTGCTGCTGGTGGCCCGGCGTACGGACATCGGTCTTCTCCGCATCGGCATTCCGGCCCTGGCCGGCCTCTCGGTGCTGCACGGCCTGGTGCCGCCGCACCCGGGACCGCTGGTCGCGATCTCCAACCTGAACGCCGACCTCGGCCTGACGCTGCTGTTCGGCATCATCTGCGCCATCCCCACCGTGATCGTGGCCGGCCCGGTCTTCGGCAACTTCATCGCCAAGCGGGTCCCGTTGCAGGTGCCGGCGCTGGTCGGCGCGACACCGGCGGCCGGCGGCTCCGGCATCTCGACCGGCGACGACCTCGGCGACGTGGTGGAGGACAAGGGCGCGCCGCGGCCGACCCGCAACCCCGGCTTCTGGCCGGCCGTCCTCACCGTCCTGGTGCCGATCGTGCTCATGCTGGCCCGGGCCATCGCCGAGCTCACCCTGGACGAGGGCAACGGCGTCCGGTCGGCGCTCGAGACCATCGGCGAGCCGATCGTGGCGCTGCTCGCGGGCGTGCTCATCGCGATGTACACGCTGGGCAAGCGGGCCGGCTTCAACCGTCAGCAGACCTCGGCCGTGGTCGGCGGCGCCCTGCCGCCGGTCGCCGGCATCCTGCTCATCGTCGCCGCCGGCGGTGGTTTCAAGCAGGTGCTGGTCGACGCGGGCGTCGGCAACGTGGTGGCCGACGCCGCTCAGGACGCCAACATCAACGCGCTGCTGCTGGGCTGGCTGGTCGCGGTCGGCATCCGGGTCGCCACGGGCTCGGCCACTGTCGCGACGATCACCGCCGCCGGCATCGTGGCCCCGCTGGCCACGACGCTCGACAAGCCCGAGGTGGCGCTGCTGGCGCTGGCCATCGGCAGCGGCTCGCTCTTCTTCTCGCACGTCAACGACGCCGGGTTCTGGCTGGTGAAGGAATACTTCGGGATGACCGTGGGCCAGACCATCAAGACCTGGTCGGTGATGGAGACGATCATCTCGGTGGTCGGCTTCATCTGCGTGATGCTGCTCAGCCTGATCGTTTAGGCCCCGCACTTCCCGTCGAGCTTCTGGCCGACGGTCTGGAAGTCGCCCTTGACGTACGCCGCCGGGTCGCTCAGCTGCGCCCCGGCGGTGAGGTCGCCCGAGATGTCCTGCAGCGCGCTCTTGAGGGCGGGCTCGGTCGTGCGGGCGACCTCGGCGTCGACCTGCGCCGCCATGTCGGTGAAGGTCTGCTTCATCTTCGCCTTGGCCTCGTCGCTGGAGCTGGTCAGCAGCGGCGCGAGCTGGAGCGCGCCGTCGGTCAGCGTCTTGTAGACCGTCGTGCAGACGTATTTGGGCACGCCGGCCGATTCCGACGGCGTCGGGTTGATGCTGACCGGCGCCTGTACGGCCTCGGGCGCGATGTCGATCTCGCATCCGGCGGCCAGGGCCGCCGTCGCGGCCAGGGCGAGGGGCAGCAGGCTGCGGCGTCGGGGCACGGCATTCTCCCTTGTCGATTCCGTACGCAGGAAGCATAGTGGCCGCCGTCACGGGCGCCACCCGGCCGGCGCCGCAACCTCGTACAAAAAGGCTAGTTAACGACCAATGTGCGCAACCTCCGAAAAAGTGCCGTCCTCGCGATCGCCGGCGTCGTAGTCGCCGCCGGCGCCGCCCTCGCCGGGGTCGTCACCTCCGAGCCCTCCGCCGCCCCCTCGTTCAACGGCCCGGTCTACGCGGTCGTCTATCGGGGTGACACCGTCTACGTGGGAGGCAACTTCACCACCGCGATCGTCGGCGGCCGCAACGTGGCGCGCACCCGGCTCGCGGCCTTCAACGCCCGCACCGGCGCCCTGCTCGACTGGCAGCCCAGCGCCGACGCCAACGTCCGCGCGCTGGCCGTGGCCGGCGACGTGGTCTACGCGGCCGGCGACTTCGACGTGGTGAACGGCCAGGCCCGCGACGCGGTGGCCGGCATCGGCGCCACCAGCGGCCTGCTCACCACGATGCGCCACTCGGTCACCGGCCAGCCGAACGCCCTGGCCACCGGCAACGGCCGCCTCTACCTGGCCGGCCGCCTCTCCGCGGTGGACGGTGTGCCGCGGGCCAACCTGGCCGCCTTCACGTTGAGCACCGGCGCGCTCGACGCGTGGGCCCCCTCGGCCGACGACACCGTCAACGCCCTGGCCGTCACCAGCGACCGCGTCTACGTGGGCGGGCGCTTCCACCGCACCAACAACGTCAAGGCGACGATCCGGCTCTCCGCGGTCGACCCGGCCACCGGCGTCACCGACGCCTCCTTCGTCCCCAAGCCGGTCTCCCAGGTCTTCGCCCTGGCCGCCGACGCCAACGGGGTCTACGCCGCGCTCGGCGGGCAGGGCGGCCGCGCCGTCGCCTACACCAAGGCCGGCGCGACCCGCTGGACCCGGGTCTTCGACGGCGACGCCCAGGCCATCGCCGTGCTCGACGGCGTCACCTACGTCGGCGGCCACTTCGACAAGGCCTGCACGACCAGCAACAACGGTGTCCGCGGGGTCTGCACCGACGGCTCGGTGACCCGCGGCAAGCTGGCCGCCGTCGACGCGCAGGGCAACTTGCTCGAGTGGGCCCCGCAGGCCAACGGGGTGGCCGGCACCCGGCAGATCGCCACCAGCCCCGCCCTCGGCTCGATCAGCGCGGTCGGCGACTTCACCACGGTCAACGCGGCCCCGCGCAAGCGCTACGCCGCGTTCAACGGAGTGCCGCCGCGCGAGGAGGGCGCCCCCTCGACCGGCCCGGTGGCCTCGTACAACTTCGACACGACGATCGCCGACGGCACCTTCGACGACGGCTCCGGCCACGGTCACCTGCTGCGCGCCGTGATGCGCGACGGCGGCAAGGTCGCCATGACCCCGCACGGCTCCGGTCAAGCCCTGTCGTTCCCGCCCGGCTGCTCGGAGCAGGCGTGCCCCAAGCTGGTGCTCCAGGCCGCCGACACCGCCGATCTCAATCCTTCGGACAAGCCTTTCCGGTACGGCGCCACGCTGCGCTCCGGCACGACCCAGACCGGCCAGAACGTCCTGCAGAAGGGCATCGCCGGCGCCGGCGGTCAGTACAAGCTCCAGCTCGACGGCGCGACCGGCAAGCCGAGCTGCGTGCTGACCGGCAAGGACGGCGGCCCCTCGTACGTCGCCCGCAGCCGAGAGTCGATCAAGGACGATGACTGGCACACCCTCGAGTGCCGCCGCACCGGGCCCACCCTGGCCATCGTCGTCGACGACCGGGTCCAGGCCACCGCGGCGGTGCCCGAGGGACTCTCCATCGTGACCACTCAGCCGTTCAGCCTCGGCGGCAAGGGCGTGGGCAAGAACAACGACCAGTTCCACGGATCGCTGGACGACGTCTGGATCCACATCGGGGTGTCACCGCGGTGACAGTGGGTCACCCGATGGAGGCGAGGCTCGCTGGTGGCCGCTGGTCGGAATGATTACCATCGGCCCCGGGTACTGCTACCCTGCCCGCCGTTGTCTACGCAGCGTGAGGAGCTGACGCATGGCCGACTGGATTCTGGTCCCGTGCCTGGTGAAGCTGCGGTCCGAGTTCAACACCATCGCGCCCAACCGTGACAAGACCAGCGACGGCTCGATCGGTGACAGCGCACACCAGGCGACGCAGTCGGACCACAACGACGACGAGGTCGGCAATGTGCCGATCCGAGACGCCGACAAGATCCACGAGGTGCACGCGATCGACGTCGACGTCGACCTGCGTGAGCCCGGCCTGACCATGGAAGCCGTGGTGCAGTTCCTGCTCAAGCGCTGCCGTTCCGGCGCCGAGAAGAGGCTGCGCTACATCATCTTCAACCGCCGCATCTGGCAGCAGAGCAACGGCTGGAAGCAGCAGGCCTACGGCGGCAGCAACCCGCACGACCATCACGCGCACTTCTCGTCGTCGTACACCACGTCCCTCGAGGCCTCGACGGCTTCCTGGCATCTGGAGGACATTCCCGTGGCTCTCACTTCCTCTGACAAGTCCTGGATCTCAGGCGAGATCAACAAGGTGGAGGAGCGCGTCTGGGACTACCGCTTGCGCAACCCGTACACCAACGTGAACCAGGCCGCCTCCGACTTCCAGCGGTACGCGCCGAGCAAGCAGCCGCTCAACGACCTGTCCCGCCAGATCGCCGAGCTGAGCGAGCAGGTCGCCCAGCTCCAGAAGCAGGTGGCGGCACTGACGATGGTCCAAGTTGACTGAGTGAGCCTCATTCCCCGGCGCCGGCCGGGGTGCTCGCGTTCTCCTCGGGGCCCTCGGTCTCCTCCGGCGGGGTGGTGGTCTCCTCCGGGGCCGACGTCTCCGGCTCCGAGGGTTCCGACTCGTCCGAGCTGGGCGACGTCGAGGTGGTCACCGGCGCCGACGGCGTGGTGGTGGCGGGCACCGGCTGCTGCGGCCGTGAGGTCGTGGGATTCGACGTCCGCCTCGGCGTGCTGGTCGTCGGCTTGACCGGCGCGTTGCCCGTGCCGGCCGAGGCGGGCGAGGTGGCCGACGGCTGGGTGCCCGACGGGGTCTCCTTGTCGTCGTCGGGCCAGGTGAGCGCCAGCGCGACGCCGGCCGCCGCCAGGACCAGAACCGCCACGGCGGCCACGATCCACGGCGTACGGCTGCGGGGTCTCGAAGGGTCCTGTGCCGCGGGAAGGGCGGCCGTGGTCGCGGCCGGGGGAGTGGCGATCGCGGCCAGGATCGTCGTCGTGTCGACGCCGGCGAGGATCTGATCGGCGGCGCCGGCCATCGCCGCGGCCGACGCGAACCGGTCCTGCGGCCGTTTGGCCATGGCCCGCATGACCAGCGCCTGCACCGCCGGGGGCACGTCGTCCGGCAGCGGCGGGGGCGGCTCGTTGAGGTGCTGCATGGCGATGGCGACCGGGTTGTCGCCCAGGAAGGGCGGATGGCCGGCCAGGCAGTGATAGGCGACGACGCCCAGCGCGTACACGTCGACGGCCGGGGTGATCGTCTCCTTCGACACCTGCTCGGGAGCGATGTACATGGCCGTGCCGACGACCTCGCCGGCCGCGGTCATGGTCGCCGTGTCGGCCTGGCGGGCCACCCCGAAATCGACCAGCACGACCGTGCCGTCCGGCCTGATGATCAGGTTGCCCGGCTTGACGTCGCGGTGCACGATGCCGGCCCGGTGTGCCGCCTCGAGCGCCCGCCCGGCCTGCGACACCACCGACAGCGTCTCGTCGACGCTCAGCCGCCCGCGCTCGGCGATCCGCTGGTTGAGCGGCTCGCCGTCGACCCGGGCCATCACGATGAAGGCGTCGGTGCCGCCCTCGGTCTCGCCGAAGTCGTAGACGTCGGCCACGCCCGGATGGTGCAGGGCGGCCATGGCCCGCGCCTCGTTGCGGAAGCGCGTCTGAAAGTTGGGGTCGCCGGCACGGTCGGCGTGCAGCGTCTTGACGGCGACGTCCCGGCCGAGCACCGTGTCGGTGCCCCGCCAGACCTCGCCCATGCCACCGGCGGCGATCCTCTCGTCGAGGCGATAACGACCGCCGTACATCTCTCCCGCGGATGGCATAGCTCTCCTCTACCCGGCCGGCGATCAGGCTATACGCCGCGGACCGGGCTGGGGGCCGAGCTGAGGTCGCCCGTACGGTGGATCGTCTGCCAGCGCAGCCGCCGGCCGGTCACCGCGGCGAGCGCTGACACCAGGAGAACGAGATACATGAGCTGGCGATACACGATCTGCTGCAAGGGCAGCGTCCAGAGCGGGCGCAGCGGTTCGCGGTCGAGCCGGAAGGCCAGGATGGCGGTCAGCACCTGCACGACCAGCATCGCCAGCCACCCGATGATGGTGATCTTGCGATCCAGGAAGAGCAGCCCGTACAGCGCCATCAGGTCGATGAGCGGAGCGAGCAGGGGCAACAGCACGCTGAAGAGGGTGATGAAGGGCAGGCCGCGCCGGCCGAACCGTCCCGACGGGCCGGACTCGACGACCGCCCGGCGGTGCTTCCACATCGCCTGCATGGTGCCGTAGCTCCAGCGGTAGCGCTGCTTCCAGAGCTGCTTCACGGTGGCCGGGGCCTCGGTGTACGCCCGCGCCGACTCCTCGTAGACGACCCGCCACCCGGCCCGGTGGATCGCGATGGTCAGGTCGGTGTCCTCGGCCAGCGTGTCGGTGCTCAGGCCGCCCGCCTCGACCAGGGCCTTGCGGCGGAACGCGCCGAGCGCGCCGGGGATCGTCGGGATGCAGCCGAAGGTGTCGTAGAGCCGGCGGTCCAGGTTGAAGCCGATCACGTACTCGATGTGCTGCCACTTGCCGATCAGGCTGCCCCGGTTGGCGACCTTGACGTTGCCCGCCACCGCGCCGACCATCGGGTCGCCGAACGGCTGCACGAGCCGGTGCACGGCCTCCGGCTCGACCACGGTGTCCGCGTCGACCATGACGACGAGCGGGTTGCGGGACAGCGCCACACCGGCGTTGAGCGCGTTCGCTTTGCCCGAGTTGGGGACCCGTACGATGCGGACGTTGCCGATGTGCAGATCTTCCACCGCTTTCGCCGTGCCGTCGGTCGAACCGTCGTCGACCACCAGGACCTCGACGTTCGGATGGGCCGACCGGGCCAGTGACCGGACCGCGGGCGAGATCGTCTTCTCCTCGTTGTAGGCGGGCACGACGATCGTCACGGGCGTGGTGACGGGCAGCCCCCACGACCACTCCGGGCTGCGCCGATGTCGCGAATGACGCCAGGCGAAAAGAAAAAGGATCAGCGTCCGTACGACGATGAGCCCACCCGCCACGATCAGGAGCACCCAGAGGACGTCGAGCACGATGTCGGCCACGTGCACGGTCCACACCAGGGCCCGCCCCCGCCACACGGCCTCGTCGGTGGCGACCGGGTTGACCTCGTCGCCCATGGCGGCGCTGACCGTGCTGAACCGGTAGCCCTTGCGCTGCATCTCGGGGATGAGCCGGTCGAGCGCGGCCACCGTCTGCGAGCGGTCCCCGCCGGCGTCGTGCATGAGCAGGATCTGCCCGCCGGTGCCGCGCGGCGTCCCGTTACGGACGATGGCGTCGACGCCGGGGCGTTTCCAGTCCTCGCTGTCCATGGTGTCGAGCACGGTCAGATAGCCCTGCGCGCCGACGGCCTGCACGGTCTTCCAGTCGTCGTCGGAGATCGCGTCGGCGAACGACGAATAGGGCGGCCGCATCAGCGACGAGGACCGGCCGGTGGCGTACGCGATGGCCAGCTGTGTCTGCGAGTTCTCCATCTCGCGCCGCCAGTTCGGCAGCCGGGCCAGGTCGGGGTGGGTGAAGCTGTGGCCGGCGATCTCGTGGCCCTCGGAGGTGATCCGCTTGGCGACGTCAGGGTGGCGGGCGACCTGGGAGCCGACGACGAAGAAGGTGGCGGGCGCGTGATGCCGGCTCAGCACGTCGAGGATCTTGGGGGTCCACACCGGATCGGGACCGTCGTCGAAGGTGAGCGCGATGGTCCGGGTCGGCATGCCGTACGTCCGGACCTCGCCCTCGGCGTTCACGTCGATGATCGGCCCGCCCTCGCTGATCGAGTCGGGGACGTCCTCGGAGGAGGTGGTGCTCTGCGCGGTGCCGTCGGGGCTGAAGCCGGCGTCGGTGTAGACGGAGACCAGGATGACGGTGGCCAGCAGGAGGAGGGCGACCAGGCCGAGCCCGCCGGCGAGGAACCGGCGGCGGCGGATCCGCCGTTTCCGTTGCAGCGGGGGAAGCCGGCCGGTCGACTCGGCCGGATCGTGCGGCGGTGGTGTGGCCCGGTAGACGGTCACCGTGCGGCGGCCGCCCTGCTCGGGCCGGGGCTGCGTTCCGGCGGGGGTGCGGATCCGCCCAGCTGGCTGAGCCAGACGACGATCAGGGCCAGGACGAGCAGGAGACCGACGGCGTAGGCGGTGCGCCGTATCCAGCGGCGGCGGCCGCCGGTCGGGTCGACGAAGACGGGTGGCGGTTCCTGCGAGCCGATCGGGATGAAATGGGTGGGCGCGTTCTCGGGCGTGCGTGCCTTCCCCACGGCCTTGCCTACCCGGGCCTGACCGCGGGACGGGCGCTGTACCGGTGCCCGGCCGATGTTGGGTTCGTCTCCCACGTCTCCGACGCTAAGAGACGCGTCAATCCGCCGCACCTTGGAATCGGTGCCGCCTGTCGTCCCTTTTGTTCGGTAGTCTGCTCGGCTGTGGCGGGTAGCTTCCCAGGTGGGGCGGGGGTGCTAGATCATACACTGGGGTCGATGTAGATCATCTCCGCCGAAACGGTTTTTCGATCGCTGTCACCCACCCGACTGACTTGGGCCGGGCGCTCCGCGCGTCGAGTGCGAACGGCGCGGAGCCGGACCGCGGTGGCGGGCCGGCTCCGTGGGGTGGTGGGTCAGGGGTTGCTGGGCTTGCGGCGGGGGAGGAACAGAGCGATCAGGGCGCCGGTGGCGACGATGAGGGCGCCTACGATGACCGCGGGCTTGATGCCGTCCACGAAGGACTGGTGGGTGGCGTAGCTGCCGTACGAGCTGAAGATCGAGGCCAGGGCGGCTACGCCGATGGCCACGCCCAGCTCGCGGATGGTGTTGTTGACGCCGGAGGCCACGCCGCGCTGGGCCTCGGTGACGCTGGCCATGGCCACCGTGCTCACGGGGGCGAAGGTGAGGCCCATGCCGATGCCGGCCAGGGCGAAGGCGGCCACCAGGGACGAGTAGGTGACGTCGGTGCCGATGGCCAGGCCCATCCAGAGGATGCCGGCGGCCAGGAAGGCCTGGCCGGCCAGGATGAGGTTGCGCTGACCGACGCGGTCGCCGAAGATGCCGGCCAGCGGGGCGACGATCATGGGGGCGGCGGTCCAGGGGAGGGTGCGCAGGCCCGCGTCCAAGGGGCTCAGGCCCTGGACCACCTGGAAGAACTGGGCCAGCAGGAAGACCGAGCCGAAGGCGCCGGCCGAGAAGGCCAGGGTCACCAGGTTGACCAGGCCGAAGCCGCGGGAGCGGAACAGCGACAGCGGCATCATGGGTGCCGGGTTGCGGGTCTGCCAGAACAGGAACGCGGCGATCAGGGCGCCGCCGCCGATCAGCATGCCGAGGACGCGGGTGGAGGTCCAGCCGTGGTCGGGGCCGTCCACGACACCCCAGATGACCAGGAGCATGCCGGCGGCGGAGAGGACCAGGCCCAGCGGGTCGAGGCGGCGGGCGCCGCCCCGGGACTCGCTCAGGACGGTGCGGGCCAGGACGACGGCGACCACGCCGACGGGGACGTTGAGCCAGAAGATCCAGTGCCAGTCGAGGCCCTCGACCACGGCGCCGCCGACGACCGGGCCCACGGCCACGCCGAGGCCGCTGATGCCTCCCCAGATGCCGATGGCGGCGGTCCGCATGCGGTCGGGCACGGCCGCCGAGAGCAGGGTGAGGGCCAGCGGGGCGACGGCGGCCCCGCCCAGGCCCTGGATGGCGCGGGCGGCGGTGAGCTGCCACGGCGACGAGGCCAGGCCGGCGGCGGCCGAGGCCAGCGTGAAGACGATCAGGCCGGCCACGAACATGCGGCGGCGGCCGATGCGGTCGCCGAGGGCGGCCGCGGTGAGCAGGAACGCGGCGAACGGCAGCGTGTACGCGTTCACGAACCACTGAAGGTCGGTCAGCGAGGCGCCCAGATCGGCCCGGATCACCGGCAGCGCCGTGCTCACGACCAGGTTGTCCAGCGCGACCATGAAGGTCGGGATGCCGACGGCGGCGAGCACCGCGGCCAGCGGCTTGGCGGCGCGCCGGGGCGCGGCCGGTGCTTCCAGTACGGCGGTCATGACTGTCGTCCCCCAAGTTGTTATCGACTGATAACCAACGTAGTTATCGACTGATAATCTGTCAACATGTCTCGCACCCGTCTCACCGCCGAGGAGCGCCAGGAGCAGCTCGTCGCGGCCGCCGTCACCGCGTTCAGCAGCGGCGGCTACGCCGGCACCACCACCGATCAGGTGGCCCGCCTGGCCGGCGTCTCACAGCCGTACGTCATCCGGCTCTTCCGCACGAAGCAGGATCTCTTCCTGGCCGCCATGCAGCACACCGTCGACCTGATCGACGCGACGTTCCGGTCCGCCGCCGACCGCGATCCCACCCTGCACAGCCTCGGCCACGCCTACTTCGAACTGCTGGGCCGCCGCGAGCTGATGGCCATGCTCCTGCACGGCTTCGCCGCCAGCGACGACCCGGCCATCGGCGACCCGGTGCGAGCCGGCTTCGGCCGCCTCTACGACACGATCCGCGCCCTGACCGGCTGCACCCCCGAGGAGGCCCGGGCCTTCTTCGGCGAGGGCATGCTGCTCACGTGCCTGGCCTCGATGCGCGTGATCGGCCCGGCCGCCGTACCGCTCCAGCCGTGGTCAGCCGAGCTGGTCGGCACGTACCCCGACGAAAAGTTCGACTGAGCCCCTCACCCAGTCCAGAATGGACTGCGTGAGCGTGATGCGGGGCGGCGAGAAGAAGCGCGACCTGCCGTCAAAGGTGGTCTTCTGGACCCTCCTCGCCGCCGTCACGCTGGGCTGGATGTGGGTGTGCGCCCTGGGCGTCCGCGAGTTCGGCCAGGAGGCCCTGGCCCGCTCGGGCCTGACCGGCACCAAGGGCACGGTGACCGTCACCGACTGCGCCACCGACTTCCTGGACACCGAACGCACCACCGAAATCACCGACTGCACCGGCCCGTTCATCCCCGCCGGCAGCACCACAGCGTCACAACCTCAGGTCAGAGTCGCCTTCGTCCGCGACGAGATCCCCGCCAACACCCGAGTGGACGTCCGCCTGGTAGGCAACGTCGCCTACGAATCCTCCTGGTGGCGCCTGACCGCGGGCACAGCCGGCGCCCTCTTCTTCGGCCTGCTGGGCGGCATCCCTTTCATCCCTTTCGCAGTCCTCGCCTACCGCCGCCTCGCAGGCCCGAACGCCACCATGCGCCACGGCGCAGCCGTAGCCTTGCTGGCCACAGTCGCCATAGCCGGCGAGTGGACCGTGGCCGCACTGCTCTAGACACCTCCCGATCCCATCCCCTCGGTGCGTCGGTGCGTCGGTGCGTCGGTGCCTCGGTGCCTCGGTGCGTCGTCGCCTCGGTGCGTCGGTGGCTCGTCGCGTCGTCGCGTCGGTGGGTCGGTGGCTCGGTGGGTGGGTGCCTCGTCGCGTCGGTGCCTCGTCGCCTCGTCGCCTCGTCGCCTCGGTTCCTCGTCGCGTCGGTGGGTCGCCGCGTCGGTGGGTCGCCACGTCGGTGGATCCGTGCGTCGGTGCGTCGCCACGTCGGTGGATCGGTGCGTCGGTGCGTCGCCACGTCGGTGGATCGGTGCGTCGGTGCGTCGCCACGTCGGTGGATCGGTGCGTCGGTGCGTCGCCACGTCGGTGGATCGGTGCGTCGGTGCGTCGCCACGTCGGTGGATCGGTGCGTCGGTGCGTCGGTGCCTTGGTCCATCGGTGTCTTGGAGCCCTGGTGCGTCCGCGCGTGGGCTCCTGCGTGGCGGCCTCCCGGTGGCCTTCGTCGCGGCGGCGGCGCCGGATTCGACCGGCGGGCGCGAACGTAAGGGCCGGGCGAGCTCGCGGCGCGGTCGACCGCGCACAAAGAACGCGTCCGGCGCCAGACCGAGTCGTGGCGGACCGGTCGAGCCGCGCGCCTCCCGGCCCGCGACGACGGCGCCGGCTTGACAAAAAGTCAAGTGAGCTTGTCTTTTTGTCGTGCTGCCTTGTCCGAGTTGCACAACGGATGCGGACAAGCGCCGAAGGCTTTCAGATGCGCGGGCGCTGAAGGCTTTCAGATGCGCGGGCGCTGAAGGCTCTCGCATGCGCGGGCGCTGAAGGCTTTCAGATGCGCGGGCGCTGAAGGCTCTCGCATGCGCGGGCGCTGAAGGCTCTCGCATGCGGGCGCTGAAGGCTCTCAGATGCGCGGGCGCTGAAGGCTCTCGCATGCGCGGGGGCTGAAGGCTTTCACATGCGCGGGCCGCCTGCTGGGCCTTGGCCGCCGAGGTGAGCCCACTCGGGGCATGGAGCGCTCCTCCGCCAGCCCGAATGGGCACCCGCGCAAGAAGGCCTCAGACGTTGTGCCGGAGATAGGCGGGAGACCGCCACCCCAACAGGGCCTCAGTCATCCGGACCGCGTCCACAGCCGACCGAACATCGTGAACCCGAACGATCCGGGCCCCGCGCTCGATGCAGAAGACCAGGGTGGCCAACGTGCCCGCCAACCGTTCGCGCTGTGGAGCGTCCAGCGTCTCCCCGATGAAGTCCTTGTTGCTCACCGCGGCCAACAGCGGATAACCCACCTCCGCGATCTCACCCAAGCGCCGCGTCAGCTCCAGCGTGTGCAGTGTGTTCTTGTTCAGGTCCGGTCCCGGGTCGATGATGATCTGGTCCGGCCGTACGCCGTGTGCGAGCGCCACCCGCACCCGCTCCCGCAGGAACTCCGCGACCTCGGCGGTCACGTCCTTGTACTGCGGGCTGGGCCACAGCGTTCTCGGCGCGGCCAAGCTGTGGGTGATCACCAGCTGGGCGTCCGTGCCCGCCACCACCTCCGCCATCGCCGGGTCCCGCAGACCCGACGTGTCGTTGATGACGCCCGCTCCCGCCTTGATGACCTCCGCCGCCACCTCCGGACGGTACGTGTCCACCGAGACCACCGTTCGCGAGCGTGCCGCCTCCACCACCGGCAGCACCCGGTCGAGTTCCTCGCTCACCGGCACCTCGGGTCCCGGCGCGAACGGCACCCCTCCGACGTCGATCCAGTCGGCTCCGCCGTCGGCCGCCGCCTCGACCGCCTCGACCGCCCGGTCGAGCGCGAACGTGCGGCCCCGGTCGTGGAACGAGTCGGGGGTGCGGTTGACGATCGCCATCACCGCGACCTGGCGGCTGAAGTCGAATGTGCGGCCGCCGATGACCCGCGTACCGAAAAGATCGCTCACGATTCGCGAGGGTAACAGGCGGCACCGGGCGCCGGGCCGAAGCGGTCCGATACCCCCTTCGGCGCGAATCATGCGGGGCGAGATTCGCGCTATTCAGCACGCGAATTCGTGAATGGGCGGCGTCGTGACGGGTAGCTGAATGGATGTCGAAATCCCCTCTGGAGGAAACCCATGAGTGACGTGCCATCGGGCGTTCGCGGACCGGGCGCCGTCGATCCCGTCGAGGTGCCTACCCAGGCGACGTACCCCACCGAGACTTATACGACCGAGGTCTACTCCGAGACCTACTCCTCCCCGGCCGAGAGTCAGCCGAGCGGGGCCAAGGAGAAGGCCAAGGAGGTCGCCTCCCAGACCAGCCACGCCGCCGGTGAGGCCGCGGCCGACGTGAAGGACACGGCCAAGGAGCAGGCCCGCCGGGTCGGCAGCGAGGCCCGGACCCAGGTCAGCAACCTGGCGTCGGACGTCAAGGGCAAGGTCAACGAGCAGGCTCGTACGCAGAACGACAAGCTCGTCGGCTCCATCCGCGACACCGCCGACCAGCTCGACCAGATGCGCGGCGACCGCGGTGACACCCCGGCCGCGCAGGTCGTGACCCGGATCGCCGACGGCGGCCGGCAGTTCGCCGACTACCTCGACCGCAACGGGCCCGAGGGCGTGCTGCGCGAGGTGCAGGACTTCGCCCGCCGGCGTCCCGGCGCCTTCCTGGCCACCGCGCTCGCGGCCGGCTTCGTGGTGGGCCGTCTGGGCAAGAGCGTGGCCAAGGCGGAGGACACCTCCAAGCCGAGCAACGACTCCTTCGTGTCCCGCAACGAGAGTGAGACGACGGCGCAGTACGCCACGGGCTATCCGACGACCCCGGAGTACCCGGCCGGCACGACGCAGCCGGTGGCCGCTCCGACCGGCGGTTACGCCAGCGCCACCGAGTACACCTCGACCGGCACCGGCACTCCGGCGGTGGCCAGTGAGTACGTGGTGGACAGTCCGGAGCGTCCACGATGACCACCCCGTACCAGCACGACCGGGCCGAGGAGGTCTCCGAGACCTCGGTCGGTGAGCTGATCGGCAACATCAGCAACGACCTGTCCCAGCTGTTCCGCCAGGAGGTGGAGCTGGCCAAGGCCGAGGTCCAGCAGGAGGCGAAGAAGGCCGGCAAGGCGGCCGGGATGCTCGGCGGGGCCGGGTTCGCCGGCTATCTCGCGGTGCTCTTCCTCAGCCTGGCCGCCGTGTTCGCGCTCGACGCCGTCATGCCCGCCGGCTGGGCCGCCCTGATCGTGGCGGTCGTCTGGGGCGCCGTCGGCGGCGTCCTCTACGCGAACGGCAAGAAGAAGCTCAAGAACGTCGACCCCATGCCGCGCCGCACCGTCGACACGCTCAAGGAGGACGCCCAATGGCTGAAGAACCCGACCGGCTGAGGCAGGACATCGAGAACACCCGGCGTTCGCTGACCCGCGACGTCGACCTGCTCGCCGAGAAGACGAGCCCCGCGAAGGTGGCCCAGCGGCGCTGGACCGCGGTCAAGGAAAAGGTCATGGGCGTCAGCGACTCGGCGTCGTCCAAGGCGTCGGACGTAGGAGGAACGGTGAGCGACAAGGCGAGCCACGTGGGCAGCGCGGTCAGCGACAAGGCGAGCCAGGTCGGCGACGTGGCGAGCGAGAAGGCGCACCAGGCGGCCGGCGCCGTCAAGCAGGCCCCGCACGCGGTGGCCCAGCAGACGCAGGGCAACCCGATCGCGGCCGGCGTCATCGCGTTCGGCGTCGGCATGCTCGCGGCCACGCTGATCCCGGTCACCGAGGCCGAGAAGAGCGCCGGCGCGGCGCTCAAGGAGCACTCCGGCGACCTGACCGAGAAGGTCAAGGACGCCACCCAGGAGCTGCGCGAGGACCTTCAGGGCTCGGCCCAGGAGGCGCTCGGCCAGGTCAAGGAGACGGCACAGGACGCCGTCCAGACGACCAAGGCGACGGCCAAGGACGACGCACAGGACGTACGGGACCAGGCGCGCTCGGCCGCGTCCTGACCCAGCGACAATCCCGGCCTGGACCAGCGCGTTTGCGCGGGTCCGGGCCGGGAAGCTGTACGGGTATGAAACTCGGATACAAGCTGGCCGCGGAGGCCTTCGGACCCAAGGAGCTGATCCGCCAGGCGGTCCGCGCCGAGCAGGCCGGATTCGACTTCGTGGAGATCAGCGACCACTTCCACCCGTGGCTCGACGTGCAGGGCCACTCGCCGTTCGCCTGGAACGTGCTGAGCGCGATCGCCATGCGCACCGACCGGCTCGGCCTGGCCACGGGCGTGACCTGCCCGACCGTGCGGTACCACCCGGCGATCATCGCGCAGGCCGCGGCCACGCTGGCGATCATCTCGGACGACCGTTTCACGCTGGGCATCGGCGCCGGCGAGCGGCTCAACGAGCACGTCGTCGGCCAGGGGTTCCCCAGCGTGCGGGGCCGGCACGAGCGGCTCGTGGAGGCGCTGGAGATCATCAATCTGCTGTGGCGGGGCGGTTATCAGTCGTACGAGGGCAAGCACCTCCAGCTCGAGGACGCGCAGGTGTTCGACCTGCCGGAGAAGCTGCCGGTGATCGCCGTGGCCGCGGGCGGCAAGGACGCCGCCGAGCTGGCCGCCACCCACGGCAGCGGTCTGTTCGTGACCGAGCCGCGTAAGGACCTGATCGAGACGTATGCCACGAGCGGCGGCACCGGCCCGAAATATGCCGAGGTGTCGGTCGCGTGGGCACCGACCGCGGAGGCGGCGGTCAAGGCCGCGCACGAGACCAGCCGCTGGGGCGTCACCGGCTGGAAGGTGATGGCCGAACTGCCGAATCCGGTCAATTTCGAGGCGGCGTCGGCCACCGTGCGGCCCGAGGACGTGGCCGGGAAGTTCGCGCACGGGCCGGACCCCGAGCCGTACGTCAAATCGGTGAAGGAATACACGGAAGCGGGATACGACCACATCGTTCTGATGAATGCCGGCCCGGATCCCGACGGATTCTTCGACTTCTTCGAAAAAGAGCTCAAAAACCAGCTCTAGAAAAAGTCCGTCCGGGGTAAGCGCACCGCCATGTCGCTGGACACCAATGAACTGTCGGTGGAGACCGAGGACGTCACCGTCGTCGTCGCCACCCGTAACCGGGCCGACCGTCTGCGCGAGACGATGCCCCGGCATCTCGCCCGGACGATCCTGATCGACAACGCGTCCGATCAGGAGTTGCCCGCCCTGCCCGGCGTCGACGTCGTCCGTCTGGGCGAGAACCGGGGCGCGGCCGCCCGCAATGTCGGGGTGGAGCGGGCCCGCACCCGTTATGTCGCGTTCGCCGACGACGACTCGTATTGGACGCCCGGCTCGCTGGCCCGCGCCGCACGGATCATGGACGACCATCCCCGTGTCGCCCTGCTGGCGGCGCGGGTGCTGGTCGGGCCCGAGGGCCGGCTCGACCCGGTGTCGGCCGCGATGGCCGCGAGCACGCTGGGGCGGGGGAGCGCCGGGCCATCGATTCTGGGGTTCCTGGCCTGCTCGGTGATCGTGCGGCGGGATGCCTTCCTGGCCGCCGGGGGCTTCGAGCCGAGACTCTTCGTGTACGGGGAGGAGGCGCTCCTGGCCATGGATCTCGCCGCCGCCGGGTACGAGCTGTCGTACGCCCCCGAGCTCACGGTCCGGCACCTGCCGCAACCGGCGGGGCGGGACAACGGCGCCCGTGCCCGCCGGGAGACGCGCAACCGGGTGCTGACCGCTCTGCTGCGCCGCCCGCCCGCTGTCGTGGGGCGGGCGCTGCTCACCGCCGTACGGGAAAGCCCTCGATCGGTCTTTGATCTGGCCGGCGACCTGCCCTGGGCGCTGAACCACCGGAGGCCGCTCCCACCGGAGGTGGAAGCGGCCCTGCGCAAGCTTTAGCTACCAGCCCGACGGCGGCGCCTCGATGTGCACCGCCTTGACCGCCGTCATCTCGTCGAGCAGCTCCGGGCCGTATCCGAACCCCTGCCCGCTCCCGCGGCGCGGATGGGCGGCGCCGCCCGGAGCCCCGCCGAAGACCGCGTTGACCTTGACCGTGCCGGCCGGCAGCGTGCGCCAGGCCTGCTGGGCGTGGCTCATCGAGGTGGTGAGCACGGTGGCCGCGAGGCCGTAGGGGGAGTCGGCGGCGCGGCGCAGTCCCTCCTCGAACGAGTCGACGACCATGACCGGCGCCACCGGGCCGAACGTCTCCTCGCGCATCACCGTCATGTCGTCGGTGCAGTCGGCGAGCACGGTCGGCGGATAGTAGGCGCCGGGACCGGTGGGAACGGCGCCGCCGCGTACGGCCCGGGCCCCGTCCTTGACCGCCTGCTGCACCTGCTCGTCGACGGCGTCGCGCATCCGGCGGTCGACCATCGGCCCGATCTGGGAAGCCCACGAGTCGGCCTCGGCGGCCAGGCAGTCGAGGAAGGCCGGGGCGACGTCGCGGTGCGCGTAGACCCGCTCGACGGCGACGCAGATCTGCCCGGAGTTGACGAAGGCGCCGAGCGCGACCTGCTGGGCCGCCCACGCCGGGTCCACGCCGGCGTCGACGATCACCGGGTCCTTGCCGCCGTTCTCCAGCAGCGCCTTGGCCCCGGTGCGGGCGCACGCGGCGGCGATCGACCGGCCGGTGGCGGTCGAGCCGACCTGCGCGACCACGTCGACCGCGGAGGCGGCCAGGGCCGCGCCGGCCGCGCCGTCGCCGTTGACCAGGTTGAGGACGCCGGGCGGGAAATGCGGGGCCAGCAGCTGGACGACGCGCCAGCCGGTGGCCGGGGTCCGCTCGCTCGGCTTGTGGACGACGGTGTTGCCGGTGACCAGGGCCGCGCCGAGCAGGCCACAGGCGACCGCGACCGGGTCGTTCCAGGGGGTGATGACCGCGACCACGCCGCGCGGCCCGTACGTCATCAGGTCGATCGCGCCGTCGTCGCCGGCCAGCGTGCGGCCCCGGTGAGTGGGGCCCAGCTCCGCGTACTGCCGCAGCGTGCCGACCCCGGCGCCGATCGAGTCGCGGGCGCCGTCGACCGGCTTGCCCATCTCGGCGTTCATGATCACGGCGAGCTCGTCCGCGCCGGCCTCGAGGGCGTTCGCGGCGGCGTGCAGGGCGGCCGCGCGAGCCGCGGGGGCGGTGGCCGCCCACGCCGGCGCGGCGTCGCGGGCGGCCGCGACGGCCGCCGCCACGTCGCCCTCCGAGGAGATCGGAACGCGGGTCACGCTGGTGCCGTCGGCGGGGTTCACGACGGTCAGTTTGTGGCCCGAACCGCCCGGTTCCCAGGCGCCGGCCACATATTGCTCCACCTCATACATGTGCGGGCGTTTGCCCCGGAGCAAGGATCTCAAACCTCGTATCAGTGCAGGTAGAAGGCCACTTTTTATTTTTCCGAGAAGTCAATGATCATGGGAGTACTTCGCGGAAGCGGGGGTATCCGGCGCCTCATGCGTGTCCTGGGAATCAATGCCATCTTCCACGATCCGGCCGCCGCGCTGATCGTCGACGGCCGTGTCGTGGCCGCCGCCGAGGAGGAGAGGTTCAGCCGTCGCAAGCACGGCAAGAGGCCCGTTCCGTTCGCCGCGTGGGAGCTGCCCGAGCTGGCCGCGGCCTGGTGCCTGGAGGAGGCCGGACTGCGCCCGGACGACCTGGACGCGGTCGCCTACTCGTTCGACCCCTCGCTGACCCGCGACCTGTCGTCGCTCGGCGTGAGCGACCCGTCCGACGCCATGCGCGTCGACTACGCGCGGCGGGCGCCGCAGTTCCTGGCCACCGCGCTGCCCGGCCTCGACCCGTCGCAGGTCACGTTCGTGCCGCATCACGTGGCCCACGCCGCCTCGGCCGGCCTGTCGGTGCCCGAGGACAGCGCCGTGCTCGTGCTCGACGGGCGCGGCGAGGTGGCCAGCCACCTGGCCGGCGCCTACCGCGGGGGCGAACTGGAGATCCTCAAGAGCCAGGAGCTTCCGCACTCGCTGGGTCTGCTCTACGAGGACCTGACGCGCCACCTCGGGTTCCTGCACTCCAGCGACGAATACAAAGTGATGGCTCTGGCGTCGTACGGAAGCCCGAAGTTCCTCGGTCTTCTCCGCGAACTCGTGCACGCCAACGACGACGGCGGCTTCACGGTCGAGCGCATCGACTGGGACGCGCTGGCCAAGGCGCGCACGGCCGACGGCGAGATGACCGAGGCACACGCCGACCTCGCCTCCAGCGTCCAGACCAGGCTCGAGGAGGTCATGCTCGACCTGGCCCGATGGACGTACGAGGCGGCGGGCGGCCCGTCGACCCTGACGATGGCCGGGGGAACGGCGCTGAACTGTGTCGCCAACGCCCGGATCGCGGCCGAGGGCCCGTACGAGCGGGTGTGGGTGCAGCCGGCGGCCGGCGACTCCGGCACGGCGCTCGGCGCGGCCCTCGCGATCGGCGGGAAGAACATCCCGTTCGGCTCGGCCGCCCTGGGCCGGGGCTGGAGTGACGAGGAGCTGGAGGCGGAGCTCAAGCGGGCCGCCCTGCCCTACACCCGCCCCGCGTCGATCGCGGCGGAAGCCGCCCGCGTGCTGGCGGACAACGGGATCGTCGCCTGGTACCAGGGCCGCAGCGAATACGGGCCCCGCGCGCTGGGCCACCGCTCGCTGATCGCCCACCCGGGCGACAAGGACACGCAGACCCGGATGAACGACGTCAAGGGCCGCGAGCAGTTCCGGCCGATCGCGCCGATGGTCCGGGCCGAACGCTTCGCCGACATCTTCTCCGGCGTCTACCCGAGCCCGTACATGCTGTTCGTGCACAAGGTGAAGCCGGAGTGGAAGGACCGCATCCCGGCGGTCACCCACGTCGACGGCACGGCCCGCGTGCAGACCGTCCACACCGACACCGAGCCGCTCGTCCACGAGATGATCGCCGAGTTCGAGCGGCTCACCGGCCTGCCCGTGGTGGTCAACACCTCGCTCAACACGGCCGGCCGCCCCATGGTCGACACCCCGCGCGAGGCCATGGAGCTGTTCGGATCGGCGCCGGTCGACCTGCTCGCGATAGGACCGTTCGCCGTGCACCGCGCGAAGGCGTTCGGCGCGTGATCTCCATAGTCGTGCCCACGCTGGGGCGTCCCAGCCTGGCCGCCCTCATAGCCGCGCTCGGGCCGTTGCCGCCGGACGTGGAGCTGATCGTGGTCGACGACCGCCCGGCGCCGCATCCGCCGCTGGAGATCGCGGCCACGGTGGTGGCCGGCCCGGCCCGGGGCCCGGCCGCCGCCCGCAACGCGGGGGCGAAGGCCGCCCAGGGTGACTGGATCGCCTTCCTCGACGACGACGTATTGCCCGATTCGGACTGGATCATGCGGCTGCGGGCGGATCTTGATGACGCGGATTCCGGTGTGGGCGGTGTGCAGGGCGACCTGCGCGTCCCGCTGCCGTCCGACCGCCGCCCGACGGACTGGGAGCGGGTGACGGCGGCCCTGGCCGACGGGGCCTGGATCACGGCCGACATGGCCTATCGCCGCGCCGCGCTGACGGGCGCCGGCGGTTTCGACGAGCGGTTGCCGAGAGCTTTCCGGGAGGACGCCGATCTGGCCTTCCGCGTACGCCGTGACGGGTGGACCCTTCGGCGAGGCCGCCGCCGGGTGACCCATCCGGTACGCCCGGAGGGCCCCTGGGTCAGCGTCCGGACCCAGCGTGGGAACGCGGACGACGCCTTGTTGCGCCGCCTGTACGGCCCGGAGTGGCGCTCCTTGTTGGAGATCCCGCCCGGCCGCCGGTCCCGCCACGCGACGATCGCCGCCGCCGGCACCGCCGCTCTCGCCGCCACGGCGATCCTCGCCACTTCCCGGCGCACAGTGCCGGGCGTGTCGCGGGGTGTGGCCGGGCGTATCGCGCCGGGCGCGTCGTCAGGACGGGGCCTCTGGGCGGCGGCCGCGGTTGTCGGGGGTCTGGTCTGGGCCGGAGGGACGGCCGAGTTCGCGGCGGCGCGGATCGGGCCCGGGCCCCGGACGCCGCGTGAGGTGGGGACGATGCTGGTGACCAGCGCCGTCATACCGCCGGTGGCCGTCGTGCACTGGCTGCGCGGGGCCTGGCGGTGGCGCAAGGCGGAACCGCTCGTGGGAGCCGGAGCTCCGGTGGGGGCGAGCCGGTGACCGAGCTGTTCGACGCTGTGCTGTTCGATCGGGACGGCACGCTTGTCGTGGACGTGCCGTACAACGGCGATCCGTCCCTCGTGGAGCCCATGCCGGGTGCCCGGGAGGCGGTCGACCGGCTGCGCGCGGCGGGGCTGCGCCTGGGCGTGGTCACCAACCAGTCGGGGCTGGCCCGGGGCCGGTTCGGCGCCGATCAGCTGGCCGCGGTGAACCGGCGGGTCGACGAGATCTTCGGCGGCTTCGACACCTGGCAGATCTGCCCGCACGACGACACGGCCGGCTGCGCCTGCCGCAAGCCCGCCCCCGGCCTGGTCCTCGCGGCCGCCGAGGCGCTGGGCACGACCCCGGCCCGCTGCGTGGTGGTCGGCGACATCGGCCGTGACATGGGGGCCGCCCTGGCCGCCGGGGCCGCCGGTGTCCTCGTTCCCACCCCGGTCACCCTTCCGCCCGAGGTCGCCGCCGCCCCCGCGGTCGCCTCGTCCTTGACCGGCGCGGCCGACCTGATCCTGAGCCGCGAAGCCCTGGTCACCCCGGCGGCGCGCCCCGGTGATGCGGGGACCGTGCTGGTCGTGCGGTCCGATTCGGCGGGGGATGTGCTCGTCACCGGCCCCGCCGTCCGGGCCGTCGCGCACGGCGCGCGGCGAGTCGTTCTGCTCTGCGGGCCCCGGGGCCGGGGCGCCGCCGAGCTGCTGCCGGGAGTCGACGAGATCGTCGAATGGCGGCTGCCCTGGATCGACGCCGAGCCGGGGCCGGTGGACGCCGGCGAGATGGCCGCGCTCACCCAGCGGCTGCGTGACGTCGGCGCCGGCGAGGCCGTCGTCTTCACGTCGTTCCATCAGTCGGCGCTGCCGCTCGCGCTCCTGCTGCGTGTCGCCGGGGTCGGGCGGATCACGGCGATCAGCGACGACTATCCGGGCTCCCTGCTCGACGTCCGGCATCGGGTGCCCGCGGGCGTTCCGGAGGCCGAGCGGGCCCGCAGCGTCGCCGCGGCGGCCGGCTTCGCGCTGCCGCCGGGGGACGACGGAAGCCTGCGGGTGACCGGCGCCCGCAACCAGGGCGGTGGCGACTACGTCGTGGTCCATCCCGGTGCCAGCTGCGAGGCGCGGTCGTGCCCGCCCGCGACCATGCGCCGGATCGTGGCCGCCCTGGCCGCCGACGGGCACCGGGTCCTGGTGACCGGCGGCACCGGCGAGCGCGCGCTGGCGGCGTACGTCAGTGGGGGTGTGGGGGTCGAAGTGGGAAGGACCTCCTTCCGGGAGATGGCCGACCTCCTGGCGCGGGCACGCTGCCTGGTCGTCGGCAACACCGGGCCGGCGCATCTCGCCGCGGCGGTCGGCACGCCGGTCGTCAGCCTCTACGCGCCGACCGTCCCCTACGGACAGTGGGGGCCCTATCGGGTTCCGAGCGTGCGGCTCGGCGACGCCGGCGCCCCCTGCCGTGACACCCGGGCCACCCTCTGCCCGGTCGCCGGCCATCCCTGCCTGTCCGACATCGAGCCCGAGCAGGTGGTGGCGGCCGTCCGGCTGCTCGCCGCCGGGGCTCACGAACGCACCGAGGTAGCAGCGTGAACATTCTGCTCTGGCACGTGCACGGATCCTGGACGACGTCGTTCGTCCAGGGCAAACACCGCTACCTGATCCCGGTCAACGAGGCCCGCGACGCGATGGGCCGCGGGCGGGCACAGACCTTCGACTGGCCGGCCACGGCCGAGGAACTGCCGCTCGATCAGATCCGCGACGTCGACGTGGCCATCGTCCAGCGGCCCGAGGAACTCGAGCTGGTGCCGCGCGGCGTGCCGGTGATCTACGTGGAGCACAACACGCCCAAGGGCGACGTGCCGAACAGCCGGCATCCGATGGCCGACCGCGACGACCTGATCGTCGCCCACGTCACCGACTTCAACGAGCTGTTCTGGGACACCGGCGGCACCCGGACCACGGTGATCGAGCACGGCATCGTCGAGCCGGCGGCCCGATGGTCGGGCGACGTGGACCACCTCGCGATCGTCACCAACGAGCCGATCCGGCGGAACCGGGTCACCGGCACCGACCTGTTCCCGCGGTTCGCCGCGGTGGCGCCGCTGGACGTGTTCGGGATGGGTGTCGAAGGCCTGCGGGGTCCCCGGATCACGCCGTACGACGACCCGCCCCAGCACGTCATGCACTCAGAAGTCGCCCGACGGCGGATATATCTGCATCTCACCCGCTGGACATCGCTGGGGCTCAGCCTCATCGAGGCCATGCAGATGGGCATGCCCGTGGTCGGCCTGGCCACCACCGAGGCGGTCGCCGCGGTGCCACCCGACGCCGGGGTGCTCGACACCCGCGTCAGCACGCTCGTCGAGGCCACGCACTGGCTGCTCGAGGACGCCGAGGCCGCCCGAAGCCTCGGAACCCGGGCCCGCCAGGTCGCGCTGGCCCGCTACGGCCTGGACCGGTTCCTCGCGGACTGGGACCGGCTGCTGGAGGAGGAAACATGCGCATCGCGATGATCTCGGAGCACGCCAGCCCGCTCGCCGCCCTCGGCGGCATCGACGCCGGCGGGCAGAACGCGCACGTGGCCGAGCTCGCCGGCGCGCTCGCCGCCGACGGCCACGAGGTACGCGTCTACACCCGCCGCGACGATCCCGACCTGCCGGCCGTGGTGCCCGTGGGCTCGCTCTTCGAGGTGGTGCACGTGCCCGCCGGCCCGGCCACCTCGCTGCCCAAGGACGAGCTGCTGCCCTACATGGGACAGTTCGCCGAATGGCTCACCGCCGAGTGGCGCGGCGAGTGGCGGCCGGACGTGGCCCACGCGCACTTCTGGATGAGCGGGCTGGCGGCCGTCACCGCCGGGCGGGCCTGCGACGTGCCGGTCGTGCAGACCTACCACGCGCTCGGCTCGGTCAAGCTGCGCCACCAGGGCGCGGCCGACACCAGCCCGCCCCGGCGCATCGCCTACGAGCGGGAGCTCGGCCGCGCGGTCGACCGGGTGATCGTCCAGTGCCAGGACGAGGTGCGGGAGCTGATCCGGCTCGGGGTGCCCCGGGCGCAGATGTCACTGGTGCCCTCCGGCGTCAACACCGGCCGGTTCCGCCCGGACGGGCCGTCGGTGCCGCGCGGCAAACGGCCGCGCATCCTCACCGTCGCGCGGCTGGTCGAGCGCAAGGGCGTCGAGGACCTGATCCGCGCGCTGCCCGGCGTGCCGCGGGCCGAGCTCGTCGTGGTGGGCGGGCCGTCGCTGGCCGGGCTCGACTCCGATCCGTACGCCCGGAAGCTCCTGACCCTGGCCGAGGTCTGCCGGGTGGCCGATCGCGTGCGGCTGACCGGCGCCGTCGCGGCCGACGAGATGCCGGCCTGGTACCGCTCGGCCGACGTGGTCGCGGCGACCCCATGGTACGAGCCGTTCGGGCTGACCGTGCTCGAGGCCATGGCCTGCGGCGTGCCGGTGGTCGGCACGGCCGTCGGCGGGCTCACCGACACCGTGGTCGACGGCGTCACCGGCGACCTGGTGCCGGCCCGCGACCCGGCCGCCCTCGCCGTCGCGCTGCGCAAACTCCTCGCCGACGACGTGCGGCGCATCTCGTACGCGGCGGCCTCGGTCGACCGCGCCGTGCACTCCTACGCCTGGCCCCGCGTCGCCGGACGGCTCGCCGCCGTCTACGCGAGCGCGGCCGGCGTCACCCCCGAACCCACCCGTGAGGCGGTTGCTTGATGTCCCACGACCTTTCCCCCGTCGACCGTCACCTGACCGCGCTGGCGACCTCGATCGTCCCGTTCCGGGCGGTCGCGGGCCGGCTCGCGCGGTGGGGTGGCCAGCTCGCCTGGCACCTCGGCCAGGGCGGGCGCCTGCTGGTCGCCGGCAACGGCGGCAGCGCGGCCGAGGCCCAGCATCTCGCGGCCGAACTGGTCGGCCGGCTCCGCGACGAGCGGATGCCGCTGTCGGCGATCGCGCTCACCCCGGACTCGTCGGCGGTCACCGCGATCGGCAACGACTACGGCTTCGAGGAGGTCTTCGCCCGGCAGGTCCGCGCGCACGGCCGCCCCGGCGACGTGCTGATCGCGATGTCGACCAGCGGGCGCAGCCCGAACCTGATCGCGGCCGTGCGCGCGGCCAAGGAATGCGGCATGCGCACGTGGGCGATGACCGGCGAGGGCCCGAACCCGCTGGCCGACGCCAGCGACGAGGCGCTGCGGTGCCCGTCGCCGGACAGCCAGGTGGTGCAGGAGCTGCACCTGCTCGCGGTCCACCTGATGTGCGAGTACATCGATCAGACCCTGCCGGCGGTGGTACGCCCTTTCGACGGCACCCCCGAGATCATCAGCGAGCAGATGCGGGTGAGCGTATGAGCCCGCAACTGGTCATCGTCGGCGACACCCTGCTCGACAAGGACGTCGAGGGCAGCGTCGACCGGATCGCCCCGGACGCGCCGGCCCCGGTCCTGGACGAGCGGCAGGTCAGCGACCGGCCGGGCGGGGCCGGGCTGGCGGCCCTGCTCGCGGCCCGGCAGGGACACGACGTCGCGCTGGTCACCGCGCTCGCCGACGACGAGGGCGGTGCGCGGCTGAGTCAGCTTCTGACCGAGGCGGGCGTACGGGTCTACGCGCTCCCGCTGCCGGGGGCGACGCCGGAGAAGGTGCGGCTCAAGGCGGGCGGGCAGGTGCTGCTGCGCCTCGACCGCGGCGGCGCGCCGAAGGAGCCGGGCGAGGCACCGGCGGCGGCCCTCGACGTGCTGGCCTCGGCGGCCGCCATCCTGGTCAGCGACTACGGCCGCGGCATGGCCCGGCACCCGGCCATCCGCCGCGCGCTGGGTGAGGTCCGGGCCCCGATCGTCTGGGATCCCCACCCCAACGGCCCGGCCCCGGTGCCCAACACGCGCCTGGTCACCCCCAATGCCTCGGAGGTACGCCGGATGAGCGGCGACGCCGGCGGCGGATCGACACTGACCGTCGCGCAGCGCGGGGGACACCATCTTCGCCAGCTCTGGCGGGCCGGCGCGGTCGTGGTCACCTGTGGCGGCGACGGCGCCGTGCTGTGCCACTCGGGACCGACACCGCTGGTCGTTCCGGCGCCGTCGGTGTCCGACGGCGACACCTGCGGAGCGGGGGACCGGTTCGCCGCCACCGCCGCGCGGGCCCTGGCTGCGGGGGCGCTGGTCTCCGAGGCTGTGCAGGAGGCGGTGGCCGCCGCTTCCTCGTACGTGGCCGGTGGCGGGGTGACCGCCGCACTCGCACCACCGCCCACCCCGGAGAAAGCCGAAATTCCCGAGAGAGTGGGCGCGGCGGAGGCCGGCAAGCTCATCGCCGAGGTGCGGGAGCGTGGCGGCACGGTCGTGGCGACCGGGGGCTGCTTCGATCTGCTCCACATCGGCCACCTCGCCACCCTTCAGGCCGCCCGCAAGCTCGGTGACTGCCTCATCGTCTGCCTGAACAGCGACGATTCGGTACGCCGGCTCAAGGGCCCGGAGCGGCCGCTGACCAACGAGCGCGACCGCGGCCGGCTGCTCGCGGCCCTGGACTGCGTCGACGCGGTGGTGGTCTTCGACGAGCCCACCCCCGAGTCGGTCCTGTCGTGGCTGCGCCCCGACGTCTGGGTCAAGGGCGGCGACTACGCCGACGGCGGCCCCGAGCTTCCCGAGGCCGAGCTGGTCAAACGCTGGGGCGGGCAGACCGTCATCGTCCCCTACCTGGACGGCCGTTCCACCACCCGGACCATCGCCGCGGCCCGCTCCGCGACGTCACAGAGATGAAGGAGACACACATGGATGCCGTAATCGTCACGGGCGGATCGAGCGGGCTCGGCGCCGCTGTGGTCGAGGCGGTCCTGAAGGCGGGCGGGCGGCCGTACGTCATCGACCGCCAGAAGCCCTCGGCCGACGTGCCGTGGATCGACTGTGACCTGGCCGACACCCGCGCCGCCGAGGCCGCCACCCGGCAGGCCATCGCCGAGGCCGGCGGATCGCTGGACGGTGTCGTGACCGCGGCCGGTATGGACGTGCCGGGGGCGCTGGCCGACATCCCGGGCGAGGTCTGGGACCGGATCGTCACCATCGACCTGCTGTCCACGGCCGCGGTGATCCGGGCCGCGATCCCGGCGCTGAAGCAGTCGCACGGTGGCGTCGTCACGATCTCGTCGACGCTGGGTGTCAAGGCGGTGAGCGACGCGACGGCGTACTGTGCCGCGAAGTTCGGTGTCGTGGGCTTCACCCGTGCCCTGGCGGCCGAGCTGGCCGGGCAGGTGAACGTCACACTGGTCGTCCCGGGCGGCATGCGGACGAAGTTCTTCGACGAGCGCGACGAGCAGTACAAGCCGGGACCGGACGCGATCCTCAACGACCCGGCCAACGTCGCCAACGCCATCATGTTCGCCCTCGCGCAGCCGGCCGGATGCGCGGTGCGGGAGCTGGTCATCGCGGCCGAGCAGGAGAGCTCGTACCCGTGATCCTCGCCCTTCGCGCCCTCGGCGTCGGCGACCTGGCGACCGCGGTGCCCGCCCTGCGCGGGCTCCGCGGCGCCTTTCCCGGGCGCCCGCTGGCGCTCGCCGCCCCCACCTGGCTGACCCCGCTCGTCGAGCTGACCGGGGTGGTGGACGAGGTGATCGCGACCGATGACCTGACCCCGCGCCGGTGGCAGCGCGACGCGCCCGAGGTGGCGGTCAACCTGCACGGCAGCGGCCCGGAGTCGCACCGGCTGCTGCAGGCGACACAACCGGCGAAGTTGTGGGCGTTTGCCAGCGCCCCGGCCGGGCATCTCGACGGTCCCACCTGGAACGAGGAGGACCACGAGGTGCATCGCTGGTGCCGTCTGCTGCGCCACTACGGCGTGCCCGCGGACGAGTCGGACCTGTCCTTGACCGTGCCCGGCGTGGACGTCCCGGCCGGCGTGACGATCATCCATCCCGGTGCGAAGTCCCCGTCGCGGCGCTGGCCGGCCGAACGCTTCGCGGCCGTCGCGGCCGCGCTGACCGCGAACGGCCACCGCGTGATGGTCACCGGCTCGGAGTCGGAACGCCCACTGTGCGAACAGGTGGCGGAACAGGCCGGGCTCGGGGGAGCGGTCGTGCCGCGGACCGGGCTGGCCGAGCTGGCCGGGCTGGTCGCGAAGGCGCGGCTGTTGATCAGCGGTGACACCGGGATCGCGCATCTGGCGTCGGCCTACCGGACGCCGTCGGTCGTGCTGTTCGGGCCGATGTCGCCTTCGCGCTGGGGGCCGCCCGCCCGGGCGTACCACCGAAGCATTTGGCATGGCACGAAGAGCGAGCCGGGCGACAGCATGGACCCGGGCGTGCATCCCGCCCTGCTCGCAGTGACGCCGGCCGAGGTGCTCGATGCGGCTTCGGCGTTCTGACCTCGGCCGGCCCGGCTACGGGCGGCGCGGCGCGGGCAAGGGCTTCACCTATCTCGACACCGAGGGCGCGGTCCTGAAGGACGAGGACGAGATCGCGCGGATCAAGGCACTGGTCATCCCGCCCGCCTGGAAGGACGTGTGGATCTCGCCCGATCCGCGCGGGCACATCCAGGCCACCGGCGTCGACGCGGCCGGGCGCAAGCAGTACCGCTACCACGATGATTGGCGGACGGCCCGGGACGAGAAGAAGTTCGACCACGCGCTGGAGGTCGCGGCCCGCCTCCCGAAGATCCGCGACCGGCTGCGGGCCGACCTGACGTCGGGCCGCGGGCTGTGCCGGTCGCGGGTGCTGGCCTCGATCGTCACGTTGCTCGACATGAACATGTTCAGGATCGGGAGCGACCAATACGCCGTACGGGAGGAAGATCCGTCCTTCGGTTTGTCGACCCTGCGGCCGGAGCACATCCGCACCAGCGGTGGCTGTGTGCTGATGGAGTTCACCGGCAAGTCGGGCGTGGAGCACTCGGGCTCGGTGGACGACGGCGAGGTGTGCACGGTCCTGAAGGATCTCAAGCGCCGCCGCCGGGGCGCCGGCCGCCTGTTCGCGTACTGGGAAGCGCGCAAGTGGCACGAGGTGCACGCCGACGAGATCAACGAGTACCTCCGCGAGATCAGCGGCGACCAGATGACCGCCAAGGACTTCCGCACCTGGCACGGAACGGTCAAGGCGGCGGCCGAACTGGCCGAGGTGGGCCCGCAGCCGACGGAGGCCAAACGCAAGAAGGCGGTCTCGCACGCGATGAAGGAGGTGGCCGAGCTGCTGGGCAACACCCCGGCGGTGGCCCGGGCCTCCTACGTCGACCCGCGGGTGATCGAGGCGTACGAGCAGGGCGAGGTCGTCGACTCCCCGGACGAGCGCGAGGTCCGCAAACTGCTCACCGACTGAGCCGCTCGGTCTCCCCGGCCCCGGCCTCGGCCGTGCGCCGCAGGAAGTCGGCGATGACTTCGAGCTGCTCAGGACTGTACGACTCGCAGATGTCCCCGACCGCGGTGATCATCCCGCGGAACTGCCGCAGCACGTCGGCGCCCCGCTCGGGCACGATCCGCACCTGGATCGCCCGGCGGTCGGCGCCGTCGCGCTCGCGGACGATCCAGCCGCCCTTCTCCAGCCGGTCGAGCACGCCCGTCACCGTGGCCGGCGGCAGCCCGGCCGCCTTGGCCAGGGCACTCGGCGAGAACGGCCCGTTGCGCACGATCAAATGCAGGCAGTCGAGATCGACGTCGCGCAGCTCCAGGCGCGCGCTCACCTGATGGTTGAGGAGCGTCAGCTGAAGACCGAGCTCGCGCAGCTCGTGCCGTACGCCGTTGGTCAGGCGCCGAATTTCTACGGAACTCATATCTTTCGGTCTCCGAACTAAACTGCTACGGTTTTCGTATTATCCGAGGCTCGAAGGGTAGGTTACCGTGCGACTCGTCATCGTCGCCGCCACCGGCGGCATCGGGCGCGAACTTCTGAAGCAGTCCCTGGCCGCCGGCCACGACGTGACCGCCGTCGTCCGCAACCCCGACAAGATCACCGAGGCGGTCCGGGTCGTCCCGGCCGACCTGTCCCGGCCGGACGTGTTCGCCCTGGCCGAGGCGTTCGAGGACGCCGACGCCATCGTCTCCGGCCTGGGCGCCCGCACCAACGCCGAGGCCGGGGTGGCCACCCGGGGCACCGAGGCGATCATCGAGGCGGCGCCGGAGGGCGCCCGGCTCGTGGTGGTGAGCGCCGCCCCGATGGGCACGGTGCCGTCACCGGCGCGGACCCACCCGCCCCGCCACGACCCGGGCGACGGCTTCTTCATGAGGCATCTCGGCGCGCGGTTCGCCAAGACCATGTTCCGCACCCACTACGAGGACCTGGCCACCATGGAGGACGCGGTCCGGGCCTGCCCGCTGGACTGGACGATCAGCCGCCCGCCCCGCTTGACCGACAAGCCGCTGACCGGCCGTTACCGCACGGCGGTGGACCGCAACGTCCGCGGCGGCACGTCCATCTCGCGCGCCGACGTGGCCCACCAGATGCTCCGCTGCGTCACCGACCCCACCACCATCCACCACACGATCGGCGTCGCTTATTAGCGGACAATGGGTGCATGGGAGCCTTGAACACCCGTGTCCGCGGCCTGCTGGAGATCCTCGCCAGGCAGGAGCCACGGCTTGGCGGTTCGGCGAGCGCGGCCATGCGCACGATCAAGTACGGGTTCGCGCCGAACTGGAGCGGTGAACCCTTCAGCGTGGCGGGCGGCGTCGTAGCGGCACTGGGGCGGGTGGCTCACCAAGGCGTCGCAGTGGCCTGGGTGCCGCGCCCCGAGGTCTTGGCCGACCTCATGCGTGCGGCTCCTTCGGATCTTCGGGCCCGGGTTCTCGCTCATGAGGCCGAGATCCTCGACGACTGCTGCTCGGCGGCGGCGGAGTCGCAGCCGGGGCCTCTCGCGGAACTGGCCTCACGAGTGTCCGAAGCCTGCGCCGCGGCCCAGGACGGACATCATTCCGCGGCCCAGGCCCTGGCGGCGAACATCCTCGACACCACTCTGCGTGAAGCCTGTCCGTTCGGGGAGTGGCAGGCCTACCGAGCCGTCCGGGAAGCGATCGAAGATCTGCGCCGTCGCGAGGAATGGATCCATCTCCGCCGTGGCCTGGCGTTCGCACCGTCATCGCCATCATGGCGGTGGCGTCCGCTCTGCGTCAGTGTCACGAGGACCGGCGGCCCTCACCCGCTTACCAGTGACCCTGGCGAGCTCTGCGGGGAAGCGCTTGCGGTGGGAACATCTCGGTATGACCGTCATCGCCACGCTGACTGTGGAGCGGCCCGCCGGGGCGTGGCTCGACCGTGCCCGGGCCTTTCAGATCGTCGTCGACGGGGAGGTCAAGGGGGCCGTGCGCTGTGGACGGGAGATCTCCCTGGCTCTGCCGCCGGGGACGCACACCGTGCGGGCGCGGCTCGACTGGACCGGCAGTCCGGACCTTCCGGTCCATCTCGGACCCGGGGCCACCGTACGACTCCGGGTCGAACCCCGTGGCGCTCGTCACGCTGTGGGGCGGAACTACCTGCGTCTGACCCGGGTGGCTTGATGAATTTTCGATGACCGTGTCGGAGTTCGGGCGCCGCCCGGCGTACGCTCGCCGTCGGGTTGGGGAGGGTGCCGATGACGGACGCGCCGGTGGTCGGCGATCTTGCCACGCCGGTGACGGTTGTCGACGCGGACGCCGAGATCGGGGTGATCGAGGCGCTTCTGCGCGCCGACCCCGAATCCCTCGGTGTCGTCGCCTCGGACGCGGGACAGCTCTATGTCCTCGACCGGCCTTATCTCGAGACCGTCCTCGCCGGGCGGCTCGGATACGGCCGTGCGCTGCTCTTCCGCCGTCGCGTGCGGCGCCTGCTCAAGGAGCCTGCCCTCGTCGTCTCCGCCGGCGCCGCCCTGGACGATGCCGCCCGCGCCTGCCTGGCCCGGCCCGGCGCCGACAAGGCCGGGCCGGTCGTCGTCGACCTTCCCGGCGGGTCGGTCGGGCTCGCGCCGGCCGGGCCGCTCATCGAGCATCTGAGCCGCCGCTACGAGACGCTGGCCCTGCACGACGGGCTCACCGGGCTCGGCAACCGCCGCCTGCTCGGCGAGGTCGCGGGGGCGCTGCTGGCGGCCGAGAAGCCGATCGCGCTGCTGCTCATCGACCTCGACCGGTTCAAGGAGATCAACGACTCGCTCGGGCACGCCCGCGGCGACCAGCTGCTGCGGCAGGTGGCCGACGAGCTGAGCGCCTTCCCGGGGCACGCCGGCACGTTCCGGCTCGGCGGCGACGAGTTCGTCATGCTCCTGGACGACCTCGGGGACGGCTCCGACACATACCTCGAAGAAGTCGGCCGTCGCCTTCTGCGTGACATCCAGGGCCCCTTTCCCGTGGCCGGCGTGCCGATCACGGCCGAGGCCTCGCTGGGCATCGCGGCCGGCTGCCTCGACCTCGGTGACCTGCTGGCCGGCGCCGACTCGGCGATGTACGCGGCCAAACGGCACCGCACCACCGTCGAGCACTGGCGTCCCGAGCTGGCCGCCGAGAGCGTCACCGACCTGCGGTTGCAGTCCGAGCTGCGCACGGCGATCGACCAGGGCCAGCTGGAGCTCCACTACCAGCCGCTCGTGGACGCCCGCACCGGCGAGGTCCGCTCGCTGGAGGCGCTGGTCCGCTGGCGGCATCCGCGGCAGGGGCTGCTGCTGCCGGGGCGTTTCGTGCCGGCCGCCGAACGGTCCGACGTCATCACCCCGCTCACCGACCGGATCCTCAGCGACGCCATCCGGCAGGCCGCCTGCTGGCACCGGGAGGGCTGGCGGGTGCCGGTGGCGGTGAACCTGCCCGCGCCCGTGCTCGCCCAGGACCGCATCGTCGAGGTCATCGCGGGCCTGCTGGCCCAGCACGGCCTGCCCTCGCACGCGCTGATCGTCGAGGTCACCGAGAGCGCGGTGATGACCCGGCCCGAGCGGGGCGCCGAACGCCTGGGCCGCCTCCGCGAGCTCGGCGTGCGCGTGGCCATGGACGACTTCGGGACGGGATACACATCGCTGGCGCTGCTGACCCGGCTGCCGCTGGACGAGCTGAAGCTGGACCAGTCGTTCGTGCACCGCGTCCACGACCCCCGCGAACGGGCCATTGTGGACGCCGTGGCCCGGATGGCCCAGGGGCTGGAGCTGACCCTGGTGGCCGAGGGCGTCGAGGACCAGCCGACGGCCGACATCCTGGCCGAGGCCGGCTTCGATCTGTTGCAGGGCTATCACTTCGGCCGCCCGGTGCCGCCGGAGAGGCTGGTTCCGGCCGCGGCCGCTTGACCCGCCCCGGGTGGGGTAAGAGAAGCTGCCATGAGCGATCCGGTGATGGTGTTCGCCCCCGCGCCCCTCCTGACCGTGACCATCGAACAACAAGCCTCGGGTCCCGAGCTGCACGTCCACCCCGGCGGGCAGGGCGTCTGGCAGGCCCGGATGATCGCCTCGCTGGGCGTGCCGGTCACGCTCTGCGCCGCCGTCGGCGGCGAGACGGGCGAGGTCCTGGAGCGTCAGCTCGCGCTCGAGGAGGGTGTACGTCTCCGCACGGTGCCCCGCAGCAGCGGATCGGGCTGGTACGTGCACGACCGTCGCGACGGCGCCCGCGAGGCGGTGGCCGACCACCCCGGCACGCCGCTGGAGCGGCACGAGCTGGACGAGCTCTACAGCCTGGCGCTGGCCGAGGGTCTGCGCGCCCCGGTGGCCGTCCTCAGTGGACCGGCGTCGCCCGAGGTGGTGGACCCCTCGGTCTTCGAGCGCCTGGCGGCCGACCTGACCGGCAACGGCGTGCGGGTGGTGGCTGACCTTTCGGGTGAGCACCTCTCGGCCGTACTCGAAGGCGGCCTCTATTTTGTCAAGGTGAGCCACGAGGAGCTGATCGACGACGGGCGCGCGGCCGGCGACAGCGTCGACGAGCTGCTGAGCGCGGGCCGCGAGCTGTGCGGGTCGGGCGCGGCGGCGGTGCTCATCAGCCGGGCCGGCGACCCGGCGCTCGCTCTGTTCGACGGTCGTGAGGTCGAGATCGAGCCGCCGCCCATGCGGGTGAAGGAGCATCGCGGGGCCGGCGACTCGATGACGGCCGGGGTCGCGGCCGTGCTGGCCCGGGGCGGATCGTTCGAGGAGGCGCTGCGCACGGGCGCGGCGGCCGGCGCCCTGAACGTCACCCGTCACGGACTGGGAACGGGCCGGGCCGAGGCGGTGCGGGAGCTTTACAAGCGGGTACGCCTGGAGGATCTGAAGTGACGGCCCGGATCCTGGTCACCAACGACGACGGTGTCGGCGCGCCCGGCCTGCGAGCGCTGGCCCTGGCCGCCCGCGACGCCGGGTTCGAGGTGGTGGTGGCCGCCCCGCGCGAGGAGGCCAGCGGGATGAGCGCGGCGCTGACCGCCGTCACGTCGGACGGCCGGATCGTCGTGGAACACCACGATTGGGACGGGATCATCGCGTACGGCGTGACGGCCTCACCGGCGTACATCGTGGTCCTGGCCGGTCTGGGGGTGTTCGGCGACCCTCCGGACCTGGTCCTGTCCGGTCCCAACCGCGGCGCCAACGCGGGCCGCGCGGTGCTGCACTCCGGCACGGTCGGCGCGGCCCTGACCGCGGCCAACGACCGGGTGCGCGCGATGGCGGTGTCGCTGGACGTGCTGAACCCGTCGGACGTCGACGCGACGGCCAGCGGGGGAGCGGTGATCGTGGTGCCGGACGACGCGGCGCTGCACTGGGACACCGCGGCCCACATGGCGGCCGACCTGCTCGAATGGCTCGCCGAGGCGCCACCCGGCACGGTCCTCAACCTCAACGTGCCGGACCGCCCGCGGTCCGGGGTGAAGGGTTTGCGGGAGGCCACGCTGGCGCCGTTCGGGCAGGCGCAGATGGCGCTGGCCGAGAACGGCGAGGGCTTCGTCCGTACGGCCGTGGAGAAGACCGGCGAGCCCCTGATCCCGGGTTCCGACATAGCGTTGCTGTCCGAGGGCTACGCCACGGTGACCGCTATCCGCCCGCCGAGCGAGGTCACCGGCGTTCGGCTGCCGACGCAACGGCCGGCGTCTCTCTAGAGAGGACAGTGAGAGGCACCACGGCGGCCACCACGATGGCCAGGAGCAGCCGGGCCTCGCTGAAGACAGCGGTCGCCGGGAGCAGCATGACGGCGAGAACCAGCAGGGCCCAGGCGGTTCGCGCTCGGGTGACGGGCAGGAGCGCGGCCAGAACGAGCCAGACCTGATGATGCGTCCACGAGACGGGCGACAGGACGACGCTGCCGGCCCCGACCACGGTCATGGCGGAGAGCCAGTCACCTTTGCGGGCGAGCCGCGCGCCCCGATGCAGGGCCAGCGCCGCCACGACCCCGCCGAGAACGGCCCATCTCGTGTCCGCGCCGAGCCGCAGGAGGGCCCCGTTCAGCGATTGGTTGCCCACGCCGGTGATGTAGCCGAGGCGGTCGACCTGGAAGACCTCGACGGTCCAGAACCGCCAGGAGTCGCCCGGAAGAGCCAAGGCGGCGACGGCGCCGCATCCCACGAAGGTCAGGGCGGCCATGGCTGAGGCTCGCCGCCGGCCCGAGAACCAGAGCAGGGGCACGAAGATCAGAGGAGTCAGCTTGACGGCGGCGGCGCATCCGATCAGAACCCCATGCCAGGGGGTACGCCTCAACGCCAGCAGATCAGCGGCGATGAGCGCGGCCAGGAAGAGGCTGACCTGCCCGTACTTGAGGTCGGAGACCACCGGGGCGGACAGCAGAAGAACAAGGATGCCTTCCTTCTGGTGTGTGGCGGTGACCAGGCGGGCCAGCCCCACGACCGTGCCCAGGGTGGCGAGCGTCCAGGCCACCTGCACCAGCGTCACCGGCGCCCACGTCAGCGGCGCGAAGAGCAGCGCCGCGAACGGCGGATAGGTGAACGGCGCCGCCCCTCGAGTGAAGTCGTAGAGGCTGTCCCCGTCCAGCAGCCCCGAGACCGCCCCGAGATAGACCGAGAGATCCGAGAGCCGAACCTCGGCCGGCCGCGCGAGGGCCATCCCGGCGGTGATGGCCGCGACGAGCCCCGCCGCCGTCCCGACCACACGTCCCCTACCCATGCTCGAAACTCTACATAGGGTTGGCAACCTCGCGCCGGGACGCGGCTCCCATCACAAGAAGCGCCGTGAGCAGGGCGATCGCTCCCTGCCCGACCGGATGAGCGGCGAAGCCGAAGCCGAACCCGGTGGTGTTCTCGAGCATCCGCCGCAGGGTCACCTCGGCCTCTCCCGCCTGAGCGGGCAGCAAAGGGGACGCGGCGATGGCCACGATCGCGGCCGCGCTGCCCACGAGGAACTGCTGCCAGCCGGCGGACATGCGCGACCCTCCGCCGCCGGCCGTGTCCGCGCTGCTCCGGCGGCGCGGTGCCGTGCCGAGTGTGGCGGCTGCCGTGAAGGCGCTGATCAGCAGGAGCGGGCCGGCCATGACGGCGGCGTTGGCCAGCAGGATGTCGGATCCGTGGAAGGCCGGCCCAGAAGCCTGAAGGCTCCCGAAGGCCGCCGCGCCGTCGGCGAAATGCGAGCCGAACGAAACCGTTCCACCCGGGAGCAGCGCGAGCGGGAACCACAACGGCGCCGACCAGGCACCGACGCCCACCGAGGCCGCCGCGTGCAGCGATCCGGCGGCCACCGCCATGTCCAGCGTGATCAGCCCGCCTCCGGCGGCCAGCCACACCGCCCGGCCCCGTCGTCCTGCCGCCGTGAGCCGTTGCACCAAGCGCACCACCGCCGCGGTGCCCACCGTCCAGACCGCAACCGCCGGTGCGACGTCCCGAACCCCCATGAACGGCATGACCGCGACCTGATTTCCGGCCACCAGGAAGCCGAAAAGGGCCGCTCCCAACAATCCCACCAGCCGGTAGTCCGGCCTCGAAAGCCCTGACCGGCCGGCCCGTGCCCGGAACCGGGCGCCGATCGCCGCGAACGCCGGCACGCCGATCAGAAGCAACGCGGCCCCGCCCGAGCGGATCGCGTTGGCCGAAGCCGCCGCCAGCAGCGTCACCCCGGCCGCCACCACCGCGCGGCGCCCGAACGCCTCGCCCCTGTCCCGCCAACTCGCCTCGTCGACGGCCGGGGAAACCATCAGCGACGCGACGAAGGCCAGCCGTTTCCACGCACGACCCGGCCCTTCGACCGCCGCCAGCTCAGCCAGCCACGTATCCCGCATCTCGTCGGCCAGATCCGCCGGCCACCGCCGCGCCGCGACCTTCACGCCGGCCCGGAGCATCCGCTCGGCCAGATCCCCCGGCCGCCGTCGCGCCGCGCTGTTTCCGGCCGCCGGCGGCATCATGCCTCCCGCGGGCGGCTGATCACGCGGGACATCTGGCGCTGCATCGCGGCCACCTCGCGCTGGGCCGCTGTCTCGCCCTCGGCCGTCAAGCGGTAGTAGCGCCGGCTTGGCCGGCCCTCGGCCACCGGGTCGATCTGTTCCCACTGCGACTCGACCCAGCCGGCGCGCTCCAGGCGGACCAGGATCGGGTAGAGCGTGCCGCTCGGCAGGCCTGTGTCGGCCATGAGCTGGAGGCCGTACCGTTCGGCGGCCGGGTCGGCGAGCAGTGCCGCCAGCACCTTCAGGACCGAGGCGGTGATCCGGGGGAGACCCATGTACGCACTCTACATAGGGTCGGCCACCAGCTCGCGGGCCCAGGCGACCGCCACCGAGGGGTCGGGGCCGGTGCCGCTGTAGAGGCTGTCGATCAGCAGCCACACGCGGTCGCCCAGCAGGGGTGGGCCGCCGGTCGCCGCGACCAGGTCGTTCACCTGGGCTCGGGTGTCGGTCAGATAGGCGCGGGCCACCGCGGCCGCCTCGTCATCGTCGTCGGGGGACGGGAACTCGGCGAGGTATTTGCGGAACGCGCATCCGCGGTAGGCGCTCTGGCGTACCCAATGAGCCACCTCGGCCACCAGCGCGACCAACTGCTCCCGAGGCTCGCCCGTCAGGGCGGCCGAGGCCGCGGCCTCGCGCTCCTCCCTCGCCCGGCCGAGATAGGCCGCCACGAGGGCCGATTTGCCGGGGAAGTGACGGTAGAGCATGTTCTTGCCGCAGCCGGCGGCCTGGATCACCTCGGCGAGGCCGACCGCGCGCACCCCGCGCACGTAGAAGAGCTCGGCCGCGGTCGCCAGGATCCGCTGCCGCCCCGAGGGATCTTCCGTTCGCGCCATGAGTGACGAGCTTATCCAAGGCATTGACGCCGTACGTCGCCACGCGCCACCATCGGACCGATCGGTCCGTAATTTTGGGGAGGGACGAGCTCATGCGAGACGCCGTCATCGTCGACGCGGTACGCACCCCGGTCGCCAAGGGCAAACCGGGCGGCGCCTACCACGACATCCACCCGATCGACCTGCACGCCCACGTGCTCCAGGCTCTGCTCGAACGCAACCCCGGCCTCGACCCGGCCGGTCTCGACGACGTCATCGGCGGCACGGTCGGCCAGGTCGGCGAGCAGAGCACCAACGCGACACGCCTGGCCCTGCTGGCCGCCGGCTTCCCCGAGTCGGTGCCCGGCGTCACCGTCGACCGCCAGTGCGGCAGCAGTCAGCAGGCGCTGAGCTTCGCCGCCCAGGGTCTGGTCGCCGGGGCGTACGACCTGGTCATCGCCTCCGGCGCCGAGTCGATGTCCCGCGTTCCGATCGGCAGTTCGGCGTTCGTCGACGGTGCCCGTGCTTTCGTCGGCGGGCCGGCGGTCGAGAAGCGTTACGGCGGTCTGATCCCGCAGGGCGTCAGCGCCGAACTGATCGCCCGCAAGTGGGGCTTCTCCCGCACCCAGCTCGACGAGTTCGCCGCCACCAGCCACGAGCGCGCCGCCGAAGCGTGGCGCAACGGCTGGTTCGACACGCAGATCACCCGCCCGGCCACCCTCGATGTCGACGAGACGATCCGGCCCGGGAGCAGCGTCGAGACCCTGGCCGCGCTGCGCCCGGCGTTCGCCGACCCGCTGTGGGAGCGGCGGTTCGGCGCCATCGACTGGAAGGTCACCGCCGGCAACTCGAGCCCCGTCAACGACGGCGCCGCCGCCCTGCTGCTCACCACCAGCGAGAACGCCGCCCGTCAGGGCTGGCGTCCCCGGGCCCGCGTGCACACCGCCACCGCCGTCGGCGACGATCCCGTCCTCATGCTGACCGGCATCATCCCGGCCACGGCGAAGGTCCTCGCCCGGGCCGGCCTGACCATGAGCGACATCGACGCGTACGAGGTGAACGAAGCCTTCGCCTCGGTGGTCCTGGCCTGGCAGGCCGAGACCGGCGCCGACCTGGCGAAGGTCAATGTGGACGGTGGCGCCCTGGCCATCGGCCACCCGCTGGGCGCGAGCGGCGCCCGCCTGGCCACCACGTTGCTGAACACCCTGGAACGCACCGGCGGCCGCTACGGCTTGCAGACGATGTGCGAGGCGGGCGGCACCGCCAACGCCACGATCATCGAACGCTTGGCGTAGCCGCCGTTGCCCGTTCGCGCACACCGTGTTGCACGTTCGTGCGGCCGTGGGTCTGCGCGGTGCCGACGGTGAGCGCGGGCGCGGCTCAGGCGCGAGCTTCGCCGTCCGGGCCGCGCGTGCGGCCAGGGGGGACTAATTGGACGCGGTGCTACGAAAGGGCCGCCGGCGGCCGGTGGTGACCGTGTCGGGGGCGCGAGGGTGGGCGTGGTGCGGTAAGACTGGCGGCATGCTTGTCTCTTTTCCGCGGCTGGTGGGGCGGACGCAAGGGTTCGGCCTCGGGCGGCCGCGGCGGTTCACCATCGGGCCCGACGGGAAACGCGTGCTCTTTCTGCGCAGCCTCGGTGGGGAAGACCCGGTTCTGCGGCTGTGGAGCTTCGACCTCGACGGCGGGGACGAGCGGCTCCTCGTCGATCCGGTCACGCCCGGCGGCAAGGCGCTGTCGGCGCAGGAGCGGGCCCGGCGCGAGCGGGCCCGTGACCGGTCGGCCGGCATTTCGGACTACAGCGCCGATCAGGCCGTACGGCGTGTGGCGTTCACCGCCGATCAGGAACTGTTCGTGGTCGACGTCGACAGTGGCGCGGTGACGGCCCTTCCGGCGCGCGCGCCGGTGGAGGACGCGACGATCAGCCCGGACGGGACGACCGTCGCCTACGTGCACGAGGGGGAGCTGCGGCTCGTCGGCGCCGACGGCACCGGCGACCGGGCCGTCGCGACGCCGGAGAAGGCCGATGTGACGTACGGGCTGGCCGAGCACGTGGCCGGCGAGTCGATGGAGCGCATGCGCGGCTTCTGGTGGGCGCCGGACAGCAACCGGCTCGCGGTGGCGAGGGTGGACAACGAGCCGGTCGAGATCTGGTATCTGAGCGATCCCAGCAATCCGCAGGAGCCGCCCACCACCCACCGCTACCCGCGCGCCGGCACCGACAACGCCGTCGTCACGCTGCATGTCTACGACACATCGGGCGCCGAGGTGCCCGTCCAGGCCGAGTACGAATACCTCGTCGACGTGGTGTGGGACCGGCACGGGCTGCTCGCCGTCGTGCAGAACCGGCCGCAGACCGTCATGCGCGTGCTCGAGGTCGACCCGGCGACGGGTACGACAGCGGCCGTCGCCGAGATGGCCGACGACGCCTGGACGCAGATCGTGCCCGGCGTGCCCCGGCGGACGGCCGCCGGTGAGCTGATCTGGACCGAGGACCGTGAGGACACCCGCCACCTGACCGTCGCCGGTGAGCCCGTGACGCCGCCGGGGCTCCAGGTCGCCGAGCTGCTGTCGGTCGACGGCGACACCCTCCTGTTCGCCGCGACCGAGGAGCCCACCGAGCAGCACCTCTGGACCTGGTCCCGGGCCGGCGGCCTCCACCAGGTCACCACGGCCAAGGGCGTGCACACCGGCAGTCGCTCCGGCGGCAGCACGGTGATCCGGTCCTACCGGCTCGACGGGGAGGACACGCGCTTCGGCAGCCGGATCATCACCGATCTGGCGGCCAGTTCACCGGTCGTACCCAAGGTCTCCCTGCTCCGCGCGGGAAAGCGCGAGTTGCGGACGGCCGTCCTCTTCCCGGCCGTGTGGCAGCGCGGCGAGCGCCTTCCCGTCCTGATGGATCCGTACGGCGGCACGGCCATGCAGCGGGCCGTCGCCGACCGCGGCAGCTACTACATCTCGCAGTGGTTCGCCGACCAGGGATTCGCCGTGATCGTGGCCGACGGCCGGGGTACGCCCGGACGGGGGCCGCGCTGGGACAAGGAAGCCCACGGCGACAACTCCGACAAGCTGGTCGAGGACCAGGTCGACGCCCTGCACACGGTGGCCGCGCTCTATCCGGAGCTCGACCTGGGGCGGGTCGGCATCCGTGGCTGGTCGGCCGGCGGCACCCTGGCCGCGCTGGCCGTGCTGCGCCGCCCCGACGTCTTCCACGCGGCCGTCGCCGGCGCGCCGGTCACCGACGAGTTCCTCTACGACACGCACTGGCAGGAGCGCTACCTCGGCGATCCCCGGATCGACCCCAGGCCGTACGAGAACGCCTCGGTCCTGCGGGACGCCGCCAAGCTCGAACGGCCCCTCATGCTGATCCACGGCCTGGCCGACGACAACGTCTATCCGGTGCACACGATGCGCTTCTCCGCGGCGCTGCTGGCCGCGGGGAAGCCGCACACCGTGCTGCCCCTGCCCGGCGCGAGTCACATGCCGCCCGACGTCGACCTGCTCACACCGCAACTGCGTTTCTTGCAGGAGGCACTGCAACCCTGACGAGTACGCCCGCAGCCAGCGCCACCAGCGCGTTGACCGTGACCGCGGACGCGGTGCCGCCGTGGGCCAGCACCGCCGCCATGACGGGTGTGCCGACCGTGATGCCGATCTGCTGGCTCATCGTCGCCAGCCCGGTGGCCAGCCCCTGGTCGGCGGCGGGCAGCGCGTTCGTCACGGTCACCATGAACGCGACGATCGCGACCAGGTTCGCCACCCCGCCCACGAAGGTCAGCACCAGCAGCCACGGCCTCCCCGGCCCGAGCAGCACCAGCGGCAGGGTCGCCGCCGCCTGCACGACGAGACCGCCGGCGAGCGCGCCGCGCGCTCCCCGGCGCGCGATCACGCGCGGCGCGACGATGCCGCCCACGACCGTGCCCGCGCCGAGCACGGCGAACGACAGCCCGGCCCGCAACGGTGAATAGCCGAGCACGTCCTGCAGATGGAGCGTCAGCACGAAGACCAGCGAGGTCTCGGTCGCGAAGGCCAGCAGCCCGGCCAGGTTCCCCCAGGCCACACCCCGCGACCGCAGCACGCGGACCGGCACCAGAGGCTCGGCCACACGCCGTTCGATCAACCAGAAGAGGGCGAGCAGGAGTACGCCCACAAGCGTCCACCCGTGCACAAGAGCCAGCAGTCCGCCGGTCACCGTGACCGCCCCCGGCACATCGACGCGGCGGCGCTCCTGACGACGTACATCGGCCTCGAGCAGAACCGGCGCGACCAGAAGGACCACCGCGGCGACCGCGACATTGAGGAAGAACGCCCAGCGCCAACTGAGCAACCCGGTGAGCACACCGCCGAGCACCGCGCCGGTGGTGAAGCCGGCGGCCATCAGCGCGCCGTTGAGCCCGAGCGCCCTGTCCCGGGCCGGACCGGCCGGAAAGAGGGTGGTCAGCAGCGCGAGCGCGGCCGGCGTCACCGCCGCCGTGGCCAGCCCCTGACCGACCCGGGCCGCGAGCAGCACCCCGGCCGACTGGGCGAGCCCGCCCGCGAGCGAGGAGAGGCCGAGCGCCGCCATGCCGATCAGGAACATCCGCCGCCGCCCGGCCAGATCGGCGAGCCGGCCGAGGAGCAGCGTGAACCCGGCCGCGCAGAGCGCGAAAGCGGTAGTCACCCACTGCAGCCCGTCGAGCGACAGCCCGACGTCGCGCCCGATGGCCGGCAGCGCCACGGTGAGGATGGAGAAGTCGACCGCGAGCGTGAACCCGGCGGTCAGCAGCACGGCCATCGCCGCGCGCTTCGTGTTCGTCATGCCGTCGACACTGTTGGTTCGTGCTGGCGGCAACCAGAACCCGCTGTTGCCTAGCACTCACAGGGATAGGCAGCCCGCGCCGGGGCGAGCGACGATGTCCCGGTGAACGACCTCGGGGCCTTCCTGCGAACCCGCCGCGCCCGCCTGACCCCGGCCGAGGCCGGGCTCCGCTCGTACGGTCTGCGGCGCGTTCCCGGTTTGAGGCGCGAGGAACTGGCCCAGTTGGCCGGCGTGAGCCCCACGTACTACATGCGCCTCGAACAGGGGCAGAGCCACAACGCCTCCACCTCGGTGATCGACGCGTTGGCCCGCGCTCTGCGCCTGTCGGCGGACGAGCGTTCCCATCTTTACGACCTGGCCCATCCCGCCGCGGTCGCCCATCCCGCTGCTTCTTCCGCGGCCGCCTACTCCGCCGCTTCTTCCGCGGCGGCCGCCCAGTGCGCCGCTTCTTCCGCGGCGGCCGCCCAATCCGCCACTCTTCCCGCCGCGGCCTCCCACTGCGCCACTTTTCCTGCCGCGGCCGCTCACCCCGCTGTGGCCCCGGCTGAGACCGCGCGTTCCACGCTGCTGCGGCTGCTCGGTGGCATGTCCGACATTCCGGCTGTTCTGGTCGACCGGCGCACCACGGTGCTGGCGTGGAACCCTCTCGGCCGGGCCCTGCTGGCGCACGGCGAGACCGAACCCGGCGTGAACCTGATCCGCATGCTGTTCCTGGACCCGGCCACGCGCGCCCTGCACCGCGACTGGCACACCGAGGCGTGCCGCGCCGTGGCCTCCCTGCGCCTGGTGGCCGGCCGCACGCGCGGCGACCGCGCCCTGGCCGAGCTGATCGGCGACCTGTGCATCCGCAGCACCGACTTCGCCGAGATGTGGGCCCACCATCCGATCGCCGAGTGCGTGACCGGCCGCAAGGCTTTGCACCACCCCGTAGCCGGCGACCTCGACCTGGACTTCGAAGTCCTCCAGCCGGCCGACGGCAGCGGCCAGCGCCTGATCACCTACATGGCCGCCCCCGACAGCCCCACCGCCGCGGCACTGAAGTTCCTGGCCGCAACCGCCTGACCTCCGGTGCCGGTCAGCCGGCCGTTCTCCAGTGTCAGCACCTGGTCGACCAGTTCGAGCCCTTCGGTGCGGTGTGTCAGCACCAGCACGGTCCGGCCCCGGCCGGCCTCCAGCAGGTCGGCCATCAGCGCCTCGGCCACGTCGACGTCCAGCCCTTCGGTCGGCTCGTCCAGAATCAGCAGCCCCGGCTCGGCCAACAGCGCCCGCGCGGTGGCGAACCGCCGGACCTGCCCACCCGACATCGTGCTGCCGCCACTGCCCAGCCACGTGTCGAGCCCCTCGGGCAGCCCATCCAGCCACGCCCCGAGCCGTACCCGTTCCAGCACGGCCCGCAGCTCCACGTCCGTGGCACCGGGCTTGGCCAGCCGCAAATTCTCCCGAACGGTGGACGCGAAGACATGGTCGGTCTCGTCCCCCACGAGCACGATCCGCCCCCGCACAGCCTCTTCCGGCAGCGCCCGCAGATCGCTCCCGTCCCCGAGAGCCAGCGCCCCCGACCGCGGGTCGAGCAGCCGCCCGACCACCGCGGCCAGAGTCGACTTCCCCGATCCGGACCGTCCGATCACAGCAACCCGCACACCCGCCACCAGGTCGAGGTCCAACCCGTCGAGCACGGCCTCCCGCCCCGGATCCCACCCGGCGACAATGCCTTCCAGCCGTACGCCGAGCGCACCCGGCCCGCCCCAGCCGATGTCCGGCGGCTCGGTCGAAGAGTTCGACGCCACCTCGCTCTCGCCGGTCCCCGACGCCCTGGTCGAAGGCACGGCCATCCCGTCCGCGTTCGGTCCCGGCTGGCCGGTTGGTGGCGTGGGCTTGACGTCGCAGGTGGCGGTTCTCGGCCGGCCCGTCAAGGGCTCGACGGTGAGCGCGGTGGGCGGTGGGAATGTGGCGGCGGGCGGGTCGGCCAAGAGTGCGGCGAGGCGTTGTTCCGCACCGGCGGCCCGGCGGCGGGCCACGGCGGCGTCGGGGAGGGTCATGACCTGCTCGCCGAGGACCACCATGCCCAGCAACAGGACCGCGGCCCACTCGGGGGAGTGGCCGCCCAGGGCGAACACGGTTCCCGTGACCGCGATGCCCCAGCCCAGGTGACCGAGGGCGGCGGCACACCCGGCGGCGCGGGCCGACTGTTCCTCGAGCCGGGCCAGTTCCCGGCTGCGGCGCTCCGGCACTGTCGCGGAACCGGTCAGCTCCTCGATGCCCTCCACCGTCTCGACCATCGCGTCGCGGAGCTGGGCTCGGGCCCGCCCGGTGGCGGCGTCGCTGCTGGTCGCCTGACGGGCGGCGACCAGCGGGGCGACCACGCCGGCGATGACCAGTCCGGCCGCCAGCGGGACCGCCACGGCCGGGGAGAGGATCAGAGCCACCCCGGCCGCGATCACGATGGTCACCGCGGCCGCCCAGGCCGGAAGGCGCCCGCGCAGCAGCCCGTCCACCCGGGCGTCCACGTCGTCCACGACCTTGGTGAGCAGATCTCCGCGCCGCCGCAGCCGGGGCCCGGGCACGAGGGGGACGAGGGACGCGTACACCCGCGAGCGCCATGCCCCAAGCCGCGCGAACGCGACGTCGTGCGCCACGAGCCGCTCCAGATAGCGAAGCAGGGGCCGGGCCACCGCGCTGCCCCGCACGAGCACGACAGCCGTCGACAGCGACAAGACCGGCGGCAACGAGGACGCGCGCACCAGCAGCCAGGCGGCCGCCCCGGTCAGAACGATTCCCGCCAGCGAGGAGCCGCTGCCCAGCACGACCGCCGCCCAAGGACGCCGCCACACGGACCATCCGCCGACACCTCGCCGCGGCGCCGTCTCCGAGACAGGCCCCGGCCCGGAGGTGGGCACCGAGCCGGGGCAGGCGGTGAGAGGGGTAGCGGCGGTGGGGGTGGTTGTCGCGGTGATGGCGGTGGCGGTGGTAGCCGCGGTGGAGGCGGTGGCGGTGGTGTTCGCTGTGCCGATGGTGGCAGCGGTGGCGGTGGGACCGGTGAGAGCGGTGGGCGAGGTGTTCGCGGTGAGGGTGGTGGGAGCGGTGCCGGGCGGTGGTGTCACGTCGGTGATGCGGTCGGCGGCGGCCAGCAGGGCGGGGCGGTGGGCGACCACGAGGACGGCGCTGCCCCGGCGGGCGGCCGCCAGCAGGCGCTCGATGACCAGGTGTTCCGTGGCGGCGTCTAGGTGTGCCGTCGGCTCGTCGAGGAGCAGGGTCACCGGCTCCGCGCCGGCACGGTGCAGCAGCGCGGCCAAGGCCAGTCGGTGCCGCTGGCCGGCCGAGACTCCCGCGCCCCGCTCGCCCAGCGGGGTGGTGACGGGAAGGGTCAATCCGACCGTACGGAGTGCTTCGCCGATCTTCGTTGTGGAGGTTCCGGCCGGGAAGAGGTCGGCCACCGTGCGGGCGTGCGGCAGCGTGACTCGCTGCGGTAGGTAGAGGGCGTTGTCGGCGACGGCCACGCCCGACTGGGGCGCCTGGAGGCCGGCGAGCACGCGCAGCGCTGTTGTCTTGCCCGCGCCCGACGGGCCGCGTAGCGCCACCATCTCGCCGGCACGCACGCTCAACTCGTCCAGGGCGAGGGCGTCCCGCGTTGCTCCGGGATAGCGCACCCGCAGACCGAAGGCGCCGACCCCGACCGTGCCCCGGCTCGGCTGGTGCTGGTCTGCGGGCGGTCCGACGGTCAGGATCTCGTCCACGTCGTTGATGACGGCGGTGGCGTCGGTGGCGGCGTGGTACTTGGCCGCCATCTCGCGGAGTGGGCGGTACGCCTCGGGGGCCAGCAGGATGACCAGCAGGGCCGGGCCGAGGGACAGGTTGCCGGCGGCTACGCGCAGGCCGGCCTCCACGGCGATCAGGCCGACCGACAGGGTGCCGACCAGGTCGAGGGCGGTCGACGACAGGAAGGCGACGCGGAGCACGCGCAGCGTGGCCGAGCGGTGTTTGTCCGTGAGGTCGGCGACTACTGCGGTCTGGCGCTCGGCGCGGCCGAAGACGCGCAGGGCGGGCAGGCCGCGGACCACGTCGAGGAAGTGGCCGGCCAGGCGGGCGTCGGCCTGCCAGCGCTGCCGGGCGCGGGCCTGGGTGGCCCAGCCGATCAGGGCCCCCAGCACCGGGATCAGCGGCAGCGTGACCAGGGCGACCACGGCCGACGCGGGGTCGACCAGGGCCATGGTGACGATGACCAGCGGGGGCAGCGCGACGCCGAGGACGAGCGACGGCAGGTAGCCGCTGAACCACGGCCGCAGCGCGTCGAGACCGTTGGTCAGCACGGCCGTGAGCCGGCCCGCACCGAACGACGCCACCCAGGCCGGGCCGCGGCGCAGCACGGCGGTGAGCATCGAGCGGCGCAGTTCGTCGGTGACCCGGGCCGCCGTCCGCTGGGCGACGACCTGCTCGCACCAGGAGAAGACGGCTCGGGCGGCGAACGCGCCGGCCAGCAGCGCGGTGGCCCACCGGTGGTCGCCCGCGATCAGCAGGCTGAGCGCCACGGCCACGGCCAGCGTCGCCGCGGCCTGGCCGGCGCCGAGCAGGGCCAGCGCGACGATGCCGGCCCGGCTGGTGCGGGCGTGACGCACCAGCCGGGGATCCAGCGGCCCGCGGGCTGACGCGGACCGCTTCGGCGCGGCGGGTTCATTGACTGTGGCGGGCCGAGCGGCGGGCACGGACGGGGTGGCGCGGACAGGCTGGGCGGTGGGGGCGGGCGGGGCCGGCCGGGTGGTGGGGGCGGTCATGAGGGGACCCGTTCGCTGGCGATGCGGCGGCGGAAGACCCAGTAGGAGAAGGCCTGGTACGCCAGGACGCCGGGGAGGATGAGGACGCCGGCCCAGGTGATCAGCTCGAGGGCCTGGGGTGTGGCGGCGGCCGCGTCCCGGGTCAGCGACCACCTCGGGTCGAGGGTGCTGCGCAGGACGACGTCGCCGTGGGTGGTGAAGACGGCGACCACGGCGCCGGCCACCGACAGGGCCGTGATGGCGAAGGCCAGGGCCTCGCGGCCGGAGCGGGCCAGCATGCCGGCCAGCAGGCTGAGGGCCGCGGCGGCCAGGGCCAGGCGTGACGACGTACCGAAACCGATGATCAGAAGCGCGACCGCCCCGCCCGTGCCCAGCCACCGCGCCAGCGTGCGGGCCCGATGGCGCAGGGGACCGCTGGTGCGCAGGCCGAGGAACGTGGCGCCCAGCATCAGGGCCGCGAACAGCGCGGCCAGCGCGCCCAGCCCGGCCTCCGGTGACCAGATCGGGCCCAAGGTGCGGGACAGGCCGCCGCCGGTCACCGAGCTGTCGGCGCCCAGGGCCAGGCCGCGGACGAACGTCGCCAGCAGGGCGCCCCAGACCAGGACGATGCCGAGCGAGCTGAGCGCCAGTGCGATGTCGGCGCGGCGGCGGTACGCGGGACCGTCGCCCTTGCCCCGGAACTCGAGGGCGACGCCGCGGACCGCGAGCAGGAGCAGCAGGACGACCATCGGCAGGTAGAGGCCGGAGAGCAGGGCGGAATACCAGGCCGGGAACGCGGCGAAGGTGACTCCGATGGCCGCGACCAGCCAGACCTCGTTGCCGTCCCAGAACGGGCCGATCGTGCGGACCGCGGCGCCGCGCTCGTGGTCGTCGCGGCCGAGGAGCGGGCCGAGCAGGCCCACGCCGAAGTCGAAGCCCTCCAGGACGAAGAAGAGCACCCAGGCGAGCACGACGACGGCGAACCAGAAGGTGATCATGGGTAGTCCCTCAGTAGACGGGTGCGGGTTCGGCGGTCTCGGCGACGGTGGCCGGCGGCGGCGCCAGCGGCTGTCGCGCGAGGTGGCGGACCAGGCGGAACCAGACGACCGCGAGGATGCCGTAGACGACGGTGAAGCCGGCCAGTGAGGCGATCACCTCGGAGCTGGTGAGCCCGGGGGAGATGCCGTCGGCGACCTTCGAGATGCCGAAGGCGATCCACGGCTGGCGGGCGGTCTCGGTGAAGATCCAGCCGAAGGTGTTGGCGACCGCGGGCAGGATCGGGATGAGCGGCAGCCAGCGGGTCAGCCAGCGCGGGGCCTCGCGGTTCTTCCTCGTACGCCACAGGTAGTACGCCGCCACGGCCGCGGCCAGCATGCCGGCGCCGATCATCACGCGGAACGACCAGAACGCCACCGGGATCATGGGCACGTACGAGCCCGGGCCGTACTGGGCGGCGTACTGCGCCTGAAGGTCGTTGATGCCCTGCACGGTCGCGGTCGGGCTGCCCTTGGCCAGGATCGACAGCAGCCACGGGATGTCCAGCGAGAAGTCCGGGAACGGCGAGCCGAGCGTGAAGATCGAGAACGGCGCGCCCTTGGTGGTCTCGTAGAGTGCCTCGGCCGCGGCCATCTTCATCGGCTGCACCTCGGTCATGACCTTGCCCAGGTGGTCGCCGGTGAGCGCGGTCAGCGCCCCGCCGGCCAGCGTCATCCAGGCGCCGAGCCGCGCCATGATCCGGAAGGTGCCGTCGGCCGCGAGCCGCCACACGCCCAGAGCCAGCAGCAGCGCCCCGCCCACCATGATCGCGCCGGCCAGCGTGTGCGGGAACGCGGCCAGATTGACCTTGTTCAGCAGCAGCTCGGTGAAGGAGGTGAGGCGGGCCCGCCCGGTCACCGGATCGAGGGTGTACGCCACCGGGTGCTGCATGAAGGAGTTGGCGGCCAGGATGATGAACGCGGACAGCACCGTGCCGATCGCGACGATGACGATCGTGGCCGTGTGCACGAGCCGGGGCAGGCGGTCCCACCCGAAGTACCAGAGCGCGAGGAACGTCGCCTCGAGGAAGAACGCGAGCATGCCCTCGATGGCCAGGGTCGGGCCGAAGACGTCGCCGTAGAACTTGGCGAAGTTGCTCCACCCGAGCCCGAACTGGAACTCCTGCACAAGGCCGGTGACCACGCCGACCGCGAACGTGACGATCAGGATCTTGCCGACGAACTTCGTCAGATGCAGGTAGTCGTCCCGCTTGGTGCGCAGCCACGCTATCTGCAGGCCGGCGGCGGCCGCAGCCAGGCTGATCGACAGCGGCACGAAGAAGTAGTGATTGATCGTCACCACCGCGAACTGGAGCCGGGTCAGGTCCAGCACGTCCATGGGAATGCCCCCTCTACGACGTCTCGTAGTAGATACTACGACGCGTAGTACGACGGCGTGCAGTAGGTCTGTGTAAGATGGCATACATGGCTCTCGGGGACTTGGAACGCGAGGTCATGCGGCAGTTGTGGGACGCGGGGGAGCCGCTCACCGTGCGGCAGGTGCACGAGCGGCTGCGGGAGCGCGACCTCGCCTACACGACCGTGATGACCGTGCTCAACCGCTTGACGAAAAAGCGCGTCGTCATCCAGCAGGACGAGGACCGTGCTTATAAGTACGTGCCCGCGCAGACTCGTGAGGAGATGACCGCCGGCCTCATGCTCGACGCGCTCACCGCCAGCGGCGATCAGGACGCCGCCCTGGCCTACTTCATGGGGCAGTTGTCACCCGACGCCCTGAAGGCAGCAATCGAAGCCGTCAACGACAAGAGGTGACGGCGCTTCTGCTCGGCGCGCTCGGCCTGACCCTGTCGCTGGTCGTGCCGGGCCCGCTGGCGCGCGCGAAGTGGCCCGACCGGGCCCCTGTCGCGGCCGTGCTGCTCTGGCAGTCGATCACCCTGAGCGCGGTGCTGTCCGCGCTCGGCGTCGTGCTCTCCGCGCCGTACGAGGTGACCCGGGCCGCCGGCTCGGGCAAGCCGGTCGCCGCCGCCGCGCTCATCGGCGCCCTGGCCGTGGCCGGCGTCATCATCCTGCGCCTGATCGTCTCGCTGGCCGGGGTGACCCGGCGCTCCCGGGTGCGCCGGGCCCGCCACCGGGAGCTGGTCGACCTGCTCGACCGGGCCGAGCAGCATCGCGAGCTCGGCCCCGACAACCTGCGCGTGCTGGACGGGGCGCTGCCGCTGGCCTACTGCGTGCCCGGCCGCGAGCCGCGCGTGGTCCTGAGCAACGGCGTGCTCCAGGTGCTCGACCGGGACCAGGTCGACGCGGTCCTGGCCCATGAGCAGACCCACCTGCGTCACCGGCACGAGGTGGTGATGGAGTCGTTCACGGCGTTCTATCGCGCCGTGCCGGGGCCGTTGCGGAGCCGGGCGCCGCTTGACGCCGTACATCTGCTGCTCGAAATGATCTCGGACGACGTGGCGCGGAGGAAGGCCGGAGCGGAGCCGCTGCGGGCCGCCCTCGAGCGGTTGACCGATGCCATCCCCCTGGCGGAGGACGCCCGGGCCGATCCGACGGGTGACGCCAGGCGTCGGCGGCTGGCCCGGCTCGGCAGGCCGCACACCGTGTCCGTCGGCCTCAACGCCCTCGCCGGGCTCGCCGCGGTGGGTCTGCTGGTGCTACCCACGGTGATCCTGGTGGTGCCCTGGCTCGACCGTGCGCTGGACCACTGGCCGCTCTAGTGACTCTGCGTATGTCTTCCTGAGCATGCAGTTTCCCGGACGCGGCGGCTTCAGTTCTCCACATGATCCGGAGTACGGTGGTCCCCGGTTCGGCAGCCCCCCATCGTCCACCCGGCCGATCTGACGGACCACCGCCTAATCGCCGTGTGGCGAACCGGGGACCCGAGTGGTTGGGGTGAAGCCGCGATGTCTCGCGGCCGGACGCGTCTTCCCGTCCGAACCCGTCAGCTAACCCGGTCGGCGGCTCGAGGGAAGAAAGGACATCACACCCAACGTGAAACGGATTGGGGCGCGCGGCCGCGCCGCAGTTCTGCGTGGACTCGTCTGCGCACTCGCGGCGGTCGGGGTCGTTGTCACCGGACCAGCCGTCGCGCACGCCACGCCCTCGCCCTCCTCGGTCGAGGCTCAGATCGACAAGCAGTGGAACGAACTCGAGCCGGTCATCGAGCAGTACAACGATGTGCACAACCAGCTGCTCAAGAACCGCGCTCAGCAGAAGAAGCTCGCCGCCCAGCTGACTCCGCTCCAGGTGCAGGTCGACCTGGCGATGGCACAGGTGCAGGGCCTGGCCGTCGACGCGTACAAGCAGGGTGCGCCGAACGCCCTCGACGCCATGATCATCAGTGGCTCGCCAACCGGGCTGACCGACAAGCTGACCTATCTCGATCAGCTCGCTCGTCATCAGCAGGAGCAGATCAAGGGCGTGGCGGCGCTGCGCGACAAGCTCACCGCCACCAAGTCCGACCTGGATGTCGTGACCAAGTCGGTCGCCGCGCGTGACAAGGACCTGTCCACGCGCAAGAAGGCGATCCAGACGAAGATCACGTCGCTGCAGAAACTGCGGATCCAGGCGTACGGCTCGGCGGACGCCTCGGACGGACCCCTGCGGTTGGGTGCCTGTCCGGTGACGTACACCAATGACAAGGGCGGGCGTGCGGCACAGCGCGCGTGCGACCTGATCGGCAAGCCGTACGTCTTCGGGTCGGCCGGACCCAACACGTACGACTGCTCCGGTCTGACCCAGGAGGCCTGGGCCAGCGTCGGTGTGCACCTCGACCACTACACGAAAGACCAGTGGGGCGAGGGCAAGGCGGTGTCGCGGGACGAGTTGCAACCAGGTGACCTGGTCTTCTTCTTCCCAGGAAGCCTCCATCACGTCGGCATCTACATCGGTGGCGGCCTGATGGTCCACGCTCCGCACACGGGGGACCACGTGCGGATGGCGGAGATCGATCGGATGCCCATCGCGGGCTTCCGCCGGCCAGGCTGATCCTTTCGTCGGCCCGGGGCCGCCGGGGCACACGCCCCGGCGGCCCCGGTCTTCGCACGGGCATAATTCGTTGTCATGAGCGACTCCCCCTTGATCGACAGCCTCATCGCGGCCGTGGAGGCCCGCCCGGACGACCTTCCGTTGCGGCTGCACTTGGCGGAGTTGCTCGTGGCGGCCGGTCGCGGTGGCGAGGCGATCGGGCACGCCGCCCAGGTCCTGGCCCGAGAGCCGGGCAACGCCACCGCCCAGAAACTGATGGGCGCCGCGCTGACCCCCTCGTCGCCGCCTCCGCCCGCGGCCCCCACCCCCGCGCAGGACGTCGACTGGGCCGCCATGGAGCAGGAGTTCGGTGACGTGGTGCCGCCGCGCTTCACCCGCGCCGACGGTGAGCCCGACCCCGTGCAGGGTCACGCCGACCGGACCTTCGACATCGAGACCTCGAGGGTCACGCTGGCCGACGTCGGCGGCATGCAGGAGGTCAAGAAGCGCCTCGAGATCTCCTTCCTGGGCCCGATGCGCAACCCCAAGCTGCGCAGCCTGTTCGGCAAGAGCCTGCGCGGCGGCCTGCTGCTCTACGGCCCGCCCGGCTGCGGCAAGACGTTCCTGGCCCGCGCGGTGGCCGGCGAGATGGGCGCCTCGTTCATCTCCCTGTCGATCACCGACGTGCTCAACATGTGGGTGGGCAGCTCCGAGCGCAACCTGCACGACCTGTTCGACTCGGCCCGCGGCCACGCGCCCTGCGTGCTGTTCCTCGACGAGATCGACGCGCTGGGCCACAAGCGCAGCCAGCTGAGCTCGTCGTCGATGCGCACGGTGGTCAACCAGCTGCTGACCGAGCTCGACGGGGTCGACGGCAACAACGACGGCGTCTTCGTGCTGGCCGCGACGAACGCGCCGTGGGACATCGACTCGGCGCTGCGCCGTCCGGGCCGGCTCGACCGTACGGTCCTGGTGCTCCCGCCCGACAAACCCGCGCGCGAGGCGATCCTGCAGTACCACCTGCGCGACCGCCCGGTGGCCGGCATCGACCTGGGCCGCGTGGCCGACGCCACCGACCACTACTCGGGCGCCGACCTGGCCCACGTGTGCGAGACGGCGGCCGAGTTCGCCATGCGCGACTCCATCGCCAGCGGCGACATCCGCATGATCAACCAGAAGGACATGCTCGACGCCGTACGGGAGGTCCGCCCCTCGACCGACGGCTGGTTCGCCACGGCCCGCAACGTGGCCATGTTCGCCAACGAGTCCGGCGAGTACGACGACCTGGCCGCCTACCTCAAGAAGCGCAAGATCCGTTGAGCGAGCGGGCCGGGGCCTACTGGCGGGCGCACCGGCTGGCGCAGGTGGGCCGCTACGACGAGGCGGAGAAGGCCGCGCGCGACGGCCTGGCCGAGGACCCGGGCGATGCCCGGCTGCTGACGCTGCTGGCATCAGTCCTGCGCCTGCGGCGCGACTATGCGGGGGCGCTGGCCACGGCCGACGCGGCGGTGGCGGCGGCGCCGCAGTTCGCCGACGCCCACGCGGAACGGGCCGAGAACCTCATCGTCATGATCCGGTCGCGGGACGCGGTCTCGGCCGCCGCCGAGGCCGTACGTCTCGAACCGGCGGAGCCGACCGGCCACTTCGTGCTGGCCCGGGCGCTGGCCTCGGCCAAGGACTTCCCGAGGGCCCGAGCGGCCGCCGCGCACGGGCGGGCCCTGGACCCGAACTCGGTGGAGGGCCTGCTGACAGTGGCCGACGTCGAACGCGACGCCGGCAACCGGGAGGCGGCGGTGGTGGCGGCGCGGGCGGCATTGGCCATGTCGCCGGGCAACCCGTACGGCCGGTGGCTGCTAGCAATGCTCGACGCGGAACGCCTGCGGGTCCGCCGGTCGATGCGGGCGTTGCGCGACGTGGCCCGCGACAATCCGGCCCGCGCCGACATCGTCTCGATGACGTGGCCGATCCGCGGAGTCCTGAACGGACTGCGCCGGGGCCTGGCCGCGAGCGCGGCGCTGGTCTGCGTACTGCAATTGATCGCCCTGTGGTGGTGGCCCACGGCGGGCCCGTTCGGCCGCGCCATGGCGGCGGTCCTGGCCGCGGTGATGGCCGGGTTCGCCGCCCGCATCCTGATTCCGGCCGGCCGGTTGCCGTGGCGGTGCCTGCGCTTGCTGCCGCCGTTGATGCGCCGCGCCGACCTGACGGCGCTGGGGTTGACGGCTGTCGCCATAACATTGCTTTTCCTGTACGCCTGGACGGCCTGGTGGCCACTCCCACTACTGGCCTTGGCCCTGACCCCGTTCCTGTGGTTCCTGGGTTTGGCCGAGTTGCTGGGCGCGGGCCTGGACGACCCGGGAATGAGGCACGCCATCACCGACTTGGCCGCCGAGTTCCGCGACTGGTGGCGTACCACCAAGAAGGACATCCGCGAAGCCTGGACCAGTCCCCAGCCCGCCCGCCGTCCGCCACCCGCCGGAAATTCACCTCACCCGCCTTCACCACCGCCGACCACGCCGCCCGTTTTGCCGCCTTTCGGCCCTCCTGTCCGGCCTCCTGGTGAGACTCAGCGGCCGGAGGATGACCGGCCCCGGTGACCAGCTCAGCTCTTTTCGGCGGCGGCTGACGCTGGGATCGGGGCGTCCTCGGTCGCGATCCGGGGCAGGCGGCGGTCGAGGAGCCACAGGATCGCCGCGAAGACAGCAGCCATGACGGCGACCATCAGCATGTTGCGGACGGCGGTGGGATAGCCGATCGCGGTGGCGTCCGTGAAGGGGTACGGGAACCAGTCGGTGGTCGCGCCGTGCGCCAGCGTGTAGCCGATCCACGCGGCCGGCCACACGAACGCCCAGGCGACCGTCCGGAGCTCGATCCGCGGCCGCGGGCCGAAGAGCAGCCAACCGGCCAGTGCCGCCCACGGCGCGATGTAGTGGAAACCCAGGTTGGACCACCAACCGGCGCCCTGCGGGTCGGATTCGCCGGCGAGGATCGTGGCGTACACGATGCCCGTCACGATGATCGCGAGCAGCGAGTCGAGCCGCAGGACGCGCCAGACCCGTCCGTCGCGCCCCGGATCGATCATGAGGGTGCCCGCGGCGAGCAGCACCAGCACGTTGCTCTGGATCGTGAAGTAGCTGAACAGCCGGATGAACCGCGTGACGGCCGGCGCGTCGGTCCCCTGCGCGCTGAGCACGATCTGAATGATCAGCGAGGTCAGGACGACGGCGAAGAGAAGACCGTGCCAGACCCGCGAGGCCGTACGAACGCGATTCACGTCCGGTAGTAAACCCGTGATCCACTCGCAGGGAAAGCGCGAGGCCGGCCACGCTCGCGCGGCCGGCCTCGTCAGGGCTTCATGGTGTCAGGGCTTCACGGTGTCAGGGCTTCGTGGCGGGCGCGCTGTCCTGCGCCGGGCGGCGACCGGCCTTGGCGTACGCGAGAAGTGCCAGGATCAGCGCGATCACACCGGCGATGAGACCCGCGATGCCGAAGGCGTCGGGCCCGTCGGAGCTGTCGTCGGCGGGAGCGGCCTCAGCGGTGGCGGTCGCGGTGGGCGCGGCGGCGGCCGTGTCGGTCGTGCTCGCCGCGGCCAGCTTCAGCACCGGCGCCGGGTGTTCCGGCTCGGAACCGTCGGTGGTGGGCTCGTCGATCCAGCGGACGATGGTGTTGTCGGAGTAGGTCTGCAGAGCCTTGAAGACCATCTGACCGGACTCGGGCAGCGGCCCGAGCGACACGTCGAACTCCTGGAACTGCCCCGGCTTGACCTCGGAGCCGGCCTTGGCCGTCCAGGTGATCTTCGAAACCGACTCGGTGATCTGGGCGCCGTGCGCCTCGAGCGGCTTGGCCAGCTTGGAGATGGTGGTGGCCACGTCCCACCCGGTGATCGGCTTGACCGAGACCGAGGCCACCGGGTTGTCGGCCGGAAGGTTCACCTCGACCTTGGTCGTGGAGGCGGTGTCGGACTCGTTGGGCACCCGGAAGGTCACCTTGGCGTAGCCACCGGCGGTCGCGGTGTCGGGGTTCACCGTGACGTGAGCGGAGGCCGGCGCGGCCAGCGCCAGGGTAAGGCCGGCGACCGTGGCGGCCACCAGGGCCGAGCGCTTGAGCAGGGACATCGAAGTCGTCAACCTTCCGCATGGGGGACAGCCCGTTGCCGGGCACTCCGCGTTGGTCGCCCCACAACCCACGAAAGTTCCCGCACGCCCCAACTTTTTCGCCACCGTTAAGCGCCGGGCCCGCACAGTCCAGCGGCCCACCTCGCCCGGCCCCGCATTTCTCGCGCCGCCCACTTCGCCCGGCCCGCATTTCTCGCGCGGCTCACCTCGCCCGGACCGCATTTCTCGCGTGGCTCAGCGGACGGCCGGCAGGCGCACGTCCACTCGGAGGCCGGGGCCGGCATCGCTCAGGCTGACCGTGCCACCATGACGGCGGGCCAGCTCGCGAACGATCGCCAGGCCCAGCCCCGAACCGCCGGCGTCGCGGGCGCGGGCGTCGTCGAGCCGCGTGAACCGGTCGAAGACCCGCTCCCGGTCGGCCTCCGGAATGCCCGGGCCGTCGTCGGTCACGGTGATCCAGCGGTACGCCGCGTCGGCGCGCACCTCGACGCAGATGCGCGATTTCGCGTGGCGCACCGCGTTGTCCAGCAGGTTCGCCACCACCCGGCCGAGCGCGTCGGGCTCACCGGTGATCGTCACCGGCGCCGCCGGCCGCACATAGCCCACCGAGGGGTAGCGGGCCGCCACGTCACCGACCACCGCGCCCAGGTCGACCTCGCGGAACGGAGCCGCCACGACACGACCTGGCGCCGCGTCGTCGGCCCGGGCGAGCAGCAGCATGTCGTCGACGAGCCGGCTGAGACGGTCGACGTCGGTGAGCAGGTCGTCGGCGAGCGCGTTCCAGTCGGTGTCGGGCAGCCGCTGCGAGACCTCCAACTCCGTACGCATGTTGGTCAGCGGGCTGCGCAGCTCGTGGGCCGCGTCGGCCACGAACGCCCGCTGCCGTGCCTGCGCCGCGTCGAGCCGGTGCAGCATGCCGTTCAGTGTCACCGCGAGCCGGTGGATCTCGTCGCGGGACTCGGGCACGGGCAGCCGCCCGGCCCGCGTGCCCCCGGTGATCTCCTCGGCGCCCGCACGCAGCGCGTCGACCGGGCTGAGCGCCGCCCCGAGCACCCGCCACAGCACCAGCCAGAGGGCACCCACCAGCAGCGGGAACATGATCAGCAGGGTCACGCGCAGGATGTGCACGCCCTGCGTCAGGTCGTTCGTGGACCGCGCGACCAGCACCCGCACGGGATCGGTGGGCGGGCCGGCGGTCACCATCACGACGCGGGCGTCGCCGTCGAGCCCGACCCGGCTGCCGGGGATCTCGCGCACGTTCCCGTCGCTCATGCCGCTCAGCTCGTCGGGGTGCAGCATCGGGATGAGCCGGTCGGCGCCGGCCGAGATCGACAGGACCCGGCCCTGCGCGTCGATGACCTGCACCTGCATGGCCGCGTTGACCGGGATCGGCTCGGCCAGCTGACCTTGCTCGACCAGCTTGGCCACGCCCCGCGCCGTGTCCAGCGCCTCGGCGTTCACCGCGCGCAGCAGCCCGAAGTTGAGCACGGCGACGAGCAGCACCCCGCCCGCGGCCAGCCCGGCCGTCAGCGCCAGAACCGAGGTGAGCACCAGCCGGGCGCGCAGGCTGAGCTCGCGCGGCCGGCGCATCAGTCTCCCGTCACGGCCGCGAGCCGGTAGCCCGCGCCGCGCACGGTCTCGAGCCGGTCGCGCCCGATCTTGCGGCGCAGGTAGCCGACGTAGACCTCGACCGCGTTCGGCGCCGTCTCCACCGCGGCGTCCCAGACGTGGTCGAGCAGCTCGATCTTGCTGACCACCTCGCCGGGGCGGCGCATGAGGTATTCCAGCAGGGCGAACTCGCGGGCCGTGAGGGTCACCTCGACCCCGGCGACCATCACCCGGCGCTCGGCCGGATCGAGCTCGACGTCGCCGTGCGCGAGCACGGTCGGCCGCTCGTGCACGCCGCGCCGCAGCAGCGCCCGCAGCCGCGCGAGCAGCACGATGTAGGAGAAGGGCTTGGTGAGATAGTCGTCGGCGCCGCAGTCGAGACCGTCGGCCTGGTCATACTCCCCGTCCTTGGCCGACAGCATCAGCACCGGCACCCAGTTGCCCTCGGCGCGCAGCTGACGGACGACCCGATAGCCGCTGAGCCGCGGCAGCATCACGTCGAGGATCATCGCGTCGTACCCGCCGTGACGGGCCATCTCGAGCCCGTCCTGCCCGTCGCCGGACACATCCACCGCGAAGCCCTCGGCCTGCAACCCGCGCTGCAACGCGGCCGCGAGCCGCGCCTCGTCTTCCACCACCAGCAACCGCACCCCCTTACCTTTGCATGGGAGGGGCAACCCCTAGGGGCGGCTCTCAGCCCGGTCACAGCGGCCACGGCGCACTCTTGGTGGCAGATCAACGGGAGGTGGACATCGTGTCCGTGTTCAGATCGAGGCCGGCCCTTCGCTGGCTCGTACCATCCGCAGCCGCGGTGGTCGTGATCGGGGGCGGCGCAGCGGCGGGAACGATCGTCGCGAGCGCGGACCCCTCGCTGCCCGACCGCAGCGCGGCCGAATTGCTCGTCGACCTGCAAAACGCCAAGGTCGACGGATTGTCCGGCACCATCGTGCAGAGCGCCGACCTGGGCCTGCCGAAGATTGCCGGGCTGACCGCCGACTCGGGCGGCGCCGACCTGGTCAACCTGGTCGCGGGCAGCAACACCGCCCGCGTCTGGTACGCCGGTGAGGACAAGGCCCGGCTGGCGCTCATGAGCACGCTCGGCGAGACCGACGTCATCCGCAACGGCAGCGACGTCTGGCTCTGGCAGAGCAAGGCCAAGACCGCCACTCACCTGACCCTGCCCAAGGACGTGGACAAGAAGCCCGCGACCCTGCCGACGGGGATCCCCTCGACGCCGCAGGACGCGGCCGAGGCGGCGCTCGACGCCATCGACCCGACCACGGCGGTCTCGACCACCGGTGCGGCCAAGGTGGCCGGCCGCGACGCCTATGAGCTCGTGCTCAGCCCGCGGGCGACCGAGTCGCTGATCGGGCAGGTGCGCCTGGCGATCGACGCGGAGAAGAAGATCCCGCTGCGCGTCGACGTCTACGCCAAGGACGCGGTGAATCCGGCCGTCCGGGTCGCGTTCCAGCAGATCAGTTTCGACACGCCCGACGCTCAGCAGTTCGTCTTCAACCCGCCGCCGGGCACGAAGGTCAACAAGACCGACGCGGGCAAGCTCGAGACCGAGCTGGAGAAGGAGCACAAGGCTGCCGAGGCCCGGAAGCCGGCCGCGAAGCAGCCGGCCGCTGGCGAGCAGCCGAAGGTGATCGGCGAGGGCTGGGCGTCCGTGGTCACGGCGAAACTGCCGAAGGCCACCGGTGACGAGGGCAAGCAGCTCGACGGCGTGATCGACATGCTGCCGAAGGTGAGCGGGAGCTGGGGCAGTGGACATCTCTTCTCCGGTTCTCTATTCAGCGTGCTGGTGACTGACGACGGCCGGGTCTTCGCCGGCGCTGTGGCTCCGGAAACGCTGTACAAGGCCGCTGCCAAATAGTTCTAGAACTCTCCGCCGAGTTATGCAACACTTCGGCGGAGAGTTCTACAACTTTTGGAGGCGTGCCCCATGACAAGCACGACGTCTACCTTGATGACGGAACCGGCCGCCGGTCGCTTCGGCGACTTCGGTGGCCGGTTCGTCCCCGAGTCCCTCGTGCCGGCCTGCGCCGCCCTGTCCGACGCCTTCCGCGACGCTTGGGCCGACCCCGGCTTCCGGGCCGAGCTCGACGAGCTGCTCGCCGTCTACGCCGGCCGGCCCACCCCGCTCACCCCGGCCCGTAACCTCTCGGCCCAGCTCGGCGTCGAGCTGCTGCTCAAGCGCGAAGATCTGGCGCACACCGGCTCCCACAAAATCAACAACGTGCTCGGCCAGGCGCTGCTCGCCCGCCGGATGGGCAAGACCCGACTGATCGCCGAGACGGGCGCCGGGCAGCACGGGGTCGCCACGGCCACGGCGGCCGCCCTGCTCGGTCTCCGCGCGACTGTTTACATGGGTGAGCGCGACATCGAGCGCCAGCAGCTCAACGTCCTGCGGATGACCACCCTCGGCGCCGAGGTCGTTCCGGTCACCAGCGGCAGCCGCACCCTCAAGGACGCCACGAACGAGGCCATGCGGGCCTGGGTGTCCGACGTGGACGACGCCCACTTCCTGCTGGGCTCGGTCGGCGGCCCTCACCCGTACCCCTGGATGGTCCGGGAGTTGCAGCGCGTGATCGGCGCCGAGGCCCGGCGTCAGAGCCCCACGATCCCCGACGTGGTGGTGGCGTGCGTCGGCGGCGGCTCGAACGCGGCCGGCACGTTCGCGGGTTTCGTCGACACGAGCGCGCGGCTGGTCGGCGTCGAGGCGGCCGGCGGCGCGGCCATGACCAGCGGCTCGCCCGGTGTCGTGCACGGCGCCCGCTCGATGGTCCTTCAGGACGCGGAGGGCCAGGTCGCCGAGGCGGAGTCGATAGCGGCCGGCCTCGACTATCCCGGCATCGGCCCCGAGCACGCCCACCTGGGCGCCATCGGGCGCGCGGAATACCGGACGGTCGATGACGCCGAGGTGGTCGACGCGGTCCGCCGGCTGGCCCGCGCCGAGGGCATCATCTGCGCGCTCGAGTCGGCCCACGCGGTCGCCTGGGTGCTGCGCGCCGCGGGCACGCCCGACCTGCCGACCGGCTCGCGGGTGATCCTCACTTTGTCCGGCCGGGGCGACAAAGACATGGCGACGCTTCCCGGCGGTGCGGCATGACGGCCCTCGTCCCGTACGTCACGGGCGGCATCACCGACGACTGGACCGACTACCTGCTGGCCTACCAGGAGGCGGGCGCGACGGCGATCGAGATCGGCCTGCCCTTCTCCGATCCCATGCTCGACGGCGTCACCATCCAGGAGGCGTCCGACAGGGCGCTGTCCCGCGGCACGACAGTGGCGTCGATCCTCGACGACCTTCGTGCCGTACGGGGCCGACTGCGGGTGCCACTGATCGTCATGACGTACGCGAATCTCGTGTTCCACCGCTCCGCGGCCGTTTTCTGCCGCGAGCTGGCCGACGCTGGCGTCAGCGGGCTGATCGTTCCCGACCTGCCCGTGGACGAGGCGGCGCCGGTGGCCGGGGCCGCCGGCGCCGCCGGTATCGACCTCATTCCGCTGGTCGCGCCGGTCACGCCCGACGATCGCCTCGCCGAGATCGCGGGGCTGGGCGACAGCTATATCTACGCGGTCAGCGTGATGGGCACGACCGGCGAACGAGCATCGTTCGGCGACTCCGCCGGACGGCTCGCGGCGCGGGTCAAAGCGGTCACCGACCGGCCGGTGCTCATCGGGTTCGGCGTCTCCTCGCCGGAGCAGGCGGCCGAGGCCGGGCGCGCCGGGGACGGGGTGGTGGTGGCATCCGCGCTGATGCGTAGGGTTCTTGACGGGGCCACGGCGGCGGAACTACGGGAGACCGTCGCGAGCCTCGCCGCAGCTCTGGAGGATTCCACTGACTACGCGACTGCCGAAGTATCAGGTGATCGCCGATGACCTGACCACGAAGATCCGTGACGGCGAGCTGCCGCCGGGTGCTGCGTTGCCGCCGCAGCGTGAGCTCAGCGCCTCGTACGGGGTGACGCTCGCGACGCTGCGCCAGGCCTTGCAGCGCTTGGAGAACGACGGGCTGCTGTCGCAGCAGCCCGGCCGGGGCACGTTCGTGACGGAGCCGCGCCCGACGTACCAGCTGCATTCGATGCGCGGGTTCGAGGAGGACCTGCGCGAGCAGGGCCAGACGGTGTCGACATACGTGCTGGGCCAGGGGCTGGCGCATCCCCCGGCCTGGGCCGCGGCGCTGTTGGACTACGGGTTCCCCGTGGTGCGGCTGGAACGCCTCCGGCTGCTGTCCGGCCGGCCTGTGGTCCACCAGCTTTCGTACGTCCGCAACCGCGAGCTGGAGGAGGCGGATCTCAGCGAGAAGTCCCTGTACGCCGTGCTGGCCTCCCGCGGCGTCATCGTCCACAAGGCGAACGAGGTGATCCGACCTGGCGTTCTCGACGACGAGACGGCCGAGCTGCTGCACCAGCCGCCCGGCGCACCCGTGTTCCTTTCCGAGCGGGTCACCTACGACCCCGACGGGTTAGCCGTGGTGGTCGATCGGGCGACCATCCTCGGCACGGCCATGGAGATCCGCACCCACCGGGCCCTGACCGGCTTCTCCATGCAGTGGACCCGCCCACCCAGCTAAAGCGCGCGAGAGGGGTTGATCTATGTCGGTAGCTTCGCGGCCGTGAGGATGCCGTCGGATGATGCAGTGCAGCAGTATGCGGGGACTACCGAGAACCTGACCGCGCGGATAGCCATTCACGCGTACGGGAGCAATCCGCAGGGATGGTTCCCGTGGCTGGGGGAGCGGCTGCCGAGCGCGGGGGACGTGCTCGAGGTGGGCGCGGGGACCGGTGAGCTGTGGCGGCATCTCAATCCGCGGCGGCCAGGGCTGCGGCTCACGCTCACGGACTTCTCGGCGGCCATGTGCGAGCGGCTCGAGGACGTCGCGGGGGCGGACGTGCGCCGGTGCGATGCGACGGATCTGCCGTTTGCGGACGGGCGGTTCGACGCGGTCATCGCCAACCACATGCTGTACCACGTCGACGAGCCGGAGCTGGCGCTGCGGGAGTTCGCGCGGGTGCTGCGGCCGGGTGGGCGGCTTTACGTGGCCACCAACGGGCGCGGGCACATGGAGGAGCTGTTCGCGGTCGCGGCGGCCGTGGGCAAGCCGGACGTGAACGGTTCGGCCGCTCGCAGCAACTTCCCGGCCGAGGACGCGCCAGTGGCCGTGGGGCGGTACTTCCGGGACGTGGTGGCCGAGGCCTACCCGAGCGACCTGCTGGTTCCGGACGCCGAGCCGGTGGTCGCCTATCTCGCCAGCCTCTCGGGCGAGCCGCTCACCGGTGCACAGCTCGCAGCCGCCCGCGATCTCGTCCAGGCGCGGATCGAGGCGGAGGGGCACTTCCGCATTCGCAAGCACACCGAGCTGATCACCGCGACCCGCTGACGGCTCCGAAGCCGCGCAAGGCGCGCGGCGGGGCCGGGCGGGGGTCAGGAAGCGTAGCGGCGTTCGGCTCGGGCTCGGGCCTTTGCTGCCTCTTCCTCTCGGTTCTTTGGTGGGGCGGTGGTCACCAGGTCGCCCAGCAGGTCGGCCGTGGCGGCGGCTACGGCGGCCACGGCGCGGTCGAAGGCCTCCTGGTTGGCCTGGGAAGGGCGGGTCGAGCCGGCTACCTTGCGGACGTACTGCAAGGCGGCGGCGTGGATCTCGTCGTGGGTGGCTGGTGGTTCGAAGTTGTGCAGCTGGTGGATGTTGCGGCACATCGGCGGGGTCCTTTCGGGGACTGGGCGGGCCACTGGTCAAACTACGCCGGGGGTGCGACATGAACGGTTCGGACGGGGCCGAAGTGTGCGGGGCCTAGCGTCGTCCGCATGACCGATTTTCATGCGCTTCACCGGCCGGGGACGCCGCTTCTGCTGCCCAACGCGTGGGACGTGGCGTCCGTGTTCGCGCTGGCCGAGGCCGGCTTCGAAGCTGTCGGGACCACCAGCCTCGGCATCGCGGCCGCCTCCGGGGTGCCGGACGGGGCGGGGCTGGCCCAGGAACGGACGCTGGAATTGGTGCGGCGGGTCAACGGGCTTCGGGTGCCGCTCACCGTCGATGTGGAGAGCGCGGGTGCGGACTTCGCCGCCGAGCTCCACGCGGCGGGGGCGGCCGGGATCAACGTCGAAGACGGGCGGGGCCCTGACGGGCTTGCGCCGGTTGCCGAGCAGGCGGAGCTCATCGCCGCCATCAAGCAGCGGGTGCCGGGGCTCTTCGTGAACGCCCGCATCGACACCTACTGGCTCGGGACCTGTCAGGGCGACACCGCCACGCGGGCCGAGGCCTACCTTGCCGCCGGCGCTGACGGGATCTTCGTGCCGGGGATCCGGGACGACGATGAGATCCGGGCGCTGCCGGCGCCGCTCAACGTGCTGCTCCTGCCCGGCATGACCGTGGCGCGTCTCGCCCGGTTGAACGTGGCGCGGATCAGCACCGGCTCGCTGCTGTACCGGGCCGCCCTCGACGCGGCGCTCGTCACCGCGGCCGCCATCCAGGAGGGTGCGCCGGCGCCGGAGGGCGTCCGGTCGTACGCCGAAACCGACCGGCTGGCCGGTCTTCCCTGAAGAACTAAAATGGGGCCATGGCCCACTGGTACGAGTCGTCGATCGATCGGCAGCTTCGGGAGGCGGCTGAGCGCGGGGAATTCGACAACCTCGCCGGCACGGGCAAACCCTTCGCCGATCACGGGCAGGAGTACGACGACGACTGGTGGGTCAAGGACTGGCTGCGGCGTGAAGGAGCCACCGCCGGTGTCGTGCCGCCCACCCTGGCCCTGCGCCGCGAGACCGAGGATCTCGAGGAGATCGTCGACCGGCTCACGACCGAGCGTGCGGTGCGGGAACGCGTGGACGGGCTCAACGAGCGGATCCGCCAGGCGAACGTGGGCCTCATGGACGGGCCTCCGGTGATCCTCCGGCCGTTCGACCCCGACGCCGTCGTGGCCGCTTGGAAGGCTAGGCGGTCTCCCTGATGTCGAGGGGCGCCGCGGTCAGCGTGTCGCAGCGGACATACGCCAGCTGAATCGTCACGTCCGTGAACCAGAGCACCGGCAGCGTCAGCGGCGGCGGCTGCTCCGGGGTGAACGTCACCGGGATCAGGCCGAACAGCTTGCCCTCGAACTTCGGGGTGTAGAAGCGCACGTTCTTGTCCGTGACCAGCTCGTTGCTCTTGATCACTGTCGTGGCGTTGCCGGGCTCGGCGATGGTCAGGGTGAACGGCTTGTTCACCGCCTTGTCCATGCTGAACTTCAGCGCCTTGAAGCTGCCTTTCGCGGTCGGCATGTCGACCACGCCGTCGTACGTCGATTCGTACATCGTCAGGGAATCGACCTCCATGACGCCGGGCTTCTCCGACACCTGCGGGATGTCGTCGGCGCTGGCCACCTTGCCCATCACGCGCGGGCCGAGGCAGGGGATCTCCTCGACGCTGGGGGAAGCGGCCGGTTTGGTGGTCGGCGGGGTCGTGTGGGGCGCGGACGGCGGAGCCGCCGCCGACGGCGCGGTCGTGGTCGGCTCGGCCGCGGGGGTGGTGGCGGGAGCCGTGGTGGTGGCGCTCGTGGTGGGGGCGGACGCCGGCGCGGACCCTGACTCCGACGGCTCCGGCGACGTGCTCGGGGTGGAGTCGTCGCCGATCCCGAGCAGGTTGCCGAGGCCGTCGAAGAAGTCCTCGACCCCGTCCTTGACGGGGGTTGTCGACTTGGCCGGCGCGGAAGTGGCAGCCGGCGGCGAGGCGGGACTCGCGGGGGTACTGGACCCGCCCGCCGCCGGCTTGCTGGTGACCGTCTTCGGAGCGACGGTCCGGGTGGCGCCGGCCCGGAGGGACGGCGCCGAGGAGACGGGATCGGGGTCGGCCGGCGTGGAGGCCGGCGCCGACGAGAAGGACCGCGACGGAAGACCCTCGGGGCAGGTCACCGCCTTGGCCGGCATGTTGCTCCCGGCGATCAGGACGCTACTGGTGACGGCGACGACCAGCAGGATCACGCTCAGCGCCCGCGGGTGCGTCCCGCCGCGCGGGTCGTCCGATGCCGGCGGCATTCCCGGGATGATCGCGGTGTCGCCGCTGTCGGCGGGCCGCAGGATCGGCCGGGTAGGCCGGTCGTCGTGCCCGGCGATCTCGGTGTCGTCGAAACCGGGGCCGTCGGAGTCCTCGCGAGGGGAGGGCGAAGGGGAAGGGGAGGGGGAGGGGGAGGCGGCAGGGTCGGCCCAGGCGTCGGCGGCCGGCTTGGCCCGCGGCGGGCCCCAGGCGATCACCAGCGCGCCACCGACGATGCCAAGCATCATGCCGAGGATGAAGCCGCCGAGGTTGAGCCCCAGGAACGAGTAGAGCGCCGTCAGCAGCCCGACGATGCCGTAGAACAGCCGCTGCGCCGGCGAGGCCCAGGTCAGCGCCCCGGTGAGCAGCATGATCAGCGGCAGCAGGTAGGAGAGGAAGCCCTGCGGACCGAGGTGCAGCTCCATGTCGCCCAGGTCGAGGTTGGCGCTCAGGAACATCTCCACGCCGGACAACAGCAGGAAGAGCCCGCCCCAGAACGGCCGGCCGCGCCGCCACCGGCGGAACCTGCTCCAGAAGTCGTCCGTCGCCACAGTCTGCTGCCTTCCGAAAAGTCGAACGAGAAAGAAAGGAGTGGGGCCCGCGGACGATCTGTTCCGCGAGCCCCGGTGGTGCGTGTCAGCCCTCGAAACATTCCTTGCCGGACTGGCCGACGTAGAGCTTGAGGCTCATGCCGCTCAGCCGGAAGGTCGACGCCGAGGTCGAGTACGCCTTCTGGCGCAGGCCGTCGATGGTGACGGTGCGCGCCTGCTGGCCGAAGCTGCCCTCCTCGCCGTGCTCCTCCACGGGACGGCCGTCCCGGGTGAGGGTCGAGGCGTCCTGGCCGATGTCGATGTCCTCGAACGTCGCGTTACCGCTCAGCTCGGACATGCCGATCAGCAGGTCCTCGGCCTCGACCGGGTTCTTCGGGTCCTTACCGGCCTCGATCCGCAGGGTGATCGGTCCGGCCGCCACCGACTGGCACAGGTTGGTCAGGCTGGCGGTGTTGATGCCCGACATGGCGGCCGGGATCTTCTGGCCGTTCTTCTTCTCCAGCGGGCCGCTGTACTGGGTGAAGCCCTGACCCTCGAGCCGGTCGGCGGAGAGCTTGAACTGCGTGCCCGAGATCGAGAAGCTGGCGGCCAGCGCGCCCTGGGCCAGGGCGACGACCAGGCCCCCGGCAACCACGGTGGGCACGCCCACCGCTACGGCGAAACGGCGCCAGTTGGTGCGTCCGTACGCCGGATCGCCTTGCGCATCCTTCACGGAACCTCCTAGTGGTGGAGACGGCTACGGTCGGCGCGCAGAGAGGTCCGTCGATGCCGTCGCTTAACGTGCGGGAAATGTTGCCGCTCTGGTCAGCGGGTTACAAGAGGCTTGGCTACTAGTCAGTAACCCAGCTCACTGGATCTTGATAACGTTGCGTGACAACATCAAGAACGACGCGCATCAATTCGGGCGAATCCCCGCGCCAAATGGCCTGTGACGGTAACCACACGTATATGACGTGAGATAAATTACGGATCGGTAACAAAACCCAGGTTGTTCTCAGGAATCGGTGTTACGGGTTGATCAACAGACCTGGGAGGGACTTGCCGATGACCGAGAAGAGACGCGCCTTGGGCCGCCTGGGTGGGGTCCTGGTGCTCATCGGCGCCCTGGTCGGGGTGGCCGCCATCCCGCTCGGCGTGGTGCTGGGCGCGGGGGCGCACTGGCAGAACAGTCAGGCCGACGAGCTGCCGGCCCAGCTGCTCAGCCCCTCGGCGTCCCAGGTCACCCGGATCTACGCCAACGACGGCAAGACGCTGATCACCACGTTCTACGACGAGGACCGGCACGACGTCACACTGGCCCAGATCTCACCGGTGATGCAGAAGGCGATCGTCGCGGCCGAGGACACCCGCTTCCACGACCATGGCGGCGTCGACCTCAAGGGCCTGGCCCGCGCCTTCGTCAAGGACGCGAGCAGTGGCGAGGCCGCGCAGGGCGCCTCGACGCTGACCATGCAGCTGGTGCGCAACGTGCTCAAGGAGGACCCGACGCTGACCCCGTCGGAGCGGGCCGCGGCGACCGAGGACACCCCGGCCCGCAAGCTCCGCGAGATCGAGTACGCGATTCAGCTCGAGACCAAGCTCAGCAAGAAGCAGATCCTGCAGAACTATCTGAACCTGGTCTATTTCGGTAACGGTGCGTACGGGATCGAGGCCGCCGCCCGCCGCGTCTTCAACACCACCCCGGCCAAGCTCGACCTGGCCCAGTCGGCGCTGATCGCCGGCATCGTCCAGTCGCCGGACGCCGACAACCCGATCGGCGGCTCCAAGGCCAAGGCCCGCGAGCGCCAGCTCTACGTGCTCGCCGCCATGGTCAAGGCCGGCATGATCACCCAGGCCCAGAGCGACGCCGCGGCCAAGGAGAAGCTCACCTACTCGGGCACGACCCCGCCCAACGGCTGTGTCGACGCCAGCGGCGAGACCGACGGCTGGGGCTTCTTCTGCGACTACGTACAGCGCTGGTGGGAGGAGCAGCCGCAGTTCGGCAAGACGGTCGCCGAGCGCGACGACGCGCTGCGCCGCGGCGGCTACTCCATCGTGACGACGCTCGACCCGGACATCCAGAAGAAGGCGGCCGCCGAGTCCCGCTCGGTCTACGGGCTGAAGAACTCCAAGACGCTGCCGATCGCCGTGGTCCAGCCCGGCACCGGCAAGGTGCTCGCGCTCGCCGTCAACCGCCACTACGGCAGCGCGGTCAAGACCACCGACACCGTGAATCCGCTGGTCAGCGGCGGTAAGGACCTCTACGGCTATCCGTCCGGCTCGACCTTCAAGATGTTCACGATGCTGGCCGCCCTGGAGAAGGGCCTGCCGCTGAGCACCGGATACGAGACGAAGTCGCCGCTGGTCACCGAATGGACCGACTGGGGGCCGGGCAACTGCGACGGCAAGTACTGCCCGGGCAACGACAACCCGGCCTGGATGGACGGCTTCCGCACCATGTGGGACGGCTTCGGTCGTTCGGTGAACACCTATTTCGTGCGCCTCGAGGAGCAGGTCGGTCCGGCCGCCGTGGTCGAGATGGCCCAGCGCCTGGGCATCAGCTTCGCCAACCCGGCCGACAAGAAGCAGGCCGAGAGCAGCGCCGGCTCGTGGGGCTCGTTCACGCTCGGCGTCATCGACACCACCCCGCTCGAACTCGCCTCGGCTTATGCGACAGTGGCGTCCGAGGGGACGTACTGCTCACCGCTCCCGATTTCCTCGATCACCAAGCCTGACGGTGAGAAGGTCGCGGTCTCGACGAACTGCAAGAAGGTCCTCGACACCGAGGTGGCCCGGGCCGCGACGGACGCCGCGCGCTGCCCGGTGGGTCAGCAGAGCTCGTACGGCAAGTGTGACGGCGGCACCGGCACCCAGGTGGCCAGTATTTTCGGCGGCGTCCAGGTGGCCGGCAAGACCGGCAGCACCGAGGACAACCGCACGGAGACGTTCGTCGGCTTCACGCCGACCGTGGCCGCCGCCGGCATCGCCAACGACCCGGTCAACCCCTCCGACCACGTCGGCTCGGGCGTCGAGGCGGATGTGGTCACCGCTGTCGCGAAGACGCTGAAATACGCCGCCGGTGACGAGTCGCAGGACTTCACCCCGCCCGGCAGCGCCATCGCCTTCGGGGGATAGAGGCCGATAAAGCGGACAAGCACTCAGGGAAGGGCGGTTGGCTGCCGACAAGAACCAAGTGAGGACCGCCCACGAGCAGCGCCGCCTGGCGGCGCTGCACGAGTACGGCCTGCTGGACGCCCCGGCCGGCGACGAGCTCGAAGCCGTCGTCCGGGTGGCGGCCACGCTGGCCGGGGTGCCCACCGCCACCCTCAACCTGATCGACGAGAACCGGCAGTGCCAGCTCACCACCACCGGCTTCGAGGGCAGCGACACCGACCGGAACGACTCGATGTGCGCGATCCGCTTCGAGTCGGGCGAGTTCACCTATCTGCCCGACGCCCGCACCGACCCGACGTACGTCGACAACCCGTGGGTGACCGGGAAGCTGGCCGACGTCCGGTTCTACGTGTCGGTCCCGCTGGTGACGCCGCAGGGCTACGCACTGGGTTCGCTCTGCGTCTTCCACAACGAGGTGCACGAGCTGCGGCCCGAGCAGCTGGACCGGCTGCGTGACCTGGCCCAGGTCATCCTGGCCCTGTTCGAGCGCCGCCGTCAGGCCCGGGTGGTGCTGGAGCAGCACGCCGAGCTGGAGCTGGCGCACGCCGAGCGGGCGGCCACGATCGCCGAGCTGAGCCGCTCCAACACCGAGCTGGAGCAGTTCGCCGGGGTGGTCAGCCACGATCTGGCCGCCCCGCTGAGCGTGGTCAGCGGTTATCTGGAGCTGCTGGACGAGCGGATGTCCGGCGCCGATCCGCAGTCGGAGAAGTGGATCGCCGCCGGCACCCGCGCCGTCGGCCGCATGCAACGCCTGATCACGTCGCTGCTGACGTACGCCCGGGCCGGCAACGCCCCCTATCAGCCCGAGCCGACCCCGCTGGCCGAGCTGGTCGAGCTGGCGCTGACCGACCTGCGGGGCGGCATGGCCGGCGCGACCGTCTCGGTGGACGACGATCTTCCGGTGATCGAGGGCGACCCCGTCCTCGTACGCCAGTTGTTGCAGAACCTGATCGGCAACGCCCTGAAGTACCGCAGCCCCGACCGCCCCTGCCGCATCGAGATCACCGCCGTGCCGCTGAAGCACAGCTGCTGGCGGATCGACGTGGCCGACAACGGCCGCGGCATCCCGGCCGAGCAGCGCGACCGCGTCTTCGAGATGTTCGCCCAGGTCGACCCGTCGGCCGGGACCGGGCACGGCGTCGGGCTCTCCACCTGCCAGCGGATCGTCGACCGGCACGGCGGCGAGATCCACGCCGAGGAGACGCCGGGCGGCGGCACGACGGTGTGGTTCACCCTTCCCTCGCCCGGACGGCCGGCGTGAGGGTCGACCGGAGCATGTTCTCGTCGCTGCGCATCCGTGTCGCGGGCGGCTTCGCGGGCCTGCTCGCCCTCTTTCTGGTGCTGATCATCGGTCAGTTCGTGGTCAGCGACCGGCTGCGGGTGGAGCACATGGGCCACACCGAGCGGGTCGACGTCCTGCACGACACCAACCAGGCCGTGATGCAGCAGATGACCAATGCCGAGACCGGCGTACGGGGTTATCAGCTGACCGGCGACGAAGCCTTCCTTCAGCCGTACGACAGTGGGCGCTCGGCCGCGTTCGCGGCGCTCGACAATCTGGCCGCGATCGTCGACGACCCCGAGGTCAGCCGCCTGTTGCAGAGCCAGCGCGAGGCCGCCGAGAACTGGCTCTACGCGTACGCGATCCCGATCGTGAACGCGGGCGGGGCCGACGCCGACGCCGCCCGGCTGGCCCGCGGCAAGGAGCTGTTCGACGGGCTGCGCACCGCCAACTCCGACGTCACGGCCGCCATCGACGCGTACGGCGAATCCCTGGCCCGTGACGAGCGTGGCGACACCAGGGCCGCCACCCTGCTGTTCGGCGCGCTGGCCGTGATCGTCGTGCTGGCCGGGATGGGCCTGGCCCTGCTGCACCAGCGGCATCTGCTGGCCCCGCTCGAGGACATCCGGGTCACCCTGCGGCGGCTGGCCGGCGGCGACCTCACCGCCCGGGCCCAGCCGGTCGGGCCGGGCGAGCTCAAGGCTGTGGCCGGCTCGGTGAACGATCTGGCCGCCGAGACCGAGCGGCTGATCACCGCCGAGCGGGCCCGCACCGCCCGTAGCGAGCTGCGCCAGGCCGTCGCGGCCGAGTTGCGCTCGGAGGGCGATCCCAAGGAGACCGCCTGGCGGATGGCCATGCTGGTCGGCAACGCGATGGGCGCCGGCGCCGTCTACGGCCGGGTGACCCTCCAGCCCGGCGACCACTTCGAGGTGCACTGGCCGCCGAACGCGGCCACCCTCGACCCGATGGTGATCGACGAGCTGAAGAGCGCCGTGCCCGGTCAGGCCATCACCCCGGCCACGCTGCCCGGCGGCCTGGCCGTGGCGATGAGCGGCGATTCCGGCTGCCCGCCCGGCATGATCTGCGTGGTCCGGTCCGGCGGACCGGAGTGGACCCCCGAGGAGAAGCGGCTGCTGGCCGCGCTGGCCCGCGAGATCGACCACAACGTGCACCAGTTCCGGCTCCAGCTCCGCCAGGCCCGGCTGATCAACGAGCTGCGGGTGCTCGACGAGCAGAAGGACGTCTTCGTCTCGACCGTCACCCACGAGCTGCGGACACCGCTGACCAGCATCCTCGGCTACACCGAGATGCTGGTGGAGGACGAGGACGACAGTTTCACGCCGATTCAGAAGCGGGGGCTCGACGCGATCCTGCGCAACGCCAACCGCCTCCAGGAGACGGTGGCCGACCTGCTGCTGCTCGACCGCTCGAACGAGCGGGTGGGCGCCGAGGCGGTGCCGGTCGACGTGGCCGGCGTGGTCGACGGCCTTTACGAGAGCCTGGGCACGGCGGCGAGGGCCAAGGACCTGCGCTGGGACGTGAGCACCGAGCAGGCCTGGGTGCTGGGCGACGCCGGTCAGCTCGAACGGGCGCTGCGCAACCTCCTGGAGAACTCGATCAAGTTCACCGACCCGGGCGGCCGCCTCGAATGCCGCGTGGGCACGGCGAACGACCAGGTCGTCATCGAGATCACCGACACCGGCATCGGCATTCCGCCCGACGATCTGCCGGGCCTGTTCACCCCGTTCCACCGGGCGTCCAACGCGATGCACCAGGCCGTGCAGGGCTCCGGTCTGGGCCTGGCCATCGTGCGCAACATCGTCAGCGAGCACGGCGGGACGGTCACCGCCCGCTCCGATCTGGGTCAGGGCAGCACGTTCACCATCACGCTCCCGTTGAGTCAGCAGCCCGCCGCAGAGCCGACCAGATCCGGTCACGGGTGAAAGGCAATTGCGTCAGCCGTACGCCTGTGGCGTCGCGCAGCGCGTTGGCCAGCGCCGGCGCCACCGGGTTGAAGGGGCTCTCGCTCATCGATTTGGCCCCCAGCGGCCCGATGGCGTCGTCGGTGTCGGCGAAGAGAACTTCCGTGCGCGGCACATCGGCGTACGTCGGAAGGTGATATTGCCGGAACCCGGCCGTGGTGACCCGCCCGTCGCCGTCGATGTCGACGTGCTCGGCCAGCGCGGCCCCGAGCGCCTGGGCGACACCACCCTCGATCTGCCCGCGAAGCTGGAGGGGGTTCATCACGGTGCCGGCGTCGGCGCTGTGCACGCTGCGCAGGATCCGCGTCTCCCCGGTGTCCGGGTCGACGGCGACACGGAACCAGTGCGCGTTGAAGGCCACCGACCGCGGGCTGCCCGTCCAGTGCCCGTCGGCGCTGGTCACCGCCGAGCCGGCGTCCATCGCGGACCGCAGAGCCCGGGCCGCGCGCAGAACAGCCTGACCGGCCACCACGACACCCGTGGACCCGAAGGCGCCGGTGTCATGCCGCACGACATCGGTGTCGGACTGCCGCAGAACGACGCGGTCGGTGGACACGCCCAGGGCGTCGGCCGCGATCTGGCAGTGCACGGTCGAGCTGCCGTTGCCGAACTCAGCCGTGCCGACCGCGACCTCGAAGCGCCCGTCCTCGAGCCGCGTCACTGTCGCGTCGGCGTAGTGCCCACCGGGTGGCCCGGCCGCGATCATCGCGATGGCCATCCCCTCCCCGGCGAGCCATCCGTCCGGGGAGACATCCGGTGTGCCGGACGCGTCGCGGATGTGCTGGAGGCACTGGTCCAAGCCGTAGCTGGCGATCGTCAGGTCGTCGGCGTGGTCGCCGGGGGCGGTGAGGTCGTCGCCGGGGCGGACCACGTTCCGGGTGCGCATCTCGATCGGGTCGATGTCCAGACGCCGGGCCAGCTCGTCGAGGGCCGACTCGACCGCGAAGGACACCTGGCCCAGGCCGTAGCCGCGGAAGGCGCCGGCCGGGACCGTGTTCGTGTAGACCGACCAGGCGTCGGTGCGCATGTTCTCGCAGCGGTACACCGCTATCGACTCGTGGCAGGAGTGGTACATGACCGAGGGGCCGTGGTTGCCGTACGCCCCGGTGTTGGAAACGACCTTGAGTTGCAGCGCCGTGAGAGTGCCGTCCGCGCGTGCCCCGGCCTTGATCCTGACCTGGAAGGGGTGTCTGGTGGTGGCGCTGGTGAACTGCTCGGCCCGGGTGAACTCCAGCTTGACCGGTCGTTCGAGGCGGAGCACGGCCAGAGCGACCAGATCCTCGACCAGCATCTCCTGCTTGCCGCCGAAACCGCCGCCGACCCGGCCCGCGATCACCCTGACCTTGTCGGGCGGCAGGCCGAACAGGCCGGCGACCGCCCGCCGGGTCAGGAACGGGGTCTGCGTGCTCGACCGGATGACCAGGCGGCCGTCGTCGTCGATCCAGCCGGTCGCCCCGTGCGTCTCCAGGCTCGCGTGCTGTGCCCGCGGCGTGGAGAAGGTCTCCTCGTAGATCTCGTCGGCCTCGGCGAACCCGGCCTCCACGTCGCCCAGCGAGGCGTGCAACTGGCCCACGACGTTCCCGCCCGGATGCACGAGCGGGGCGCCCTCGGCCATCGCCTGCTCGGCGGTGAGCACGTGGGGGAGCACCTCGTACTCCACCGCCAGCGCCCGGCAGCCCTCCTCGGCGGCCGCCTCCGAGGTGGCCACCACGGCCGCCACCCGCTGGCCCACGAAACGCACCACCTCGTCGAGCACCCTCGTGTCGGCCGGGTCCTCGGAGGCGTTCTCGTGCTGGGCCGTCGAGAAGAGCCGGCCCGGATCGTCGGCCGGGGTGAGCACCAGCGCGACGCCGGGCACGGCCAGGGCGGCCTCGGTGCGGACGGCCACGATCCGGGCGTGCCCGTGCGGCGAGCGCAGCACCTTCATGTGGAGCACGCCGGGCACGTCGAGGTCGAACGTGTAACGGGCCCGGCCGGTCACCACGTCCGGGCCGGCCGGGGCGCCGAGCCCGGCGCCGACCGCCTTGCCCTCGGTGGGCACACACGCGTTGACCACGCCGTCCATCGCGTCGGCGATCGCGCGATAGCCCGTACACCGGCAGAGGTTGCCCTTGAAAGCTCTCGGCAGATCGTCGCGCTGGTCGTCGGTGAGGGCGGCCGCGGTCATGATGTAGCCGGCCGTGCAGAAGCCGCACTGGAATCCCTGCGCGTCCAGGAAGGCCCGCTGGGCCGGGTGATCGTCGAGGCCCTCGATGGTGGTGACGTCGCGGCCGGCGGCGCGGAAGGCCGGGTAGACGCAGGAGTGCACCGGCTCGCCGTCGACGTGGACCGTGCAGGCGCCGCAGTCGCCGGTGTCGCAGCCCTTCTTGACGCCGAAGCAGCCTTCCTCGCGAAGATACGTGCGCAAGCACTGACCGGGGCGTGGTGGGCGGTCGTGGTCCCGCTGGTTGATCCTCATGGCCGCAGCTCCCGCCGGATCTGCTCCGCGTAGAGCCGGGTCATGTGGCGCCGCCAGGCTGGCAGGCCGTGCACGTCGTCCAGATAGGCGCCGTCCGGGATCCGCTCGGCCAGCGCCACCTGCAACTGCTCCTCGCTCGGCTCCCGCGGGAAGACCAGGACGAACGGGCGCCGGGTGGCGGCGGTCACGGTCAGCGTCAGGCCGCCTTCGGCGTCCCTCCGCCCGATCAGCAACACTCCGGACCGTCCGTGGGCATGCAAAGACCCTTGCCTGTACGCGGTCACGGAGGCGAGCGCTTCCGCGGGCAGGTGGAGTGACCGGAGAAGCTCGCCGTCCCGCAGGACGGTCGTGCCGTCGCCGGTGACGAAGTCCTTCACGGCGACCGTGCGCTCGCCGTCGGGGCCCTGGAGCAGGCACGTCCCGTCGAGCGCGGCCCCCAGGGCGATCATCGGCCCGGCCGGCAGCGCGGCGCACAGGTTGCCGCCCACTGTCGCCACGTTCCAGATCTTGAACGAGGCCAGGAAAGCGTGGCAGCACTTCTCGACGATGTCGTGCCCGCTCGCCGCGAACTCGGCGATCGTGCAGGTGGCGGCGATCTCGAGCCCGTCCGGGGTCTCGGTGAGGGCGGGCCAGCCGGCGGCGGTCAGGTCGAGCAGCCGCGTCAGGTGCGGGCGCGGCTCGGCGAACAGGGCCGTCCCGCCGCCGAGCCAGGCGTCACCCGGGCGCCACTGGCCCACCTCGGCGGGGCTGATCACTTCGGCGACAGTGTTCAGATCCACGTTCGTACGCTACGCGCCTCGTGTTTCCGTTCCGGACTTCTCACGTCAAGATCAGGGTCGTTCCGGCGGTGGCCACGGCCCACGCCGCGTACAAAAGAAGCGGCCGCCGCGGCACCTCGATCTCGGGCGGCGGCGGCAGCGGACTCAGCGCGAGCGACCGGGTCCGCGAGTCCCGCAGGGCCGCGACAAGCTGATCCGCCGTCCGCTGCGGCGCCGCCGGATCCGCTTTGCGGCGGGCTTTGACATCGGGCCGCACCCAGTGCCGCGCCCCTCCGCGCGGGCCGGCCTCTCGCGCCCCGAGCCCAGCGCCAGCCCCGCCGACAGCGCCAGCCCCAGCCCCGGCGCCAGTCGCAGCCGCTGCGCGCCTGCCCGACCGTTTTTCGGTCTTGGCCCGGCGATTTGCGGTGCTTGCGGCTTTTGGCCGGGGCCACGGCGGCGGCACGGGCACGGTCATCACCGACTCGCCGGCCGTCAGGACGATGCTGTTGCCGTCGTCGTAGACGATCGCGCTGTCGGTGGCCCACGGCTGACGGTCGCGGCCGCGGAAGCCGACCGCCGCGATGCCGCCCGCGTGCCAGCGCAGCCGGGGCCGCAGTTGGGAGCGCCATCCGAACTCGAAGCCGGCTCCGCCCGCCACCGCCACCAGCACGGCGACCGCCGTGTGCGGGAAGCCGGCCAGATGGCCCAGCTCGCCCACGGCCAGGGCCGACCCGGCGCCGATCATGATGGTGGTGGTCCAGGCCCGGGCCGGCGCGATCCGGTGCTCGCGGGGCTGGAAGGCGTCGGCGTCCCGGTCGGCCGGCCGCAGCGCCTCCGGGTCGACCAGTTGCTCCTCGTCGTCCTCGATCTCGCGCGGCAGTCCGTGCACCACGTCGAACGGCACCGTGATGACCTCGCCGACCGGCCCGACCGGCACGTGCAACCGGTCGCCGACCTCGAGCGCGCACCAGGCGTCCTTGCGCGGATGCCCGTAGAGCACCCCGGCCACCGTGTGCACGTCCTCGTCGTCGTCCCACGGTTCCGGCTCGGCCACGTCGAAGGCCAGCTCCAGCGCCGTCTGATCGTCCTCGGCGGGCACCAGCACGTGCACGTAGCCCTCCTGCTCGACGGCGCGGACGGCGTGCACCGGCTGCTGATGGTTGAACAGATCGCGCAGCGCGCCCTGGTGCTTGACCGCCCGGGCCAGCAGGGCGCAGCCCAGCCCGAAGGCCACGATGGTCCCGGCCAGCCACGGCACCGCCGCCTCGTCCACCGACACCCACACCACGCCGGCCGCCGAGGCCATCAGCAGCGCGAACCCGGCGACCTCGGCCGGCGCGCCGACGTGCGGCAGCTCGAAGGGGGCCGGCGGCCTGCGGTGCGGCACCGGCAGGGCGGCCGGGGGCCGGTCGCGCTGGGCGACCGCCACGCCGATGAGGGCGTACGCCCACACGAGGAGAACCGCGCCGAACCCGGTGGCCAGGGGAGTCCACAACACGGCGCCCAGGAGCCCGGCCCACGCGGCGGCGGGCCTGTGGGCGTACACCATGAGAGCCGGCGCCAGCAGCACGCCGAGACCCAGCCACCGAGCGACCGGCGCGGGGTCGGAGACCCCGCCGAACACCCCGAAGAGCAGCAGGAAGGCCGTGGCCCCGGCGGCCGGCACGAAGCTCTCCACGCGCAGCAGCACACGCATGTCCCCATGGTCGGCGACGCCGCGCCCCGACCAGGGCCGTTTGCGGATCCGGCAACTTTTCTTGTGGGCGGCCGATCAGGGTGGCGATGCTGGCCGCCATGAAGACGCGCCGCGCGAAGGATGCCGGGCCCGGGTGGACCGGCGCGGACGAGAGAAGCACCCTGCTGGGATTTCTGGACTACCTGCGCGAGTCGATCGCGGGCAAGGTCGCCGGCGCTCCCGAGCCCCAGACACGCACGGCCGGGGTGCCGTCGGGCACCAATCTGCTGGGCCTGATCAAGCATCTGACGTACGTCGAGCGGTTCTACTTCCTCGGCGAGCCGATCACCAACCTGCGCCGCACCATGCGGCCGGGCCGGGACGAGACGGCCGAGAGCCTGCTCGACGGCTATCGCCGGGCGGTCGAGGAGGCGAACGAGGTCGTCGCCACCTGGGACGATCTCGCGCTCGACGCTCCCCGCCCGCCCGGCCGCGGGTTGCCGCCCTCGCGGCGGTGGGTGCTGACCCACATGATCGAGGAGACGGCCCGGCACGCCGGTCACGCCGACATCCTGCGGGAGCAGATCGACGGCGCGACCGGGCGCTGACCGGGCTGGTTACGGGCCGCTGACCAGGCTGGTGACCTGGTGGCCGCTGTTGACGGCGGCGCCCGTGGTGTTGATGACGTTGGTGATGGTGCCGGTGCCGCCGAGGGAGACCGTCACCATGTCGCGGAACTTCACTCCGGACTTGACGGGCACCTCGAAGGCGCGGGCGTTGACCACCGACGGGTTGACGTTGAAATAGCAGTAACTGCCCAGGCCGTACGCCTCGTGGGTGTTCACCGAGTCGGCCACCTTGTACGCGGCCCAGCCGCGGGTCGAGCCGTTCATGTACGCCGCCTGGTTCGGCGGGTCGTACGGCATCTCGTTCTGGTAGAAGTACGTCCGGCCGGCCTCGCCGTTCCAGATGGTCTGGTACTGCTGATAGTGCTCGACGAACAGGCCGTAGAACGTCACGTTGTCGCCGTCGACGATCAGGCCGTTGCGGCCGGTGTTGACGGTCCAGCCGACGGTTCCGCCGTTGCCGTGGTCGGCCCGCCAGATCCAGGCGTGGTCGCCGATCACGTTGTTGCTGTTGATCTGCATGCTGACGTTCGCCTTGCCGGCGATCGAGCCGCCGACGCGGATGAAGACGTCGGACAACACTGTCGGGTTGGCCGCGTGCGACGCCGACGACCCGGCCGGGCCGACCTGGAGCAGCGTGTTCGAGTTGGTCGTGCCGGCATCGAAGAGCACGCCGGCCAGCCGGACGCCGTCGACGTCGGCGATGTGCATGGCGTCCACGCCGCCGGTCGGCACGAAGGTGGCCAGGCCCAGGCCCAGGATCACCGTGCCCGCGCGGTCCACGTTCAGCGTCTGGTTGAGGTTGTAGACGCCGGGCGTGACCAGCAGGTTCTTACCCGCCGCGAGGGCGGCGTTGATCGTGGCCGCGGTGTCGCCGGCCTTGACCACGTAGAAGGTGCTGATCGGCAGCGACGTGCCCGCCGGATTCCCGGACGCCCAACTGACGCCGCTCGCGTTATTTTTCAACCCCGGGACGAAGACCTGGTACGCCCCGGCGCTGTCGACGTACAGATAGGGCTTCTCGGCGATCGTCGGCGACGAGCCGATCGTCGTGTACGGCGGCGACGGGAAGCTCTGCGCGGGGGCGCCCGGGCTGCCGACGAAGACCTGGTTCCAGTTGGAGCCGTTCCAGCTGCCCATCTGCGAGTTGCGGGTCAGGAACTGCTGCTGCGACCCGGACTGGATCTGGCCGTCGATCTTCGAGTCGGCGATGAAGCCGCCCGACGACCAGCCGCCGTCGGACAGGGCCAGGTTGCCGCGGACGTGCATCCGGCGGTACGGGGCCGCCTGCGACACGGCCCAGCGGTCGAGCCCGTCCGGCGGGGTCACCGACAGGCCCTCGGCCGAGCGCCAGAAGTTCTGGGTGGCGTTCTGCGAGCCGTCCGGCCACCAGTCGGCCTCGACGTGCACGTGGCCGTTGATGTTGACCTGGTCCGGGTTGAGGCCGAGGCCGGCCACCTGGGTGAAGAAGCCGACGTTGGCGTCGACGTTGTAGCTGCCCGGCTTGAACAGCAGCGCGTAACGCGCGTTGCCGAACTGGTTGCTCACCTGGCTGTTGAAGACGCTGTTGAGCTTGTTCTGGATCGTCGACTGCGACATGGACGGGTCGAAGATCGTCACGTTGGGGCCGAGGTCGGGGTTGTTCGGGTTCGGCGGCACGGTCGTCGGGGGAGTGGTCGGGGTGCCTGAGTAGTTCCACTTCTGGTTGGCGCCGCCGCCGCACGACCACAGCTGGAGCTTGGCGCCGTCGGCGAGGTTGTTGTCCTTGATGTCGAGGCACTTGCCGGCCTTGACGTTGACCAGGTCCTTGGCCGCGTTGAGGGTCCACTGCTGGCTGGTCAGCCCGGCGTAGCAGTCCCACATGTGCACGACCGCGCCGTCGGTGACGGCGCCGTTGGCCACGTCGAGGCACTTGCCGAGGCCGCGCACCGAGCCGTCGTCGGCGAACGTCCAGGTCTGGTTGGCGCCGGGGGAGCAGGCCCACATCTGCGGCTGGTTGCCGTTGGCGGTGCTGCCGTTCGTGACGTCCAGGCACTTGCTGTTGGCCACGCTGACCAGGGTGCCGGTCGACGCCGCGAAGGCGGTGGTCACGCCGGCTATGCCCACACCGGCCACGACGGCGCCGAGGACGGCGCTGATGAGTACTTTTCGCATGGTGATCCCTCAGGCCGGGTTGTTGGCGTGTGTCAGCGTCTCCCAGGCCACGAACAGGTTGTTCGTGCCCTGCGGCCGCTTCGCTTCGGTGTACGTCTGGGTGTTCGACATGGCGTACCCCAAGCGGTTGGAGAGAGCGTTGAACGCGACCTCCGTGACCGGGCCGAGTCCCTTGACCACCGACCCGCCGCAGATGTTCGACGGCACGGCCGTGCCGTTCTCGAACTTGGTGTGGAAGCCGAGCGCGTGCCGGGTCCGGTCGGCCAGTGACGGCCAGAGGTCCTCGCCCTGGATGCGGCTGGTCTCCGCGATGTGGCTGATGGCCGAGATGCCGTAGCCGGTGTGCGTGAAGTCGCGGCACGTCTCCTGGGACAGGCCGTCGACGAAGGTGCTCTGGCCCTGCCAGTAGCTGATCAGTTCGGCCCGGGTGTCGACGCTGCCGACCGGCGGATACTTGGGCTGGCTGCCGTCGGCGGTGACATAGACGTACGCCTCGGCCCTGGCCTTGAAGCGGGTGATGGCCCGGTCGTAACTGGCCTTGTCGTCGAGGAAGACCGAGATGCCGACCGCGGCCTCCATCATGGACAGCTCCCAGTTGCCGTTGCTGGAGCTGCCGGGGATGACGACGGGCAGGTAGACGTTGCGCAGCATGGTGGCGAACCGGGCCTGGTTGGGCCAGCTCGAGTACGTGTACTTGATGATCTCGGCGGCGCGCGGCCACACCGAGCCGGCCCACCCGGTCTGCAGCGGGGCGTTGCTGTTGGTGTGCGACTTGATGGTGGCCGACCAAGCGTCCATCAGGGCGATCGACTTCTGCGCGTACGCCGCGTTGCCCGTGATGTACCAGGCCAGAGCGGCCGTGTACGCCGCGATGGCGTCCTCACGCTCGTCGGTGCAGCCGTTGTTGGGGTTGGAGTAGGAGCCGCACTCGACAGTGGCTCGCGGCGCGGGGGTGCGCGAGAGTGAGGCGTAGCGGCTCGCCATCATCTGGTTGTAGGCGCTCAGCCAGGGCTGCGCGCCCGCGGCGACCTTGCCCTTGACGAAGTCGAGCTGGGCCCGGCTGACCAGGACGCCCGGGTGGGCGAAGGCGATGGGGGCGGCGTCGGCACTCATCAGGCGCACGCCGAAGGTGGCGGTTGCCGCGACTAATGCCGTGAACGCGGCTAAAAGGGCGCGTCTGCGCATGGGGATCTCCCGGGTGGGGGTGGGGAACCGGAAAGTGACTTAACAGTTCCCGCGCCCTCGGGCCGGGTCAAGCTGGCATCGATGGACTTAAGTTTCTCGTGACCGTTTCGTTGCCTTAGTTCGATCCTTAGTTGAAGTCGTCGCGGCAAATCGGCGCCGCCACAATCTGAAACTTCTTCGGAATCTCCGGTACATTGCCGGGTCATGAACGCTGACGTCATCGTCGTCGGTGCCGGTCTCGCCGGTCTGGCCGCCGCCCATGAGCTGATCGCCGCCGGTAAGAGGGTCGCCCTGGTCGACCAGGAGAGCGCGGCCAACCTCGGCGGCCAGGCGTACCTGTCGTTCGGCGGCCTGATGTTCGTGGACAGCCCCGAGCAGCGCCGCCTGCGCGTCAAGGACTCGGTCGAGCTGGCCTGGAGCGACTGGCAGGGCAGCGCCGCCTTCGACCGTCTCGACGACGAGGACTCGTGGGCGGTGCGGTGGGCCCGGGCGTACGTCGAGTTCGCCGCCGGCGAGAAGCGGGCGTGGTTGTCGTCGCTCGGCATGAGCTGGTTGCCGACCGTGGGCTGGCCGGAGCGGGGCGACCTGCGGGCCGACGGCCACGGCAACTCGGTGCCGCGCTTCCACGTGACGTGGGGGACGGGTACGGGGGTGGTGGCCCCGTTCGTGCGTTCGGTCCAGTCCTCACCGTTGGTCGACTTCTACTTCCGCCACCGCGTCGACGAGCTGATCGTCACCGACGGCGCGGTGACCGGCGTGCGCGGCGCCCGGCTCGTCCCCTTCGACGGCGTGCGCGGCGCCTCCTCACCCCGGGAGGAGGCCGGCGACTTCGAGCTGACGGCCCAGGCCGTCGTGGTCGCCTCGGGCGGCATCGGAGGCAACCACGATCTCGTACGCCGGTACTGGCCCCCGTCCCTCGGCACCCCACCCCGGTCGATGATCACCGGCGTCCCCGCCTACGTCGACGGCCGGATGCTGGACATCACGGAGACGGCGGGCGCCCGCCTGGTCAACCGGGACCGCATGTGGCACTACACCGAGGGCATCCAGAACTGGGACCCGATCTGGCCCTCGCACGGCATCCGCATCCTGCCGGCCCCGTCGTCGATGTGGTTCGACGCGCTGGGCCGCCGCCTGCCCGCCCCGTGCCTGCCCGGCTACGACACGATGAGCACGTTGCGGCACCTGCGCACGACGCCGGACATCGCCGAGCACGACCACTCCTGGTTCATCCTCACCCAGAAGATCATCGAGAAGGAGTTCGCCCTCTCGGGCTCCGAGCAGAATCCCGACATCACGGCGAGCGACCGCCGGGCGTTCCTGAAGGAGCGCATCTTCGGCAAGGGAGCTCCGGCGCCGGTGGAGGCGTTCAAGCAGAAGGGCGAGGATTTCGTGGTGGCGTCCTCCCTGGAGGAGCTGGTGGACGGCATGAACGCGCTGACGGAGAAGCCCCTCCTGGACGCGCCGACGGTCCGGCAGCAGATCGAGGCCCGGGACCGCCAGATGGACAACCCGTACAGCAAGGACGCCCAGGTCCAGGGCATCCGAAATTCCCGCCGCTACTGGGGCGACAAGATCGGCCGCACGGCAGCCCCCCACCGCATCCTCGACCCGGCGGCGGGCCCGCTGGTGGCGGTGAAGCTCCACATCCTGACCCGCAAGACGTTGGGCGGCATCCAGACCGACTTGAGTTCCCGCGCCCTTTCCCCGGCCGGCACCCCCGTCCCCGGCTTGTACGCCGCAGGCGAGGCCGCCGGCTTCGGCGGCGGAGGCGTGCACGGCTACAACGCCTTGGAGGGCACTTTCCTGGGCGGCTGCTTGTTCAGCGGCCGGGCCGCGGGCAGGGCCATCGCCAAGTCCCTCTAGCCCCGGCTTCCCTGCTTGACCGCGCGCCTCTCCTAGCCGTCCTCACCTTGCGCGCCACTCCCGGCCGTCCTCACCTTGCGCGCCGCTCCTGGCCGTCCTCACCTTGCGCGCCACTCCCGTCCTTCCTGCGTCCTTTCCTGGCCGCTCGACCATCCCACCCGCGTCTCCCCCGCATGGCCGTCCCACGCCGCTCCCCAACGCAGCCTTCCTCGCTGCTGCGCGCGACCTGGCGTGGCATTTCGGACCCGGCCGTCATCCGGCGCTTCGCTGTTCCGACGGTTGATGCGCCGAAGGTCCCTGTTCCGCCCGTTCCCGGTCGACGCCGGAGCTGGCGGCTTCGGGCCGTTCCTGGTCCGCGCCGGAGCCGGCGGCTTCCGCCCGTTTCTGGTCGGCGCCGGCGCTGGCGGCGGTGCCGGATGAACTGGCCAGGACCGCAGCGGCACCGACCACAACGAGGATCCCCAGCGCCGCGGGCACCCCCCACCCATGGCGGATCTCGTCACCTAGCAGCGGAACCGCCACAGCCGCCGGAACGATCACTTCAACCGCCCAGAGCAGCGCGGTGACCGGCGCGACGCCTCCCCTGCGCAGCGCCGCCGCGTAGGCCGCCGTCCCCGCCACCCCGCTGCAGATCACGACCCACAGCAGCGGTTCGGTCAAGGTCGAGACCCAGGGTGTACGAAGATGCACCGCCCGCCCGGCCAGCGCGGTAGCCGAATACGCGAGCCCGGCCAGCCCCGCCAGCAGCAGCCCCCGCCGATCGGTCCGCCCGGCCAGCAGCACCGCGACCCCCGCGACCGCGGCCACGGCAAACCCGCCCACCGTCAACACCACGGTCGTCCCGTGCGACGGCATCGAGGCCGGCTGCTCCCGGCTGGACAACCCGACCACCGCGAGCGCGGCGACCATCACCACGACCGCCCCGTAGTCCCGCCGCCGCAGACGTGTCCGCAGCACCACACCGGCCAGCAGCACTGTCAGCCCGACCGACCCGGCGAGTACGGCCTGAACCACGTACACCGGAAGCCCGCGCAGCGCCCACAACGACAGCACCCACCCGCCGCCGTCCCCGGCCAGCCCGGCCAGGTAGAGCGGCGATGCCGCCAGGGCGAGCACCGTGCCCGGCCGCCGCGCGGCAGCGGCCTGCAGGACCGATCCGACCGCGTAGGCCACCGCGGCGAGCACCGCGATCAAAAGACTCACAAGTTAGAGAAGCACGAACCACCCGCTTTCCGGCTACGGAAGTGACCAGCGTTGCTTCGCCGAACCGTTGCAGTCCTCGACCCGAACCCCGGTTCCGGCCCACCGCCCACCCGACGGATCGGTCAGGCAGTCGTCGTTCGACGCGTTGACGATCAGCTGACCCGACACCCGCCACTGGGCCGTGGTGCGCCCGTCGCAGCCCACGATCTCGACCGAGGCGTCACCGACGAGCAGCGCGCACTTGCCGGCCACCCGCAGCGTCCCGTCCGACGCGATGGTCCACGTCTGCGCGAACGACCGGTTGCACCCGAACACCTGCACGTGGTTCCCGTCGAACGGCACCCCGCCGTTGAGATCGAGACAGACCCCGTTCTGCCCCCGGATCGCCCCCACACGCTCGTCCGCCGGCGGCACGGGAGCGATCCCGGCCGGCACGCTGGGTGTAGCGGTCTTGCCACCCGGCGCCGTGGTCGCCGTCGCCACCGGAGAGGTGGGCGACGTGGCGATGGCCGGAGCCCCGCCGGCCCCCGAGCTCGGCGTCGTCGTCGACCCTGCGGGCCCCGTCGATGTCGCCCCCGAGGTCGGCCCGCGCCCCGATCCCGGGTTCGTTCCCGACCCCGTACCGACACCCGACCCTGACCCCGGTCCCACCGCCGTCGATGCACTGGCACCGGAACTCGCCGCGGCCGAACCGGCAGTCGCGGCAGGCCCGCTGGCCGGAGGCAACGGCCCGTCGGCCAGACCGGTGACCTGAGGCCGCACATCCGACCGCAGCGCCGCATAGCCCGCCGCGGCCACGCCGAGCAGCACGGCCACGGCCGCCGCGGCCACCACGACCAGCCGCCGCCGGCCACTGCTGCGCGGCTTCGCGCCCGGCAGAACGATCACGGCCGTGGCGTCGTCCGCCCCACCCGAGCCCGGCCCCGCCCCGGCGTCCCGATCGGCCGCCGGCCACGTCGGCTCCGCGCCGTCGCTCGTCTCGCTCTCCAACGCCCCGGAGTCGCGAAGCACGAACGGCCGGACAAGCAGCGGATCCCGCTCGTCGCCCACCTCGTCGCCAGTCACGATTCCCCCGTCGCCGTGAAGCCCTCAAGAGACGATCGACCGACCAACCTACCCGCGATGATCGAGCCCACACCGCCCGCCGAACATCCGACTTTCCACCCGATGCGCCCGCTGGGACAGCGAACGACCACCACAGGTCGGCAAACCGACACGAGAACAGCCGCCACCAGACCCACTTCCTCAGACGGCCCAAGATCGCCAAGAACCTACCCTGGCTCCCTCCATCCCCGACAGTCGCACCCCGGCGATCAGCGTTTCCAGAAGGCCTTCCGTGTGGGCGCCGGGCCGGAACCGGTGGCCGGCGCCGCTGGACCGGCGAAGGCGGTCAAGCTCTCCAGCGCGGCCTCCCACTTCTCGTCGACCGGGCTGTCGCCTCGCAGCCGCGCGACCAGGTCGACCAGGGGCCGGAAGGCCTCGTCGCCGGCCGAGCCGATCAGGACGTCGAGGCGGCTGGCCAGGTCGTCGAGCATGTCGCGTTTCTCCCAGACTGGGAGGCTCGCGGCGTCGCGGAGGCGCTGAACCTCGGTGACCACCAGGGCACGCATCTCGTCGGGTGACGGCGCCGAACTTCCCGCGCCGCCCATCTTGGAGAACGACGCCCTGGCCCGCGGCGAGGCGAAGCCGGACACGGCGCCTGTCCGGCGTCCGCCCAGCACCCCGCCGGCTGAGTTCTCCGCGGCGCCGTCGAAACTCATCAGCGCGGGACCGGCCGGCGCGGGAGCGGCCGGCGGCGCCGGCGGGGCGAACGACGCGGCCGCCATGTGGAGCATCGCCGGCGCGACGTCACCCGGCGCCTCCCAGCCCTGGGGAAGCTCGACCGGCTGGGTCACCCGGAGGGTCTGGCCGCCCTCGTTGACGACCCGGCTGTCCACCGCGACGAACGCGGTGAACCGGCACAGCACCCCGTACCGCAGGGACGTGGCGACGATGCGTTGCTCGAGGCCGCGGTCGCCGGCCGCATAGGCGTCCTCGAGGTCGCGCAACCGCGCCCGCGCCCACTGGGCCGTGATCGCGCTCTCCGACCGTTCCTGGACGGCGATCGTCGTGCTGAACTCGCGGTCGTCACGGGTGCGCCCGGTCACCGTGAAGCGCCCACCCGTGGCCGAGCCGGCGTAGCGCCCACTCACCACCAGCGGGACACCCGGGTAGAGCCCCGGCAGGCGGGCTGGGGTGCGCTCGTCGTCGACCAGGCGCAGTCCGTCGCCGGTGACGCGCAGGCCGGAGACGACAGGCGATCCGATCCGGCGGTGGATGTGCTCCATCGCCTCGTCGAGTCGGTCCTCGCTCTCCACCAGCTCGGCCCGGCCGGCGCCGAGCGCGGCCAGCCGGCCCAGGAACCCGGCGTTCACCGCCCGGTCGATGCCGATCGTGTGGATGCGGGTGACGCCGATCAGCGGGGTGATGTCGTGAACGATCTGGTCCTCGTTGCCGACCTGGCCGTCGGTGACCAGCACGAGCACCCGGTCGCGGTCTTCGCTCGCCCGGAGCAGGCCGAGACCCTGCGTCAGCGGGCTGAGCAGCTCGGTGCCGCCGCGGGCGGTGGCGTGGGCGAGGTGTTCCACGGCGCGGAAACGGTGGCGGTCGGACGCCTCGACCAGGCCCTCGCCCAGGTCGCCGGGGCGGTCGACCTGGTGGTCGAAGGTGAGCACGGCGAAGCGGTCGGCACTGGTCAGCGTGTCGACGACCCGGGCCGCGGCGCGGCGGGCGGCCACCATCTTCCAGCCGCCCATGCTGCCGGAACGGTCGAGCAGCAGCACCACGTCTTTGGGGCGGGCGGGCGTGGTGTCGGCCGGCGGCAGCACCACCACCTGGTAGACGCCGCCAGGCTCCTCGCCGCTCTCGTCGGGCACGGCGATCGCCGTCTCGCCGCCACCCTCGTACGGCAGGCGCAGGATGACGTCGCGGTCGGCCCGCTCACCGGGCGTGATGCTCAGCGTGCCGTCCTGGTCGACGACCGTGTGCAGGCTGGACGTGACCTCCCCGAGAGTGAGCCCGGCCGGGTCGATATCGACACCGACGGACAGTCGCAGCGGGTTGGGGAAACCGGGCAGCAGCACCGGGGGAGTGATGCGCGAGGCGTCCGGCACGGCATCGGTGTCCTGCGCCTGCCCGTCACCGGCCGACGGTCCCGGCAGCGGCGTGCCGGGAATGTAACGCGGGGCCACGACCAGCGGGAACCGGAACGTGGCGGCGCCGTCCTCGAACGGCAGCGGGCCGACGAGGCTGAGCCGGATCGTCACCCGCTCGCCGGGCAGGATGTTGCCGACCCGCATGGTGAAGACGTCGGGCCGTTCCTCCTCGGCGATGGAGGCGCGCTGACCGGCCGCGATGGCCTTGTCGTACGTCTCACGGGCCGCCGCCCGCTCCTGAAGCTCCGCCTCGACCGTGCGGTCGTCGGCGGTCATGGTCATGCCGGTCACCGCGGCCCGGTCGGGCAGCGGGAAGACGTATGTCGCCTCGAGCGCGACCTCGTGCACGTTGACGAACTCGGTGAGCACGACCGTCCGGGCGACCAGCCCACTGATGTGCGCGCGGACGTCGAGGCGGTCGAGCGGCAGGGCGCCGCGGTCGGTGCGCAGGCAGCCGAAGCCGGAATCGGGCAGGATCCGGACACGGCTGATCTCGCTGGGGCTCATCGGGGCGACGGAGAAGGTCATACGGAGCTCCCATCAACAAGGCCACGGGCGGCAAGCAGTTCGAACAATGGCGCGGCGGCCGCGGCGATGTCGTCGCGGTCGCGGTCGGTCAGGGCGTGCGGGACGAGCAGGACGACGCCGCCGCCGAGGGCGACGCCGGTGACCGGGTGGGCGGTCACGGGGCGCGGGGCCGAGCGGCCCAGCGCCGCTTCGACGATCGCCGGCGGCCCGTGGAAGCCCGGCGCCGGCGAGGGTGCGGGTGGCTCGGCCCAGAAACGGGTGCGGGCCTCGGTGGCGGGGTCGGGCGGGCTGCTGTCGCTGTCGTCGAGCAGGTGCTCGGGGACCCGGGCGGCCTCGCGCAGGGCCTCGGGGGAGATCCACGTGAAGTCGGTCTGGATCTGCGCGAGGCTCTTCCCCTGCGCCTGGCGGCGCTTGATGGCCACCAGCTGTTGCAGGTGACGAGGACCGTAAAGCGCGGTGCGCCCGCGCATGCCCAACGGCTTGTCGACCAGGCCGATCGTCGTATACCACCGGATCGCCCGCCGGTCGGGCACGTCGCGGACGCGGGCGTTGGGCGCACCGGGATACTCGGCCGTCAGGGCCTCGCGTACCCGCTCCACCAGCTCGTCGATCGTCCACATGCCGAAGAGTTTGACACTGTCATCGTGACAGTGTCAATGTGTGCGCATGACCCGAGCCGCCGGCCCTTGGGTGCCGCCCCGACTGATCAGCCTGTCCCATCTCAACGACCCGGACACCACTGTGGTCTATCCGGGCGACCCCGCCTTCGAGCTCGAGACCGTCGCCACCATCGGGCAGGAGGGCTTCTACATGCAGTTCGTCCGCGAGGGCGAGCACACCGGCACCCATTGGGGCGCGCCCGGCCATTTCACCTACGGCCACCCGCTGGCCGACGAGCTCGACCTGGAGGACCTGTGTCTGCCGGCGGTGCGGATCGACGTGCGGGAGCAGTGTGCTCGCGACGCGGACTACGAGGTGACCATCGCCGACGTCGAGGAGTGGGAGCGGCGCCACGGCCGCGTTCCGGACGAGTCGATGGTGATCATCTGGACCGGCTGGGAGGAGCGCTGGGGTACGGAGGCCTTCCTCAACCGCGACCCGGACGGGGTGCTCCACCAGCCCGGCTTCGCCCTCGAGACGGTGCGCTGGCTGATCGACACGGGCCGGCTGGGGCGCCGGGGCGGCACGGGGACGGACACGTTCGGTCCCGACCCCGGCCGCGACAGCAGCCTCGCGGTCTCCCGGCTGGTCTACCAGCGCCATCGGATCAGCCTGGAGGTGCTGGCCAACCTCGCCGCGCTTCCGCCCTCGGGGGCCTACGTCCTGTGCGGTGGCCAGATCAACAAGGCCGGCTCGGGTTCCACCGCGCTGATCTACGGCTTGCTGCCGCCCGGCTGAAGCACGCCGTTGACCGTGAGGCGATAGGGGGCATATTGCTTCGCCTTCTCCGTCGGCTCGTCGTAGGACACGATGGCGACCACCTGGGGATAACCCGCGAGCCGGGCGAACTGGCCGGCCGTCACGATCTCGACGCGGTCCTTGCCGAGCCCGACGAGCCGCACGTGCCAGTTGTGCACGGCCATGGGCCGGATCGACGTGGGCGAGGTCCATCCGTCCAGGCTGGATCCGTCGCTCAGCGTCCGCCCGCCCAGCGTGATCGTCCCGATCCGCCACCCACCCCGGCCGCCGCCCGCGTCGGTCACGAAACGCAGACCAAGCAAGACCTTCTTTCCCGCGTACGCCGTCAGGTCGTACCTCGCGGTGACCACGCCGTTGCTGGTCCCCGTGATCCCGAAACCCAGCGGCCCGACGCTGGTGCGGTCGCCGCGCAGCGCCATATAGGTGCGCCCGCCGTCCGTCGACACTGTCACATAGCCGTAGTCGTACCGGTCCTCCAGGGCATAGGAGGTCTCCAGCGTCAGCGCGGGCTTGCCGGCCGGGATGGTCACGGCCCGGACGGCGTGCGAATCGAGGTCGTTGGTGTTGCCGGAGAAAAGCGTCTTCTCGGCGACCGTCCAGCCCGTCGGCAGGGGCGGCAGGTGCTGTGCCCCGGCAAAGCTGAGCGAGCGCACGGGAGTCGGCAGCGGCACGTAATCCGCGCCGTTGGGTGCCGCTCCGGGCTCGGCGTACAAGGTCTTGTTGTCGAGGTTGACCGTCGATCGCAAGCTCTTGGCCGTGACCTTGTCGGCCGCCATGCCGATCACCTTGCCGCCGGGCTCCCCGGCGATCCGGTCGACCAGCGTCATCACCTGGAAGTCGTGCAACACGTCGTACAGCGGCACGCCGGTCGGCAGAGCGGCCTGGAGCGCGGCCAGGCCTTGGCGGATGCCGTCGCGGTGCAGCACCGAGATCGTCCGCAGGCCGAACCGGTCCCGCAGATAGAGCATGAGCTGATAGACGAGGCCGTAATCGGCCAGCACCTCGCTGGGTGTGCCCTCGTCCCACAGGTTCGGCGAGTTCTGCGGCCCGCCACACTCACGAGGGTTCGCGTTGTACTTCGTCCTGACCGTTCCGAACCCCTGGAAACACATGATGTGCGTGTCGTTGCCCGGCTCGTCGACCTTGGAGCGTGCGTCCACATATCCGACGAGGGTCTGTGCGAAATCGGCCAGCCCCTCGTTGAGCCACTTGGCCTCCTGCGGATCGGCGTAATACTCCAGCAGGTGCTGCCACTCGTGGGCGAACGTCGACTCGTACATCCGCGGCCGGGCGGGCCGGCTCGTGCAGAGGTCGGTGGTCGGATCGTCGGCCGGCTCGGCGCCGAGGCGGTGCTTCCAGTCGTACGCGTCGATGGTCATGACGTTGCGGTCGAAAAGCTCGTTGAGCTGCGGCGTGAAGAAGCCCGCGGTGTAGGTGACGGCCTTGGGAAAGGTGAAGAAGTTGGCGTCACGGACGTTGTCCACGAGGGTGACCGTCTTGTCGCCGTCGCCGGTGAAATCGCCGTCGGCTGTCGCCTCGGTGCCGTCGCGGTTCGGCGGCGTGCTGAAGATGGTGGTCTCCAGCGGATAGATCTTGCGGTCGAACTCGCCGATCAGGTCGGCCACCTGCGCGTCGGTGATCTCCACCGAACCTTTGCGGCAGTCCGTCGCCGGGAAGGCGATGTCCTGCGCCACCCAGACCTCGATGTGCCGGCCGACCGCCCGCAGCGTGTACGTCTTGTCGTAGAACTTGCCCGTCGTGTCGTCGAGACCCACCCAGTCGCGCGCGGTGCCCACCGGCGGCGTCGGCTTGGGCTGCGTGGCCGCTCGCGACCGCACCTCCCGATATCGGGGGTTCTCCGGCAGCGCCCGGCCTTGATAGGAGAAACGGGTGCTGCTGAGCTCGCGGGTGTCCGCTGTCGTCCCGGCGTGATCCCTCTCGGCCACGGCCGCGCCGGGCGGAGCGGCCAAGGGGAGGAGAAGGACGATCACCGCAAAGGCTGCGAATCGGACGCGGTCCATGAAAAGGGACGGTACCCGTCACGTGCTCGCCGGACCGGCAACATGCGGCGATTCGCCGAAGACGCCGGCCGCCTACTCGAAGACGGAGTGGTCGCGGTCGCCCTCGGCGCGGCGGCGGGCCCGGCGGCGCAACTGCACCACGACCATGTCGACCACTGCCACGACGGCCCAGGCGAGAAGCAGCCAGCCCGGCACCGTCCAGCCCGCGCGGAAAAGCAGGATCGCCAGCACCGTGCACACGACGAAACCGAAGGCGGCCAGGATGAGCCGCAGGTTCAGCGCGCTGTAGGGCTGATCGACCGTGCCGCGACGGCCGGGCGGCTGGGCACCGATGGGCATGTGTCACGGTACCTCCGCCCGGCCGGCGGCGAGTTACGAGACCTCGCGGCGCAGGACCCGCCACACGCCGAGGGCGAGTGGCAGCACCACCCACACCGCGGCGGACACGCCGACCCGGGCCCACTCGCCCGAGGTCATGGCCGGTTCCGACATGGCCGTCGTCGTGGTGTTGATGTCGATCCACTCGGCCGCGGTCTTCAGCGCCTTGATGGTCCCGCCCAGGATCGACCAGACCATCGGCACGGCGAAGAACGCGACGATCGCCAGCGGCGTGTTCAGCAGCAGGGCGCCGAAACCGATGCCCATCAGCACGAAGATCACCTGAAGGCCGACGCCCTGCCAGATCACCGAGCCGTCCGTCGACCACGATCCGTCGCCGCCGAGGGCCGCGCCCAGCAGGTTCGCCACGGCGCTGAGCGCCAGCGCCGCCGCGGTCGACGCGATCGCGATCAGCACCCCGGCGATCAGCTTGGCCGCGATGACCCGGCCGCGCTGCGGCACCAGGGTGAACGTGGTCAGCGCGGTGCGCTGCGACCACTCACCCGTCATGGACAGGATGCCCAGCACGGGCAGGAGCACCGACGAGGGCAGCAGCCCGAACTGGAAGAACCCCTGGAACGTCTGCTCCTCGTCGGGAGCCCAGCCGATCATGATGGCCGAGGTGGCCGCCGTGGCGAACGCGATCACGATGAGCAGCCACAGCCCGGCCCGGGTGTCGGCCAGCTTCCGCAGCTCGATCATCGTGAGCCGGCCGATCGGGACCGGGCGGGTGACGGCCCGTTCGATCTGCGGCGGGGTCTCCAGCACGGCGGTCATCGGACGGCCTCCTTCACGGAATCACCGGCGGTCAGGGTGAGGAACATCTGCTCGAGCCCGCCGCCACCGGCCGGGCGGAGCTCGATCAGGACGAGGCCGGCGTCGGCCGCGGCCCGCCCGATGGTCTCGGCCCCGGCCTGGACGACGACGCCCCCGTCGGTCGTCTTCGTCCCGGCCAGGCCGGCGCGCTTGAGCACCAGATCGAGCGCGGCCGGGTCGAGCGCCCGGACCAGGGTGCCCGAGGCGGCGAGCAGCTCGGCCTTGTCGCCCTGGGCGACGACGCGACCGCCGCCGATCACCACCAGGTGGTCGGCCACCGCCTCGACCTCGCGCAGCAGGTGGGAGGAGAGCAGCACCGTGCCGCCGCGGTCGGCGAACTCGCGGAGCAGGCCGCGCATCCAGAAGATGCCCTCGGGGTCGAGACCGTTCGCGGGCTCGTCCAGGATCAGCACGGCCGGGTCGCCCAGCAGGGCCAGGGCCAGGCCGAGCCGCTGCCGCATGCCGAGCGAGTACGCCCGTACGCGGCGCTTGGCGGCGGTCGCGTTGAGGCCGACCCGGTCCAGAGCGCGCGGCACCTCGCTGGTGTCGATGCCCATCGTGAGCGCGGCGAGGCTGAGCACCTCGCGCCCGGTACGCCCCGCGTGCTGGGCCGAGGCGTCGAGCAGGACCCCGACATGGCGGCCGGGGTTGCCGAGCCGCCGGTACGGGACGCCGCTGACCGTGGCCGTTCCGGCCGTCGGAGGGGTGAGGCCGCAGATCATGCGCATGGTGGTCGACTTGCCCGCGCCGTTCGGCCCGAGAAAGCCGGTCACCGTGCCCGGTTCGCAGGAGAAGGACACGTCGTCGACGGCGGGGTGGTTGCCGTACCTCTTGGTGAGATGTTCGACCGTGATCATGCTTCCAGCGTGGCGGTGCCGACCGGACGAGCGCGTCGGCCGGAGGTCGCCGGCGAGAAACCTTGGTAGGGAGCAGACCCCTACTTTGGTAGGTATCGGCCGGACGGCGCCGGCTCGTAAAGTCGGCTTTGTGGGAAAGCTGAAGCCGGAGTACCAGTGGCTGTTGCCGGCCGGGCTCGAGTCGGCCCTCCCGACGCGCCGGTCCACCCGTGACTGGGTGATCGATGTCCTCTGCTTCGTCCTCGGCTATGGTTTCACCCTGCTCGTCACGCTCGACCTGTTGCAGCCCGACCCGACCGTCGTGCCGGAGTGGGCCGGCGCGCCGGTCTGGCTGATCTGGCTCGATTTCGCCGTCGGCACGATCGCGGCGCTCGGTCTGTGGTGGCGGCGCGGGCGCTGGCTGATACCGCTGGCCGCGTTCTGCATGCTGATCTCGCTGTTCGCGGTCGCCGCGGCCATCACATGCCTGATCGTGTTGTTCACGGTGGCGGTGCACAGCCGGTTCGCGGTGATGATGGTGTTCGCCGGCGGGGCGGTGCTCACCAATGCCGCGTTCCCGTTGCTGCGGCCCGAGGGTGGTCGCTCCTATTGGGAGACGATGGCGTGGGGGACGGTGTTCCTCGTGATCGTCTGTCTCTGGGGCATGGTGGTCCGTTCCCGCCGCCAGCTGGTGCTGTCGCTGCGCGACCGGGCCGAGCGGGCCGAGTCGGAGCAGCAGCTGCGCGTCGCGCAGGCGCGCTCGCTCGAGCGCAACCGGATCGCCCGCGAGATGCACGACGTCCTCGCCCACCGCATCTCGCTGCTCAGCCTCCACGCCGGGGCGCTCGAGATCCGCCCCGACGCGGCGCCGCAGGACGTGGCGACCGCGGCCGGTGTCATCCGGGCCAGCGCCCATCAGGCGTTGCAGGACCTGCGCGAGGTGATCGGCGTGCTGCGTGCCGAGACCGCCGAGGGAGCGCCCGAGCCGCCGCAGCCCACGCTGGGCGCGCTGCCCGCACTGGCCGACGAGTCGCGCTCGGCGGGGGTCAAGGTGCGTTTGGACGTACGCATCGAGCCCGCCACCGTGCCGGACGGAACCGGCCGCACCGCCTACCGAATAGTGCAGGAGGGCCTGACGAACGCCCGCAAACACGCACCCGGCACGACCGTGCGGGTGGCCGTCGACGGTTCCGTGAGCGACGGCCTGACCATCGACATCCGCAACCCGTGGCCCTTGGTCAACCCGTCGCTGGCCATCCCCGGCACGGGCACCGGCTTGATCGGTCTCACCGAGCGCGCCACCCTGGCCGGTGGCTACCTGAAACACGGCCGCACTCCCGACAACCAGTTCGCCTTGACCGCTTGGCTCCCCTGGCCAACCTGATCCCGCGCCAAGCCGCCGTTTGACGCGAAGTGCGGCGGCTCCCGCGGGTGGCTCGCCGACCGGCCCATGCTGGCCCGGCCCAGCCGCCGTTTGACGCGAAGCGCGTCGGCTCCGGCGGGTGGCTCGCCGACCGGCCCATGCTCGCCCGGCCCAGCCGCGGTTGCTTGGTCGTGTGGCTTGGATCGTTGTGTGGCGGCCCGGAGGGGGCTTACCTCGGGCGGGTGGGTGCTGCGGGTGGCTCCTAGGGTGGAAGAGGGAGCGATGCGGGTTGGGGGAGCGGCATTCGTGAGTGGAAGTGTGGGGCCCGAGAAGGCGGAGACGCCGGGGGCGGACGGCGGCGCCGAGGCCGGGGAAGCGGCGGCTGGGCCTGTTCGGGTGTTGATTGTTGATGACGATGCGCTTGTTCGGGCTGGGCTGACGATGATTTTGTCGGCGGCCGCGGATGTGGCTGTCGTGGGGGAAGCCACCGATGGGGCTGAGGTGCCGGGGGCCGTGGCGGCGCATCGACCGGATGTTGTCTTGATGGATATTCGGATGCCCCGGGTTGATGGGCTGGCGGCCACCGAGACACTCCGGGCTCGTCATGGGGCTCCCGAAGTGATTGTGTTGACCACCTTCGACGCGGATGAGTATGTGCTGCGGGCGCTGCGGGCGGGGGCCAGCGGGTTTCTGCTCAAGGACACGCCGCCGGCGGAGATTCTGCGTGCGGTTCGGCGGGTTGCTCAAGGAGAGGCGATGCTGTCGCCCACGGTCACCCGGCAACTGATCGCCCACGTGGCGGCGCCGGCGCCGCCGTCGCAGGTTCGTGCTGGTGAGCGGCTTGACCGGCTCAGCGAGCGGGAGCGCGATGTGGCGCTCGCGCTCGGGCACGGCCGGTCGAACGCCGAGATCTCCGCTGATCTGCACATGTCCGTCGCGACCGTCAAAGCTCATGTGTCCCGCCTGCTGATCAAGCTGGAGCTGAACAACCGCGTCCAAGTGGCCCTGCTGGTCCACGACGCCGGCCTCGTCTGAGCCTCGCTATCCGGCCAGTGCGCGCGCGGAGCGGCTGCGTGAATCGTTCTCTCATGTCACCCGATCGAGTTACAGGGAGCGGCGGAGCGGATGCGGTGACCATGCGCCTGGGCTGCGTCAACGCCGTTGAGTGACGTATGGCCGTTCGCGAATGTGACTCAGTGCGATCTCGCGCGCACGATGTGAAACTGTCGCGCAGCGGGGAGGGATCCGGGAGCTGGAGGGCCATCATGAACCACGGTGAGCGGCAACTGCAGGACGTGCTCGGTACTCGGGAGCGGGCCGACGCCTTTGCCGAGCGGCAGACCCTGAACCACCTCAACGACAGGATGCGGCAGTTCATCGGGCGGCAGGAGATGATGTTCCTGGCCACCGCCGATGCCGGTGGGGAGTGTGACAGCACCTTCCGGGCCGGGCCGGCCGGGTTCGTGCGGGTGCTGGACGAGGAGCATCTGAGCTGGCCCGAGTTCCGGGGCAACGGGGTCATGGCCAGTCTCGGCAACATCACCGAGAACGGGCACGTGGGGATCCTGTTCGTCGACTTCCAGGACGTGATCGGGCTGCACGTCAACGGGACGGCGGAGATCGTCGAGGACCCCGCCGGGCAGGCGGATGTTCCGCCGGGGCTGCGGGCGCAGGTGTGGGTCGTCGCCCGGGTCGAGGAGGCGTACATCCATTGCGCGAAGCACATCCCGCGCATGGTGCCCGTTCCCCGGCAGCGAGGGCGCGATGCGGCGGGCGAGCAGCCGAAGAAGAGCGACTACTTCGTGCCGGCGCCGGCACGGTTCCGCCCCTTGCTTCCCGCCGGCGCGGAAGCCGCCGGTGAGAGGTGCGTCATGTCCGCCCGCGAAGGCGCAGCGGGTGATCCACGCGGCGCGGTCGCCGGCGATGCGGCGGCCTGACCGTCGAAACGCCAGGCCGGAGGCCACCCGGCGGCTCTTCAGAAAGGGGGAACCGCCGGGAAGGCGAGACAGCGGAAGGCGGGACGCCGGGAAGGCGAGACAGCGGAGGCGGGACAGCGGAAGGCGGGAAGGCGAGACAGCCGAAGGCGGGTAGAGGCCGAAGGCGGGGGAGCGGGGACGGCGGCGAAATCCGGGAGATGGGTCAGCGGGCGGGGGACAGGGGCCAGAGGGGCTCCTGGGCCAGGCGCTCCGACTCGCGGAGGACGCGCAGGATGTTGCCGCCGGTGAGCTTGTCCAGTTCGGGCTCCGACCAACCCCGGGAGGACAGCTCCGACAGCAGGTGGGGATAGCCCGAGACGTCGCGCAGGTCGTCCGGCAGTTCCGTGGTGCCGTCGAAGTCGCCGCCCAGGCCCACGTGGTCGAGGCCGGCCACGTCCCGTGCGTGCTCGACGTGGTCGGCCACCAGGGTGGCCGGGACCGGCGGGCGCGGGTTGGCCGAGAGCCACGGGGCGAACGACGGATGCTGGAGCGGGTCGGGGCCGGGCCAGTCCTGGACCGCCGACGGCTCCTGGCCGGGGCGCGGAGCCCGGGGCCACCCGGCCGTGGGCAGGCCCAGGCGGGTCAGCTCCTCGTCGGCGGCGGCCGACCAGGCCCGGGCCTCGGCCGACACGAACGGGGCCACGAACGTGAGCTGGATGACGCCGCCGTTGTCGCGCAGGCGCGTCAGCACGTCGTCGGGGACGTTGCGCGGGTGATCGTGCAGGGCCCGTACGCCGGAATGGCTGAAGATCACTGGGGCGAAGGCCGTGTCCAGGGCCGCGTGCATCGTCACCGGCGCCACGTGTGACAGGTCGACCAGCACGCCGATGCGCTGCATCTCGCGGACCACCGCCCGGCCCTCGTCGTTCAGGCCGCCCACCTGGGGCTCGCGGACCGCCGCGTCGGCCCAGGACAGGTTCTCGTTGTGGGTGAGCGTCACGTAGCGCACGCCCAGCCGGGCGAACGCCCTCAGGACACCCAGCGACGTGGCCAGGCTGTGCCCGCCCTCGATGCCGATCAGCGACGCGATCTTCCCGGTCTCGATGGCGCGGGTGACGTCGTCCGCGCTGTAGGCGATCGCGAAGTCGTCCGGATACGCCGCCGCCATCCGGTAGACGGCGTCGATCTGCTCCATCGTCGCCACGACCGCCTCGGGTTCGCCCAGGTCACCGGGCACGTACACCGACCAGAACTGCCCGCCCACCCCGCCCGCGCGCAGACGCGGGATGTCCGTCTGCAACTCCGGCCGGGGCTCGTCGAGGCCCTCCACCGCGTATCCGTAGCGTCCGCGCAGCTGCATGGGCAGGTCGTTGTGCCCGTCGATGATCGGCATCATCCTGTCTGGCTACCCGACGGGAGGAGAAAAGCGCAAGTTGAGGAAAACGGCCTCCGCAACCTGACCGCACCGCTCAGGGGACCGAGCGCGCACCTTCGACACCGGAATCTCTTTCCCATGCCCGGCCACGACGGTGCCGGACACAGCGGGGGAGTTCGAGAAGTTGCGTCGTTCGAAGCTGCAGAAGTATTCGGTCCTGACCGCCGTGCTCGCCGGTGCGGGCGCCACCACCCTGACCGGCGCCACGGCCGCCGCCGCGGGGGCGACGGTCAAGCTGGCCGCCGGTGACGACACGTACGTCTCGACCGTGCGCACCGGCACCGTCTTCGGCGCCGAGGACAAGCTGGTCGCCGGCGTGATCGGCAAGGAGACCAAGACCTCCTTCCTCAAGTTCGCGGTTCCGGCCGGCACCAAGGTCGCGTCGGCCCGCCTGACCCTGACCGCGCAGGCGAAGTTCGCCGGCCAGCTCAGCGTCCGCAAGGTGGCCGACACGTCGTGGGCCGAGGGCAGCCTGACCGGGGCGAAGACGCCCGCTCTTGGTGCCGTGCTTGCCACCGCCACCCCGAACGGCACGTTCTCCGTCGACCTCGGCAAGTCGATCACCGGGCCGGGCACGTACTCCTTTGCCCTCACCTCGACCGCTTCGGCCATGCGCTTCAACTCGGCCGAGGCCAAGACCGGCGCCCCGGTCCTCGAGGTCACCACAGAAGGCGACACGTCGCCGCCAGCGCCGGCGGCAGGAAAAGACTGCAAGACGGGTGAGAAGCTCGTTCCCACCTGCGGCGTCCTCTGGGGCGCGGCGGCCGGCGGCTTCACCGACGCGCCGCGCGACCAGGCCCTCAAGGACTGGGAGAAGCTCAGCGGCCGCACCTCGACCATCTTCCACACGTACCACAAGGGCGACGAGGTCTTCCCGACCAAGGCCGAGATCGCCATGACCTCGGACGCCGCCAGCCCCCGGGTGCTGCTGACCAACTGGAAGATCGCGTACGGCTCGACGTGGGCCAAGGTCGCCAAGGGCGAGCAGGACAAGCGCATCGACGCGTTCGCCGCGCGCGCCAAGGCGTACGGCAAGAAGTTCTTCCTCGCCATCAACCACGAGCCGGAGAACGACGTCGTGGCCAAGGCCGGCTCGGGCTTCGAGGCGAAGGACTTCGCCGCGATGTACCGCCACACCATCGAGCGGCTGCGGGCCAAGGGCGCCACCAACGTGATCAACGTGATGGCGTACATGGGTAACGAGAAGTGGATGGCGCAGAGCTGGTGGAAGGACCTGTGGCCGGGTGACGACATCGTCGACTGGATGGGTCTCGACTCGTACGTGAGCGCCGAGAAGGGCTACTACCACTACGGCAAGTTCAACGACCTGCTCGACCGCGCGCCGACCGGCGGTGGCACCGGCTTCTACGAGTGGGCCACCACCAAGCACGCCGCCAAGCCGATCATGGTCGCCGAGTGGGGCGCCTACCACCGCGTGAACAAGGTCGCCGACAAGGCGCCGGTCTACCAGAGCGTCCTGCCCGAGCTGGCCAAGCGGCCCGCCATCAAGGCGATCGTGTACTTCGACACGGCCAAGGACGACGAGGGCGACCGCGACATCAGCATCAACAGCACGGCGACCTCGCTCGCCGCGTTCAAGAAGCTGGCCGCCGACCCGGTCTTCAAGGTCAAGCTGGGCTGACCCTGGCGTGAACGGTGAGGTCAAGCGATTCCCAGGTGTCTTGAGACACCTACTGTTCACTTTCGTTTGACTTCCCGTAGCCCATTCTTTCCGTAACGTTAACGACCGACGTTGGAACGTTGAGAGGGGGTCCGCCATGGCCAAGAAGTCCAAGAAGGACAAGAAGGACAAGAAAGACAAGAAGAAAAAGAAGAAGTGATCTTCGCGCGGCGGCTTCCGAAAGGGAGCCGCCGCGTTTGTCTCAACTGCCCCGCCGCGGCCCCGATCATGCGGGCATGGGCGTCGTCACCACCATCGCCGCGCTGGCCGCTGCCATGGCCGGTCTCGTCGTCGTGTCGCGCCGCGGCGGCCGGCTCCGGCTGGCCTGGGCCGCTCTCGCCCTGGGCATCCTCGGCGGTCTCGTCGCCGGTCATCTCGTCCTGGTCGTCCTCGCCGCCCTGAGCCTGTCGGCGATTCCCCGGCCCCCGCGCACCGGACTGGCCCGCCTCCGCGCGGTCGTCGACGCGCTGCTGATCACCACGTCCCTCATGGTGATCTGCTGGAACCTCGTCATGCAGCCGGCCATCGCGGCCGGTCATCCCCAGGCGACAGGCCGTCCGGTGGCCGACGTGATCCTGGGCGCGGTGGCGCTGTGCGCGCTCGCCCGCTGCCGCCCCGGCACTCCCGGTGCGACGGCGCTGGCGCTCACCTCGATCGCCGTGTTCCTGCTGGCGGTGGCCGACGCGACGGCGATCCGGTTCGGCAGTGGAGATCCGGTCGCCCTGGCCGGCTATCTGCTCGTGCTCGTCGCGGCCACGATCGCCACGCGCCGCCGGCTCGACGACGCCACGGTCCGCCAGGAGGCGGCCGCCCACCGGCGAAACGTGAGCGTGCTCCTGCCGTACGCGGTCGTGGTCCTGACCTTGATCGTCGGTCTTTTCTGGATGTCCTCCGGTGGCGCGCCGTCACCCTTCGGCACGTGGTGCCGCTATTTCTCGATCTTCCTGATCGTGGTCCGTGAGGCGATCCTGCGCGCCGACAACCGGCAGCTCGCCCGCAGCCTGGAGGAGCGTGTCGCCGCCCGCACGGCCGAGCTCCAGGGCCGCGAGCAGCGGTTCCGGGCGCTGGTCGAGCAGAGCTCCGACTCGCTGGCCATCCTCGACGCCGACTCGACCATCCGCTATCAGAGCTCGTCGGTCGAGCGCATCTTCGGATATCGCGTGGAGGACCTGGTCGGCAAGCGGGTGGTCGACGTCGCGGGCCCGGTCGTCGCGGCCCGGATCGACGAGGTTATGCACGGCGCGATCAGTATCTTCGAGATGCCGCTGCGCCACGCCGACGGCGTCGAGCGCCGGGCCGAGATGACCATCACCAACCTGCTCGGCGATCCGCACGTCCGGGGCCTGGTCCTGAACACGCGCGACGTCAGCGAGGCCAACGACCTCCAGGAGCGGCTGCGCCACGACGCCTATCACGACGCGCTGACCGGCCTGGCCAACCGCACCCTGTTCCGCGAGCGGCTGGCCGCGGCCGTCGCCGAGGGGGAGGTGGCGATCCTCTTCCTCGACCTCGACGGCTTCAAGGAGATCAACGACAGCCTCGGTCACGCCGCCGGCGACCAGTTGCTCGTGCGGGTGGCCGAGCGGCTGCGGGTGGCCGAGCCGCATCTGGTGGCCCGCCTCGGCGGCGACGAGTTCGCGGTGATCGTCGCGTCCGGCGCGCCGGCAGTCGTCGCCGACCGGATCCTCGCCGCGTTCGAGGCGCCGTTCGCCCTCGACGGCCGCGAGGTGCACGCCGGAGCCGGCATCGGCATCGCGTCCTCCGTGGACGCGAGCGACATCGAGCAGTTGCAGCGCAACGCCGACCTCGCCATGTACAAGTCGAAGGACGCCGGCGGCGGCATGTGGACCGCCTATCACCCGAGCATGCACGACGAGCTGATGCGGCGGGTGTCGCTCGCCGACGATCTGCGGCACGCGCTCGACCGCGACGAGCTGGTGCTGCACTACCAGCCGACGGTCGACATGCGCACCGGTGCCGTCGTGGGCTTCGAGGCGCTGGTCCGCTGGCAGCATCCGACCCGCGGCATGGTGCCGCCGCTCGACTTCATCGGCGTGGCCGAGGCGACCGGCCTGATCGTGCCGCTCGGCCGCTGGGTGATGGCCACCGCCTGCCGTCAGGCGGTCGAGTGGGGTGGCGTGCACATGGCGGTCAACGTCTCGGTCCGCCAGTTCGAGACCGGCGGCCTGGCCCGCACGGTCGCCGCCGTCCTGGCCGAGACCGGCATGCCGCCGCACCTGCTCACCCTCGAGATGACCGAGAGTGTCCTGCTCACCGACACCGACGAGAACCTGGCCCGCATCACCGATCTGAAGGCGCTCGGCGTCACCCTGGCCATCGACGATTTCGGCACTGGCTATTCGTCACTGGCCTATCTGCGCCGCTTCCCCATGGACATCCTCAAGATCGACCGCTCCTTCGTCGACCGTCTGGGCGGCGACCAGGCGGACGACGCCATGGTCCAGACGATCATCCGCCTGGCCCACCGCTTCGGCATGCACACGGTCGCCGAAGGCATCGAGAACGCCGCTCAGCTGGACATTCTCCGCGACATGGGCTGCGACTACGCCCAGGGTTTCTTCCTCTCGCGGCCGCTGCCGGCCTCGGAAGTCGTTTTCGAACTAGCCTCCTAGGAAGCAAAAGCGGAAGTTGTACGCGTCGTCGGCCACCCAACCGCAGCGGCGCCGATCCGGGCTCTTCGGAGCGATCTGGGTGGAACACCGGGCCGTTGGGCGGCATCCGGGCCGAAGACTTTGGTTGCGCGAAAGCCCCGCGCCGGGACGGGCGCGGGGCTTCTGTCGCGACCGATTCAGCTGGTCAGGTCGTAGACGGTAGTGCTTCCGACGGTGGTCGCGGTGTAGTTCTCGGCCACCCAGGACGCGATCTTGCCGGCCTCGGTGCTGGTGCCGCCCATGCCGCCGCCGCCCATGCCGCCACCGGAGATGTAGTAGTGGATCTGGCCGGCCGCCACGTAGGCCTGGAACTGCTCCAGCGTGGGGGAGGCGTCGCTGCCGTTCCAGCCGCCCAGGGCGATCACCGAGGTGCCGGTGGCCAGTTCGAGGTCGGCGGCCGAGGTGGCGCCGCTGACGGCCGCGCTCCACTTCGTGGTGCTGGCTTCCAGGAGGGCGTTCAGCTCCGTGTTGTTGCTCGAGGCGCCGCCCATGCCCCCGCCGCCGCCCGGGCCGCCCCCGCCATCGGTGGCCGCGCCGTCCGTGGTGCCGCTGCTGCTGGTCGCGCCGCCCGTGGAGCCGCTGTCGCTAGTCGTGCCGCTGTTGCTGGTCGCGCCGTCGGTCGTGCCGCTGTTGCTGGTCGCGCCGTCGGTCGTGCCGCTGTCGCTGGTCGCGCCGTCTGTCGTGGACGAAGAGCTGTCCGAGGACGAGTCCGTGGTGCTCGATGAGCCCGGGGGAGTGCCGTTGCGGTTGGGTGCTCCCCCCTGCGTACCCCGGCCGAAACCGCCACCACCCATGCCGCCGGCGGCCGACGACGGCCCGGACGTGGGAATCGAGCCCGTGTGTGCCACCGTGACCGTCGCCGCCGCGTAGGCCGCGCCGCCCGCCCCCGCCGAGAGAATGGCGGCGACCAGGGCGACCATCCCGAAGCGCCGAAGCCGCGACGCCGGCACCAGCAGGGCCAGGGCGAAGACCGCACCCAGCGCCAACGAGGCCCAGCGCAGCACCGGCATCCAGTCGGCGCGGCCGAGGAGCACCCAGCCCCAGACCGCCGTGGCCAGCACCATCGCCGCCAGCACGACCCGGCCCCACAGGCGCGACCGGTAGAGCCAGAGCACCCGCCCACCGACGCCGACCAGCGCGGCGATGCCCGGAGCCAGCGCGACCGTGTAGTACGGGTGGATGGTGCCGCTCATGTACGAGAACGTGATGCCGGTGACCAGGACCCAGCCGCCCCACAGGAGCATCGAGGCGCGGGCCCGGTCGGTGCGCGGCGCCGTCCACGTGGCCGCCAGCACGGCGACCAGGGCGATCAGCGCGGCCGGCAGCAGCCAGGAGATCTCCAGGCCCATCGACTCGCCGAACAGCCGGCCGATGCCGGTGGCGCCGCCGAACGACGTGTTCTGACCGCCGCCCCCTCCGCCGCCTCCATTGCCCGAGCCGCCCAGGATGCGGCCGAGACCGTTGTAGCCGAGGGCCAGCTCCCACAGCGAATTGTTCGTCGACCCGGCGATGTAGGGGCGCGACGACGCCGGCCACAGCTCGACCAGCAGGACGTACCAGCCGGCCGAGACGACCAGGGCCAGGCCGGCCACGAGCAGGTCGCGGATCCGCTTGCCGAGACCGGTCGGCGCGGCGACCAGATAGACCAGCGCGAACGCGGGCAGCACCAGGAAGGCCTGCATCATCTTGGTGAGGAAACCGAAGCCCAGCAGTACGCCGGTGAGCGCCAGCCACTTCCACGAGGCCTTCTCGACCGCGCGGACCGTCGTGTAGGCGCCGGCCGTCATCAGCAGCACGAGCAGCGCGTCGGGGTTGTCGTAGCGGAACATCAGCACCGCCACCGGCGTGAGGGCGAGCGCCGCCCCCGCCGTCAGGCCGGCCGCCGTGCCGAACCAGCGCTTCACGGCCGCGTACAGGAACCAGACGCTGGCCACGCCCATGAGCGCCTGCGGCGCCATGATCGACCAACTGTTCACGCCGAAGATCCGCGCGGACAGGCCCATCACCCACATGGCGGCCGGTGGTTTGTCGACGGTGATGGCGTTGCCGGCGTCCAGCGACCCGAACAGCCACGCCTTCCAGCTCTGCGACCCGGCCTGCGCGGCCGCGGCGTAGAAGCTGTTGCCGTATCCCGAGGCGCTCAGGTCCCACAGATAGAGGACTGCGGTCGCCGCCAACAGCACCAGGACGGGCCACCGGCGGTCTCTTCGGGGTACCGGGGCCTCATGCCGGGGCGCGGCGGCCGCTGGTCGTTCCATCAAGGTCGTCATGGCATACACGCTCGACGGCCGCCCCGTGCCCGCTCTGTGCCCGGCCTGTGCGCGCTCTATGAGGTAGTGATCTCCACTGCGTCGCCGTCGCCGGGCTTCGATTCGTGCCAGGATGAGGATGAGAGTCCGGGTTTCGAGCGAGAGACAAGGTCAATGAGCGAACACGTTTCCGACAGCGCCGAGTGGCAGGCGCTGCAGGGCCACGCGGAGAAGTTCTCGGCGGTGCACCTGCGCGACCTGTTCGGCAGCGACTCGAGGCGCGGCGAGCGCTTCACCGCGACAGTGGCCGACCTGACCGTCGACTACAGCAAGAACCTGGTCACCGACGAGGTGGTCTCGGCGCTGCTCGCGCTCGCCGGCAAGGCGAAGCTGACCGAGCGGATCGCGGCGATGTTCGCCGGCGAGCACATCAACGTCACCGAGGACCGGTCCGTGCTGCACACGGCGCTGCGTCTTCCCCGTACGGCCACGTTGGTCGTCGACGGGCAGGACGTGGTGGCTGAGGTGCACGAGGTGCTCGACCGCATGGGCGCGTTCAGCGACAAGGTGCGCTCGGGGGAGTGGACCGGCCACACCGGTCAGCGCATCAAGACGGTGGTGAACATCGGCATCGGCGGCTCCGACCTGGGGCCTGTGATGGCCTATGAGGCGCTGAAGGCGTACAAGGCCCCGGAAATCGAATGCCGTTTCATCTCGAACATCGATCCCACTGATCTGTACGAGAAGACGCACGACCTCGACCCGGCGACCACCCTGTTCGTCGTCGTCTCCAAGACGTTCGGCACCCAGGAGACGCTGACCAACGCCACCGAGGCCCGCAACTGGCTGCTCAAGGGCCTCGGCGGTGACAACGCGGCGGTGGCCAAGCACTTCGTGGCGGTCAGCACGAACGCGTCGCGGGTGAGCGACTTCGGCATCGACACGGCCAACATGTTCGGCTTCTGGGACTGGGTGGGCGGGCGCTACTCGCTGCCGTCCGCGGTCGGCCTGTCCGTCATGATCGCGATCGGCAAGGAGCAGTTCGCCGACATGCTCGGCGGCTATCACACCGTCGACGAGCACTTCCGCACCCAGCCGCTGGAGAGCAACGTCCCGGCCCTGCTGGGCCTGCTCAACGTCTGGTACGACACGTTCCTGGGCGCCCAGTCGCACGCGATCCTGCCGTACTCGCAATATCTGCACCGCTTCGCCGCCTACCTCCAGCAGCTGACGATGGAGAGCAACGGCAAGTCCGTACGCCTCGACGGCAGCTCCGTGGGTTACCAGACCGGCGAGGTCTTCTGGGGCGAGCCCGGCACGAACGGCCAGCACGCGTTCTACCAGCTGATCCACCAGGGCACGAAGCTGATCCCGGCCGACTTCATCGGCTTCAGCCAGCCCAACCACGACATCGGCGAGATGCACGACCTGTTCATGTCGAACTTCTTCGCGCAGACGGGCGCGCTCGCGTTCGGCCGTACGCTCGAGCAGGTCCTCGCCGAGGGAACGTCCGAGCAGATCGCCCCGCACCGGGTGATGCAGGGCAACCACCCGACCACGACGATCGTGGCCCCGAAGCTGACCCCGGCCGTGCTGGGCCAGCTGATCGCCCTGTACGAGCACATCACGTTCACCCAGGGCACCATCTGGCAGATCAACTCGTTCGACCAGTGGGGCGTGGAGCTGGGCAAGGTCATGGCCAACCAGCTGGCGCCCAAGCTGACCGCCTCGTCGGCGCCGGCCGCCGACGACGACTCGTCGACGAACAACCTGATCAGCCTGTACCGCGCGGGCCGCGGCCGCTGATTTCTGTCGTACCCGGGGCCTAGGGTCGTCGTCATGGATCGGACGACTGCCCTAGGCCTTCGCATGTCCGCGCTGTTCCCCTCGGCCGTGTCCACGGTGGCTGAGGTGGTGGAGTGGTTCGGAGCGATGCAGGCACAAGACGTGAACAGCGGCCTGTGGTCCTTCGGCGCGCGGCTGCCCGGCTTCACGCTGGCCGACGTCGAGGCCGCGGTGGAGAGACGCGAGGCCGTCCGAACATGGCCGATGCGAGGGACGGTCCATTTCGTGCCGCCGCAGGACGTCCATTGGATGCTGGAGCTGATGGGCGTCCGCGCCCTGGCCGGTGCCGCGAAGCGCCGCGAGACGCTGGGCCTGTCGGAGGCGGACGTCGACCGCGCCGCGGACATCCTGGGAACAGCGCTGGCCGGGGGAGGGCGTCTGACCCGGGCCCAGTGCCTGTCGGTCCTGTCGGAGAAGGGCGTCGACTCCAGCGGCCAGCGCGGCTACCACCTTCTCTGGTACGTGGCTCAGCGCGGCGTGACGGTCATCGGCCCCCACATAGGCAAGGAACAGAGCTTCGTCCTGCTGGACGAGTGGGTTCCGTCGCCGCGCCGCCCGTCCCGTGAAGAGGCGCTGGCCCTGATAGCGCTCCGCTACTTCCGAAGCCACGGCCCCGCCACCCGCAAGGATTTCGCCGGCTGGACAGGCTTGACCATGGCCGACTGCAAGACCGGCATAGCCGAAGCCGGCTTGGAGACGGTGGACGTCGACGGCGTCGAGATGCTTGTAGCGCCCGGCTTCTCTGACGGGGCACTTCCGGAATGGCGAGCGCTTCCGGGCTTCGACGAATACATGCTCGGCTACAAGGACCGCTCGCTCATGGCCACGCCGGAGCAACTGGCGGCGATCATTCCGGGCGGCAACGGCATCTTCCAGTCGACGTTGGTGAAGCAGGGCCGCGTCATGGCGACCTGGAAGCGGGCGATCACCACCAAGGGCGTCACGGTCACCGTCACCCCATTGGTCTCCTTCACTGCGAAAGATCGGCGGGCGGCCGACGATGCCCTGGCGGTCTACGCGTCCTACCTGGGGCTGCCCCTGACTGTTAAGAACCCTTGATATTTACGAATGTGAACTCCATGATGTGGGTGTCGCACGTCACGCACGCATCGAGGGAGTCGCCATGGGTGTCCGTCGTCTTGTGTTAGCGCTGGTCACCGGGGTGGCGGTGGCGGCCGGCTCCTCGTTGCTGGTCGCTCCCGCCGGCGAGGCGGCCGTCGCCTGCTCGTCGGTGACGTGGAGCGAGGGCCCGACGTACACGGCCGGGCAGCAGGTCACCTACAACGCCCACCTCTACCAGGCGCTCGTCACGCACACCGCCTGGGCCGGCGCCGGCTGGAACCCGGCCTCGACGCCGACCTTGTGGAAGGACCTCGGCGCGTGCACCGGAGGACCGACCACCCCGCCCCCGACCACCACGCCCCCGGTAACCACGCCACCGCCTACGACAACGCCGCCCACGACCACGCCGCCGCCCACCGGTTGTGCCGTCCGGGGCCGGCCCGCCGGCAAGGTGCTTCAGGGCTACTGGGAGAACTGGGACGGGGCTTCCAACGGCGTACACCCGGGAATGGGCTGGATCCCGATCAACGACAGCCGGATCACCCAGCACGGCTACAACGTCCTGATGGCCGCCTTCCCGGTGATCCGCTCCGACGGCACGGTGCTGTGGGAGAACGGCATGGACGCCGGCGTCAAGGTCCCCACCGCCGCCGAGATCTGCGCGGCCAAGGCCGCCGGCGCCACCGTCCTCATGTCGATCGGCGGCGCCACCGCCGGCGTCGACCTGAGCTCGTCCGCCGTGGCCGACCGCTTCGTCGCCACCATCGTCCCGATCCTGAAGCAGTACAACTTCGACGGGATCGACATCGACATCGAGACCGGTCTCACCGGCAGCGGCAACATCAACACCTTGTCGACCTCACAGGCCAACCTGATCCGCATCATCGACGGCGTGCTGGCCCAGATGCCCTCGAACTTCGGCCTCACGATGGCCCCCGAGACGGCCTACGTCACCGGCGGCAGCGTCACCTACGGCTCGATCTGGGGCTCGTACCTCCCCATCATCAAGAAGTACCTGGACAACGGCCGCCTGTGGTGGCTGAACATGCAGTACTACAACGGCTCCATGTACGGCTGCTCGGGCGACTCGTACGCCGCCGGCACCGTGCAGGGCTTCACCGTGCAGACCCAGTGCCTGAACAACGGCCTCACCATCCAGGGCACCACGATCCGCATCCCGTACGACAAGCAGGTCCCCGGCCTCCCCGCCCAACAGGGCGCCGGCGGCGGCTACATGACCCCGTCCTTGGTGACACAGGCGTACAACAGCGTCCCGTCCATCAAGGGCCTGATGACCTGGTCCATCAACTGGGACGGCTCGAAGTCCTGGACCTTCGGCGACAACGTCAAGCGCCTCCAGGGCCGCTGAGCAGTCCCCGCACGATCTCCGCGACGTCGCCGGCGCAGCCCCACGAGGTGCTGACGCCGGCGCCGCCGTGCCCGTAGTTGTGCACCAGGTGCCGCCCGCCGCCCAGGTCCTCGGCCTCCAGCCGAACCGTGGGCCGCATCGGCCGCAGCCCGACCCGGTGCCCGAGCACCTCGGCCCCGGCGACCGCCGGGAACACCTTCGCGCAGCGTTCGACGATGCGTTCCGCGATGCCCGGATCGGGCACGAGGCTTTCCGCGCCGAAGACCGCGCACCCGCCGAGCAGGAGAGCGTCACCCTGCGGGATCAGATAGGTCATCTCCTCGACGAAGTCCGTGTATTCGAGGAAGAAGTGATCGAGCCCGGGGTTGCGGACGACGACAAGCTGCCCCCGGCACGCGCGCATCGCGGGATCGGGCACCAGTTCGCGCGCGCCGAGCCCCGTGCAGTTCACGACAATCGGCGCTTCCGCGAACCCGTCCGAGAGCCGGTCGAGACGCCCGGGTACCGTCTCACCCCTGAACTGCTTCGCCAGCCAGGACAGGTACACCGGCATGTCGGTGACCGGTGCGTCGTACCGCCATCCGCTCACGAAACCCGCCGGCAGCTCGGCCGGCTCGCACGGCACGGCCCAGTCGGGGCTTTCGGCCGGCGTGCGGGAGGCCTCGAGGCCCGAGACGACGCGTACGCCCGTCGACGCGTCCCCGGCCAGCCGGGCGAGGACCTCGTAGGTGTCAGCGGTCCAGCGCCGTGCGTCCGGGTGGTTCGCCAGCTCCCCGTCCCAGATCGCCCCGGCCGCCGCCGACGTCGTGTCCGCCGGCACCGATGCGGCGCGGACCCGTACCCGAAGCCCTTGCTCGGCGAGGCGGATGGCGGTAGTCAGGCCGACGACACCGGCGCCGACCACGAGAACGTCGCTTCCCACATCCCTCAGACTATTGCCGCACCAGAGATACCGCGTCATCGGCACAGCCCCAGGAGAGGCTGACGCCGGCCCCGCTGTGCCCGTAGTTGTGCACGACGCACCGGCCGTCACCCAGATCCTCGCGCTCGACGCGCACCTCGGGCCGCGACGGCCGGATCCCGGTGCGGTGCCCGAGAATCTCGGCGCCGCCGATGGCCGGGAAGATCTCGCTGCACCGGCTCACGATCGCCTCGGCGATCCGGATGTCCGGCCGTGGCTCGGCCTCGCCCTTCTCGGCGCTGCCGCCCAGCAGCAGCACATCGCCCTGCGGCAGCAGATAGGTCATCTCACCAAGCTCATCGGTGTGCTCGGCGAAGAACTCGGACAGACCCGGATTGCGGACGGCGACGATCTGCCCCCGGATCGGCTGGACCGATGGATCGGGCACCAGTTCCCGCGCGCCGACCCCGCTGCAGTTGACCACCACGTCGGCCTCGGCGAGGGCGTCGCCCAAGGTGCGCAGCCGTTCCCCGAAGACGACCTCGCCACCAGCCGCGACCAGTCGTCGTTGCAGCGCGCCCAGGTAGGCCGGCATGTCGATGATCGGGGCGGTGTAGCGCCACCCGCTGGCGAAGCCGGGCGGCAGGTCGGCGGGAACGCACTCGCGGTAGCCGGGCAGGCCGAGCGCCCAGTCCGGAGTGGGGATCGGGGCGCGGGAGGCCTCGACGCCGTCGACGACGCGTACACCCGGGAACCGCTCTTCGGACATCTGAGTGAAGACGTCGTAGGAGCGGGCGGCCCACTGCTCCACCCGCACGTGGTTGGCGTAGATCGGATCCCAGATCGCCCCGGCCGCGGCCGAATTGCTCTCGCTCGGATCCCGCTCGGCCCGCAGCCGCACCCGCACACCGCTCTCGGCCAGGAGCACGCCCGTGGTCAGGCCGGAGACACCGGCGCCGACGATGAGCACCTCAGGTCGGTCATCGGTCACCTTCCGACGTTATCGGTGATCGACGGCCCGCAGCGCGGGCGTGGACAGTTCTCCGGCGACTGTCGCTTTTCGCGTCTCGCGCTTGCCGCTGACAACGTGGGATGGTAATCGTGCCCGCGCAGGCCATCGTGCCGCGCAGGCCGAGGAGGGGAGCCCGCACGTGCTCGTCATCGGTGAGGTTCACACCGGTCTGCTGCGCGGCCACCCCCTCAGCGCGAGCGAGGCCGCGTTGCTGGTCGATCTGGTGGCCGGCGAGCCGGTGCTGTGCCGGGAACGCCCCCGGTCGTACGTCCGCTCGCCCGAGCGCCCCGTCGGCGTCGACTGTCCCCTCGGCGTGCCGGCGCCCGCCCGTCAGGTGCGCGGCATCGGCACCGTCCTCCAGCGCGCGGCCGTCACCGGCGGCCACGTCGTGCAGGGCACGGCCTGGGCGATGCTCGATCCCGTCGCGTCCAGCGCCCGGCGGCCCTGGTCGCATTATCTGGCCCGGCCCGGCGTGATCGAGGCGATCGGCCGTTCCCGACCGGGTGACCTCGCCGCCGGGTTCGCCTCGGCCGAGCGTCCATCCGGCGCGCTCGACCTGGGCGCGATCGCCGGCCGGGCGTCCGATGTGGTGCAGAGCGGGGTGGCCGGTGGTGGCTCGCTCGCCCGGCTGCGCCTGCCCCGCACCCGGTTGCGGTTCGCCGTCGAGTGGGCCGAGGCGCCCGGGCCGCCCGGCTTCGCCGTGTGCGGCGACCAGCTCCGGGTGTTGCGCCTCGCCGCGCCGCCCGGCGCCGGCGAGCAGTCGCTGATCGCGTTCGCCGAGGATCTGGCGCTGCACGACTGGCTGCTCACGTCCGTGGCCGGCATCGTCGAGCGGGCCGCGATCGGCTCCCTGCCCTTCGACGAGTCGCTGCGCCGGCTGCGTCCCGCCGTCGATCACCTGCTTCACCTGTGGCTGCCCGGTGGGCGCGGCGGCGACACCGCCGAGATGTTCTGGGAGGAGCTGGAGCGCCGGTCCGCCCTGAGCCGCCAGTGGGGGCTGCTGCGTGATCGCATCCGCGACCAGCTCGCGCTCGGAGCGGTGGCGGCGCTGTCGGCGGCGGTCCAGCGGTGAGCCCTCAGACCGGTGTGCTGCGCACGGCCCTGATCGTTCTCGCCACCGGGGGCCTCACCTATGTGGTCACCAACCGGCTGGGCCAGCCGCCGGCGGTCTGCCTCACGCTCGCCGTCCTCCTCGGCGGCTTCGTTCTGATCGTCCGCTTCCTGATCGACTTCGAGAAGCGGCTGGCCGTCGTGGAAAAACTTCAGGCGGACGGCGTGAACGACATGAAGAAGCTGGTCGGCGACGCGTTCACTGAGATCAGCGACGCGACCGCGCTGTTCGGCCTGATCGAGGCGTCGGCGTTGCAGACCGACCTGGTCACCCAGTTGGTGCGCAACTCGACGACCATCTCGCCCGGCTCACCGCCGATCGTCTACCAGTTCGCCCAGTCCAAGATCAAAGAGATGTCCGACTTCCTCAAACAGCTCGCCGAGGGCGGCACGGTCACCTACTACGGCGAGGACCGCGACTGGCTGCTCGGGCTGACCCGGAACGCCACCGAGAGCGTCGACGCGATCAGCCTGGCCGCGGTCGACCACGACCTGTGGCGGAGCGAGATCGGCCAGCGCTACCTCGACGCGCAACGCCGCGCCGCCCGCGCCGGCAAGCGGGTGCGCCGCATCTTCGTGCTCGACTCTCCGGCCATGGAGCACGATCAGGATCTGCGCCGGGTCTACCTGGAGCAGCGCGAAATGTTGATCGAGGTGCGGGTGCTGGACCGTGCCGCGGTGCCCACCCCCCCCTCCAGGTCCAGGTGCGCGACCTCATCATCTTCGACGACATCTTGGCGTACGAGACGACGCCGACCACCGCCGACCCGCAAGTGGCGCAGGTGGCCGAGACCCGACTGGTTCTGACCGATTCCCGGGTCAAGGAGTGCGCACTGATGTTCCGCGAGCTGTGGGAGGTCTCCCGCGAGCTCGGTCAGAGCAAGGCGTAGCCCAGCCGGTCCACCGTCTCCGTGGGCAGTTCGAGTCCCTCGCCGCGGGCCCGGTCGCGCACCTGGGCCGCCGCCCCCGGATCGATCGCCACCGCGCCCAGGATCGTGCGCACGGCCAGTTCGATGGGCAGGAACCGGGAGTCCATCACGGTGAACGACCGATAGGCGCGGAAGGGCGCCGCCGCCGGGCCGAGCTGGACGATCGGCGGCATGAGATCCCAGTCCACCGGCAGCTCGTCCACTGCCACCGCGACCGGTTCGGCCACCGGCTCGCCGAGGCGGCGGATCAGCCCGAGCCGCTGCAGCTGCCAGACGGCGGCCAGGAAAGGGCAGGACCAGAGGCGCTCGCCGTCCGGCTTCTCCTTCCACAGCTCGACGTCCACGAATATCGAATGGTTCTGCACGGCGCTCTGCCGGGGCGGCTGCCACGACCGGGGCTGCGCCATGGCCGACGGGAACGTGGCCGGCGACCGCTCGCCGTTCGTCAGCCAGCCGCTGACCGTGGTGGCCGGCCGGCCGTTCGCGCCCTCCGGCGGCTCGTCCACCAGGTGCTCCTGCACGATCCGGGCCACCTCGACGTCCCCGGCGCGGGCACAGCCCGACTCCCGGGCCACGTAGTCGATGGTCAGCCCTTCGGCGCCGGCCGCCTCGGCCAGCATCGAGACCACCTCACGCGGCGTCGAGAACCGGGTGAAGTAGTCGTCGATCAGAAAGCACGTACTGACCCGCGGCCGTCCACGAACGACCGTCGCCTCGGCCGCTCGCACGGCGGTCTCGGCCCACGGGCGTACGCGCCGGAACTGCTCCCGAAGGCTCGCCGCGCCCCCTTCGAAGTCGTCCATGTAAAGATGGCCGAGCTCGACCGACAGATGCGACAGGGCCACGGAGCGGGTCACAGGCCGACCCACGCGTTCTCGTCGACGATCTTCTTGGACAGCTCCTCGAACGCGGTGACCGTCCGCTCGTTGGCGGTGCGGTGGAGCCACACATCATCGTTCGAGATCAGCTGCTCCTGCCATTGCAGCACCGGATCGAGCGGCACCTCACCGATCATGTTGAGCCGGCCGACCCCCTTGCGCGAGGCCAGATCCTGCAGGCGCTGGTTGCAGACGTCGAGCCAGGCCAGTTGCTCGGGCCGCAAGCCGGCCTGCTCCGGCGAGGACGGATCCAGCACGGCCGTACGCACGAACCGGATCGACTCGCGCAGCCCGGCGGTGTCATGACCCAGGCGCCCGCCGGTCTCGATGATGCCGGAACGGCCGTAGACGAGGCCGCTGGCGGCGATGATGTGCTGCCGGGTCCAGCGGTGGAAGACCAGCCAGCGCGCCGGCACGTGTCGCAGCGCCTCGTGCCGGGTAGCGGCCAGAACGATCTCCGTCGCGTAGGATCGCCCAGCGCTCAGATCGACCAGGATCAGGTCGTACTCCTCGTCGAGCCGCTGGAACAACGTGACGCACCGTTCGACGATGCCGGCCGCCGATGGGAACTCGCCGCCCCCGGCGTCGCCGGGCAGGAGAGTCAGCCGTCCCGCACCGGGTGGCCGGCTGCGCAGAGCTTCCCGCTGCGTGCCGGCCCACACGTCGATCCGCTGTGGCTCCGCCCTGCCGTCGAGCAGATAGCTGTGCAGTCCGCCGATCTCCACCCCGGCGAGGGCGTCCGGCAGGTCGAAGATGGCTCCGGCGGTCGGCGAGCCGAAATCGAAGTCGAGATAGCAGGCGTCGTAGCCCTGCAAGGCGTGCCGGTAGGCCAGATTGCTGATGGTCACGGACCGGCCTGTGCCGCCCTTGTCGGACGTCCCGAAGACGAGCACCTCAGGACACCCCGCTCTCCGCCCGGCGGGCCGCCGAGAGCCGGTCGAGCTTGCGCAGGGCCTCCTCGGCCACCGCCATCGCGACGCCGGGCCGGTCCCGCTGTACGGACCGGGCCCGTCGCAGCTCCGTGCCTATGCGATCCAGCTCGGCGCGCAGGGTCTCTCCGGGCGTGGTGCCGTTCAGCAGCTCACGGTCGTAGAGATGGTCGGCCTCGCTGAGAAGCTCGGCTGCCGTCTGGCTCAGCAGCGGGCTCGGCAGTGGCGGATGGTTGATCAGCCGGGCCGCCGCTACCAGGCAGTCCACGACTCGTTTCGTGTAGTACCACGAGACGTCACGGGTGTGGTCCGGCAGATAGGTGAAAGCGCCCGCCGGCCGATCCCACAGGCCGTGGTCGTCGCCCTCGCGCAGCACCCGGTCGCGGAGGTGGTCCCCGATGAAGTCGGCCAGCTCGAGCAGCCGGCTGCGGGTCGTGCTGTCATCCAGCATGCCGGCCAAGGTGAGCGAGCGCTGGAACAGTGTGGGGGAGATGTCGGCGACCGTCCACGCCAGCCGTGGGCCGCCCATGTCCTCACTACCCTCCAAGGGGAAGCGCAGGCCGGGATAGTGCACGTTGACGGCGCTCTCGGGTTGGGTCGAGCGGCGTGTGATGCGGCTGCGGTTGGCCAGTTCTTCCAGCACGTCGGCGACCCGGCGCAGGTCGGTGTTGGACGCCCGCACGCCCTGCATGTTCTGGATGACCATGCCGCCGACCAGGAGGCTGGAGTAGTCGAACTCGATGCCGTCGGTGGTGCGCCACGGGAGATCCTCCAGCGGCCAGCGGCCCGAGCCGAAGGTCGCGATCGCCGCCCAGTACGACCGGGTGAGCTCGAACCGTAGCTGCAGCGACTGGGCGAGACGGGCCTGCTCGGGGTCGAGCAGGCCGAGCAGCCGGGTGCGTTCCGACGACAGCGCGTGGATGGCGTCCATCGCGACGGTCGTGAAGTATAGGTAGGGGGCGTTCTGGGCGACGCCGGCCCGCTGCTGGCCGATCTGAGCCGTGGTCTCGATCTCGGGCGCGTCCCGCACCACGCCCCACGACCAGCCGCATTCGAAGAGCAGGTTGGGATTGTCGAGCTCGCTGCCCTCGGCGGCGCCGGATCCGATCGTGACGTCGTCGCGCAGGCGGGCGTTGATCTCCCGCAGAGCCTCGCGCAGCTCCTCCACGACCAGATGGGTGGGCCGCCTCTCCTGATTGACGGTCCGGATCAATTCGCGGCCGGGGTGGTTCTCCGCGCTGAACACATAGACCGCGAAGCTGCGTAGCAGGCCGGCCATGGCCGCCGACAGCCGCACGCTCGCTGCCCGCTCCAACTCGTCGACCATCTGCAGCAGGGCCGGCCTGGTCACCACCTGACGGAAGATCTTGGTGAAGCCTATGGTGGCCAGCATCAGCGTGATCGAGATGGAGAACGAGTCGACCACGTCGAGCTCGAGCTGCTCCTGCTTGAGCTCGGCGCCCTCGTCCTCGGACTCGAAGTAGGAGCCGCCGGAGAAGATCGGTGTGCCGTCGTCCGCGGTGTAGCGGCTGATGTAGCCGCTCAGCGCGCGCAGCAGGGCCTGCGGGATCTGCAGGTTGTCGCCGAGCGGCCGGAGCGCCTCCACCACGTCGTACGCGATGGCGTCCGGGCGATCGAGGCGGAACAGGTGGACCTCGGTGGCCGGGCCCATGATGCAGAGCAACTGCTCCGCGTCGCTGATGGAGTTCCCGCTCGGCCACCATTCGCCGTCGTGGTAGGACACCCGGGCCGTCGCGCGCCAGATGTCCAGGAGTTGCTGACGCGGCTGGATCTGCATCTCGTTCTCCTCGTCGGTCAGGAGTTGGCTCGGCGGGCCGCGTCCAGGCGGCCCAGTTCGAGGAGCACGGGGTAGAGGTAGGACGCCGAGACGCCCGGTCGATCGGGAAGGTTCTCGCGGGCGGCGCGCAGCTGTGAGCCCAGCTGGTCGAGCGTGGCCCGGCCCGGGCTGCCGGCCCGGGCCGAGCTGTTGAGCAACTCCAGATCGTGCAACTGCTCGGCCTCGTCCAGCAAGCTCGTTGCCAGATCACCCAGCTCCTGATCCGGCTTCTGCTGCGTGGACACCTTCTGCGCGGCGGCGATCAGGCAGTCGACGACGCGTTTCGTGTACGCCCAGCTGAGCCGCTCCTCGGCGGCGCCCGCGTGCGTGAACACCCCCGACGGCGAGTCCCACAGGCCTTCGCCCACGCCGTCGCGGATCCGGCGGCGGGACAGATGGCCCCAGATCTTGTCGGCGAGATCGTTGGCCCGCCGTCGCAGCGCCCCGCTCGGCATCAGGGCGGCGAGCTCGACGGTCCGCTTGAGCAGGACCGGGGACATGTCGACGAAAGTCCACTCCAGCAGTGGCCCGCTCCTCGTCCGGCTGCCGACCAGCGGAAAGCTGACGCCCGGATGATGGATCTCGACGCCCGAGGCGTCGTCGCCGGTCACCCGGGCGGTGATCCGGCTCCGCTCGGCCAGCCGGTCGAGGACGCTCAGCACCCGCCGCAACCCGTCATCGGTGACGGTCTCGGTGGCCATCTGGGACATGACCAGGCCGACGACCAGCAGGCTGTAGTACTCGGTCTCCCGGCCGTCCGTGGTCTTCCACGGGATGTCCTCGATCGGCCAGGCGCCCTCGGACTCGAAGGTCGCCACGGTGGCCCAATAGGTCCGTACGAGCTCGGACCGCGCCTGCAGTTGCTGAGCGAGCCGGAGCTGTTCCGGGTCGAGCCATCCGGGGAGCCGGGTGCGCTCGGCCGCCAGAGCCTGGGCGGCGTCCATGGCGACCGTGGTGAAGTACAGGTAGGGCGCGTTCTCGGCGATGCCCTCGCCCTGCGCTCCGATGTCGGCGTTGGTCTCGATCGGTGACGCGCCGCGAACCACACCCCAGGACCAGCCGCACTCGAACAGCCAGCGGGGGTCCTCGAGCTCCTCGGCCTTGACCGTGCCGATGCCGATCGACAGGTCGTCACGCAGTCCCGCGATGACTTCCTTCAGGGCTTCGCGCAGTTTCTCGGCCGCTTGATCGGGCCGCTGGCGGCTCTGATTCACCGTCCGCATGAGATGGGTGCCCATCTCGACGTCCATCGAGAAGACGTTCACCGAGAAGCTGCGAAGAAGCCCGATCATCGCGGCGGTCAGCCGTTTGCTCGCCTTGTCCTCCAGGTCGTCGATCCGGTCCAAGGCGGACGGCCGGGCAACGCGCCGGTAGTCCTGGGTGAAACCGATGATCGCCAGCATCAGCGTCACCGAGATGGCGTACGAGTCCACCACATCCCAGCGCTGCTGTTCGTCGCTCAGCTCCCCGCCCTCTGACTGGAAGTAGGAACCGCCGGGGAAGACCGGTGTCCCGTCCTCCGTGTAGTGGTCGATGTAGTCGCCCAGGATGGTCAGCAGCCGTTGGGGGATCCGGATGACGTCGCCCAGGTCGCGCAGGGCTTCCTCGATGTCGGGACTGACGGCGTCCGGCCGGCTGAGCTGCAACTGCTTGAGTTTGGTGGCCGGGGACATCAGGCAGAGAAGCTGCTCGGCGTCGCTGATCGAGTTGCCGCCGTCCGGACGCCACTCGCCATCGCCGAAAGACGCCTTGATCGTGTATCGCCAGATGTCGAGGAGCTGCTGCCGCGGCTGGATCTGCATCGGTGCGCTGTCACCTGCCCATGGGGGTCGGGTCGATCGCCTCACCCCCGAGGCTAGCGGCCGAGCGCCAAAGACGACCTCAGACGTTCGAACACCCGATACTGGCATCGAGGAGGCCGAGAACGATGTCCGCCACGTCGTCGGCGCATCCCCAGGCCAGACTCACCCCGGATCCACCATGGCCGTAGTTGTGCACGATATGACGGTCGCCGAGGTCGTCATGCTCGAGACGTACCTCCGATCGGCGAGGCCGTATCCCCACACGATGTTCCAGCACACCCGCGGACGCGAGCTGCGGGAAAACCCCTCGGCACCTTTCCAGGATGCCCGCCGCGACGACCGGATCGGGGACCGGCTCCGGCTCGCCCTTCTCGGCGTTCCCTCCGAGGAGGAGAGAATCGCCTTGAGGAAGGATGTACGTGCTCTCGCCCATGTCCGGGGCGGCGGGATACTCCACGAAGAATTCGTGGATGCCGGGATTGCTGACCTTGACGAGCTGTCCGCGCATCGGCTGCATCGAGCCGTCCGGCACCAGACTGCTGGCTCCGATTCCGCTGCAGTTCACGACGATCGCGGCGCTGTCGAAGGCTTCTTCCAGTGTTTCGAGGTGTCTCCGGTGCACAGACACCTCGGCGGTGGCCGATCGCCGTCCCAGCCAGTCCAGATAGAGCGGCATGTCGACGAGCGGCGCCTCATAGTGCCAGCCCGTGACGAAGCCGGCCGGTAGGTCCGCTGGATCGCATTCGCGATAGCCCGGCAGATCCAGCGCCCAGCTCGGCGGCGACGCGAGGTGGGTTCGCGAGGCCTCCACTCCGTGGAGGAACCGGACCCAGGGTTCGCCGTTCAGGTGCCATCGATGAAGCTCGGCATGCGTCATTCGGGCCCAGAGATCACGCCGGGGATGCTCGGCCATATGCGGGTCGAAGATGGCGCCGGCCGCGTACGAACTCGTTTCGTGGCCCAGATGATCCGCGTAGATCGAAATGCGTACGCCCGGACGGCGCTCAGCCAGCCGAGCGGCTGTGGTGAGACCGATGACACCGGCGCCCACAATGACGACGTCTGTGCGCATGAAGGCCATGTCTTTCAGATTAGGGCTCCCGCGCACGGCGGCCATCGACCTGCGAGTGGGCGAGTCCTGTCCGGATCTACTTCTTCCGGCCGGTGGCCACCATCATTCCGCAGTAACCGTCGCGAAGATCATTGCTCTCCACCGTCTCGATGTCGACGTTGCGAGCGATGGGCGCCAAAGCCCGGGACACATCCGACTCGTCGACCGAACACGCGGGGAAATGTTGGCCACCCACGACGTAGCCGGAGGAGTTCCGCATGAAGGCGGCGGCGAAAGGCGCTCCGGGCCTGAGCGCGTTGACGAAGCAGCGCGCGGCGCGCTGGAACTCGTCGATGCGAGTGGTGATCGACTCGGCGACGAAGAACATGGTGCCGATGTCGTACTGCGAGGGGGGCAGGGCGAAGACGTTGCCTCGTTCGACCGCGGCCCGGCTGCGCAGCACGTCGAGCGGTTCGTTGATCGGCCAGTAGCTCGGCCGGCGGTCCGAGATCTCCTGCCAGAACTGCCGCCACGAGCTGTGCGGCTGAGACAGCTCTCGTGTAAGCCACGCGCGGTTGGTGAACGCCCGCTCGAACAGCGTGATCCGCCCCGCGTAGGGAAGCATCATCAAAGCGGGGTAGAGATTGGCCCCGGATCCGACATCGATCGCTCGCTCCGGCATCCGCGACATCGTCCTCGCGAAGAAGTCGGCGACGATCGTGATGATCCGAGCGTCGTCGGCTCGCAGTACGCCGTAGTTATGGTCGAAGTACGCCGCAGAGTCGAAGGTGTCCCAATCGACATCACCGTTGCCGATCAACGGGGTGACGTTCTCCACCAGGCCTCGATCGATCGGGGTCACGCTCGTCCTCCTGGGTCGGCATCGCTGGCAACGTGCGGTGCTGGCTCGTCCTGCGGCGGCTGGGCGGCGTCCCACAGCTCTTCGAATCGTTCCCGGCGTCTCGCCACCAGCCGGGGCTCGACCACCAGGGCCACGCTAGCAATCAATGGTGTCACATTCTTCTTGAGCGCCCTCGCGGTGTGGAACTCGTAGCTGACCTTTTGATCGAAAACGATGAAGTCCTCCAGGTCGTTCTGGTGGAGGAAGTAGACGTCGTCCGATCGCAGGATCCTGGTTTCCACATTGATCTTCCGGTGAGGTTCGAGCAGCTTCTTGAGCTGGACAGGGTCCGTCGCGTCCTCGGTGAGCAGAAACAGCCGTCGAATCCGCACCTTTCGCTCGAGGGCCTTGCGCTGACGGTCAAGGTATCGCAGTCCCAGGTCGCTTTCCCAGAATTCCCCCTCGTCGACGAATCCGCGATGTTTGTCGAACGATGTCATGCTGGTGGCGTCGATGCTGGTGTTCGCCGTCTCGGTGAGGCCCAGCAGCCAATCCGGGTCCTCGCCCTCGTGTTCCGCGCGCCCGGATCGCAGACCGTCGATGAGGTTGGCGACGTCGTCGATCTGGCGACGGGCGAACCGAAGCTGGAGTTCCTCCCGGGGATTCATCCGTCCGGCGGACTCGACCAGCCGGACGAGGCTGTCGCGGCCGATGAGAGCTTCGGCCATGGCCAGGTGTGTCGCGGCCGCGCTGATATCGGCCACCGACCGGACCAGCTCCTCCGATTGCTTCGCCCCGTCCACCCTGATGGCCTCGGCCAGCTGACGGGACTGGTCGGCGACGTCGATCAGGAACTGGACCACCAGGACCACGCCGGCCACGAAGACCGACATGGTGATCTGCCAGACTTCAGGCTGTTTGGTGATGTTGGTCAGGAGATAGGCCACGCCACCGGCGATGCTCGTGACCACGATCTTGATGAGGATCTGCACGTATGGCCCCCCAGGTCTACGTCCCCCCATCACAGCGGATCACCGCATGCTTACGCAACGCTTGCTGTTCAGGAGTGTGACGCCCGCCGCAGCACAAGTCCTTTGATTTTGAAATAGTTGACCGATCAAAGAGGTTGTGGGTGGCAGCGACGGGATGAAGGAAGTCCCGGAGGACAAGGAGCGGGTCATGCAGTTCGGAATCTTCAGCGTCAGTGACATCACGACGGACCCGACGACGGGCGTGACCCCGACCGAAGGCCAGCGGATCAAGGACATCGTCACGATCGCCAAGCACGCGGAGGAGGTCGGCCTCGACGTCTTCGCGCTCGGTGAGCACCACAACGAGCCCTTCTTCTCCTCGTCGCCGACCACCACCCTCGCCTACATCGCCGCGCAGACCGAGCGGCTCCAGCTGAGCACCGCGACCACCCTGATCACGACCAACGACCCGGTCAAGATCGCCGAGGACTTCGCCATGCTTCAGCACCTGGCCGGCGGGCGCGTCGACCTCATGCTCGGGCGCGGCAACACCGGGCCGGTCTACCCCTGGTTCGGCAAGGACATCCGCGCGGGCATCCCGCTCGCCATCGAGAACTACGCCCTGCTGCACCAGCTGTGGCGTGAGCACGTCGTCGACTGGCAGGGCAAGTTCCGCACCCCGCTGCAGAGCTTCACCAGCACGCCGCGCCCGCTCGACGAGGTCCCGCCGTTCGTCTGGCACGGCTCGATCCGCAGCCCCGAGATCGCCGAGCAGGCCGCCTTCTACGGTGACGGCTTCTTCGCCAACCACATCTTCTGGCCCGCCTCACACACCCAGCGGATGATCGAGCTGTACCGCTCGCGCTTCGCCCACTACGGCCACGGCGACCCCGACCAGGCCATCGTCGGCCTCGGCGGCCAGGTGTTCATGCGCAAGAACAGCCAGGACGCGGTCAAGGAGTTCCGCCCCTACTTCGACAACGCCCCCGTCTACGGCCACGGCCCGTCGCTGGAGGACTTCACCCGCGAGACCCCGCTCACCGTCGGCAGCCCGCAGCAGGTCATCGACCGTACGCTCGGCTTCCGCGACTACGTCGGCGACTACCAGCGCCAGCTGTTCCTCATGGACCACGCCGGCCTGCCCCTCAAGACGGTCCTCGAGCAGCTCGACCTCCTCGGCGAAGAGGTCGTCCCGGTCCTGCGCAAGGAGTTCGCCGCCCTCAAGCCGGCCCACGTGCCGGACGCGCCCACCCACGCGTCCCTGGTGGCGAAGAAGAACAGCGAGGTCTCGGTATGAAGCAGCGCAACCTGGTCGCCGTCTCGGCCGGCCTGAGCCAGCCCTCGTCGACCCGCCTGCTGGCCGACCAGCTTTCCGCGGCGGTGGTCACCGCCGCCGCGGACGGCGACGTCGAGCTCACGGTCCAGGTCATCGAGCTGCGCGACCTGGCCCACGACATCGCGAACCACCTGCTCACCGGCTTCCCGCCGGCCGAGCTGAAGGAAGCCCTGGACGCGGTGGCCGCGGCCGACGCCCTGATCGCCGTGTCGCCGATCTTCACCGCCAGCTACAGCGGCCTGTTCAAGTCGTTCTTCGACGTCCTCGACAAGGACGCCCTGTCCGACAAGCCGGTCCTGATCGCCGCGACCGCCGGCACGGCCCGCCACTCGCTGGCGCTGGAGCACGCCCTGCGCCCCATGTTCGCCTATCTGCACGCCGTAGTGGTACCCACCTCGGTCTTCGCCGCCAGCGACGACTGGGGCGCCGACTCGGCCGACGGCATGCTGCGCTCCCGCATCACCCGCGCCGCATCCGAACTGGCTCGCGAGCTTGCCTCCCGCGAGCCGGTCACGGTGGTGGACCCGTTCGCCTTGACGGTCGACTTCAAAGACCTTCTCTAGACGTACGCGTCGTCAACCACCCAACCGCAGAGAGGCCGCCCCGGGCACCCCGGGGCGGCCTTTCTGCAACACCGGGCCGTAACGTTCGTTTCGCGCGTTGACTTTGGTCACCCAGACGCCAGCCGCTCGTCATGAGTGCTCCCCACGCGCGGTTGCTCCGATCCAGCACCCACACGGCAGCGTCCACATCGGCGGGTTTATCCACAGGCCAGCAGCGGGATCTAGCGCTTTTCCGCGAGAATGCTGGTCAGGATGGGGGCCCCTTGGGAGGGTGGGGTTTGTTCGTTCGGGTGCGGGGACAACGCGCATGCGCGTGGATGGGGGCGAACGCGGGTTCGCGATGGTGGTGTGCCGGCCGTTACGCGGCGCTGATGACCCTTCCGCCCAAGCCTGAGCGGGACGTGGGCTGGCCTACCAGTTCGACGAGGATCTCGTCGCGGTGGTCGTCGCCGAAAACGGTGGTCACGGCCTCGGTGAATGCGGTGACCAATCGTGCGACGACCTCGGCCGCGTCCTCCCGTGCGAACACCTCCTCGCGCATGCCGAAGACCACGGAGGGCGCGGCCGTGGTGACCGGCACACCGCCGCGGGCCCACCGGCCGGGCGGGATGCCGATGAGCCGGACGTCCACCGACGCCCGGGCCCATTCGCCGTACACGGACACGACCGCGCCGGTCAGCTCCCCGATCGCGGCGGTCTCGCGCCCCGAGAGCTCTTCCTCGAGCGCGTACAGCGTCACGTGGGGCATCGGCAACTCCTTGATTGAGCCGACGCGACTATAAGCGATGCCTCAGATGAAGTGGCCTCCCGGCAGGAACTGGGTGGGCTTGAGGGGGCGGTCGGTGATGCGCACGTCGCCGATCCAGCCGTAGAAGCCCTGCTCGTACTTCAGGTCGTACGAGGTCGCCCCGATCACGAAGGGGCGGCCCAGGGTGGCGATGCCGTGTGCGGGCTGGGTGGGGTTGCGGGCGATCTTCGAGCCGTTCACGTAGATGATCGAACGGCGGCCGTCGTTGACGATCGCCACGTGCTGCCAGACGCCGGTGGGGAGGGCGTGGCTCCACGACGTCGGGTTGTGGTCGCCGTCCTCGGTGTACAGCACGTACTGCAGGAACCGCTCGCCGGACAGGTTCAGGCTGCACGTGGGCTCGAGCTCGTCGTACCCGCTCTTCTTGCCCGCGTCGAGCGCGCGGCCCTCCCAGCTGAACACGCCCATCCAGCTGTGGTCACCCTGGAACGGCGAAGGGAGCTTGATGAACGCCTCGATGGTGTAGCCGCCGAGGAACTTCGCGCTGTTGATCGGGGCCTTGTCGCCGGTGTGCAGGATCGCCCCGCGGTTCGGGTTCTTGCCGCCGGCGAAGTACAGGCTCGCGTGCGCGGGCGCGCCCACGTGGTGGTCGTCGGAGAGCGACACGTCGCCGGTCGCGAGACGCCGCACGGTCAAGTGGTTGCCCTTGCCGCTCAGGTCCCGGACGGTGGCCCCGTCGGCGACCGACTGGCCGGCCGTGTCGAAACGCCAGTAGGCGGCGGTGTGCCGGTCGACCACCTGCGCGGCCGGGCGCGGGGCGGGCAGTGCCGGGGGAGCGAAGCCGGCGAAGCGGGCGTCGAAGTCGATCTCCAGCGAGAAGCGGTCGACGTCGCCGGTCAGCTCGATCGTCTCGGCCTCGAGCGGGGTGCGTGGCGACTTCGAGAGGAACCACGGCGAGAACGTCTCCACGTCGATCCGGTTGCGCACCAGGTCGAAGTGGTAGAGGCGGATCATCGCGGCGCCGCCGTAGTAGCGGTCCTGATAGTTCGTGATGTGCACGTGGACGTCGTGCCCGGCGTCGTTCTTGAGCACGGTCCGGCCGGGCGGCCAGTAGTGGCCGTTGAGGGTCAGGAAGATCTGGTCGTTGCCCTTGATCAGCTTGTCCCAGAGGCGCTGGCCGTTGCCGGACAGGTACGCCTGCCCGCCGTCGTCGGCGTAGGCGAGGTCGTGCGTGGTCACGATCGCCGGCGTACGGGAATGGGCCTTGAGAACGCCCTGCGCCCAGGTCAGGCCCCCGTCCGAGATACGCCAGTCGAGCGCGAGGATCAGCCACTGGCGGCCGCCGGCCTCGATCAGGTGGGCGCTGTTGTAGCCGTCGGCCGAGGCGCCCAGGAAGGTCTTGCGGCCGCGGAACCGGGCCGGGCCGAACGTCGACAGGTACGCTGTGGTGCCGCGCTGGTCGTCGGTCGAGCCGTTGACGTCGTGGTTGCCGGCCAGGACGCTGTACGGCAGCCGGCCGTCGATCTTCTTGAACGTCTCGCCGGCCAGCTTGATCTCGGCGTCGGTGCCGTGCTCGGTGACGTCGCCCAGGTGGGTCAGGAAGGCGATGTTGTCCTCGGCGCGCTGGTCGAGCAGGTAGGAGAAGGTCTCGCGCAGCGGGGCCGGGTCGGCGCTGTCGGCGTCGAACAGGTACTGCGTGTCGGGCAGCACGGCCAGCGCGAAGCGCGGGTCGTCCTCGTCGAACTTGGCCGAGGACGAGTGGGCGGAGGCGGGCGAAGCGCCGATCGGGGCGGCCACCAGGGACACCGCGGGCGCGGCGACGGCCGCACGAAGGAGATTACGTCGTTCCACGCCCGTGAATATGGTGGCCGAATCCTAAACCCCGGCAAACACGCGGCAAGATCTTCAGGCGTTCCACGCGTCGATCGCGGGGCGCCCGTGCTCGAAGGACAGCGTCGACAGCGTGGCGGTGCCCAGCTTGAGCCGGCCCGCGAACTCGGCCGGCTGCTCGACCCAGCGCGCGCCCACGACGCGCAGCGCGTGCCCGTGCCCGATCAGCGCGACGTCACCCCGGTCGAGGAACGTGCGCGCGTGCGCGAGCGCCCGGTCGATCCGGGTGGCGATCTGCTCGGGTGACTCGCCGCCGGGGGCGCCGTCGGTGAACAGCCACCAGCCCGGATCGGTCTCGTGGATCTTCGGGGTGGTGACGCCCTCGTACTCGCCGTAGTTCCACTCGGCCAGGTCCTCGGTCGTCTCGGTCACCGTGAGCCCGGCCAGCTCGGCGGTCCGCAGGGCCCGCCGGCGCGGGCTGGAGATCACCGCCGCGAACGTACGGCCTTTGAGCCGTTCCCCGGCCGCGCGAGCCTGCCGCTCGCCCTCCTCGGTGAGTTCGAGATCGGTGTACGACGTGTGCCGGCCCGTCGCGCTCCACTCGGTCTGCCCGTGCCGGATGAGCACGATCTCGCCCATGGTGTGACTCCTTAGTCCGCCCGCGTTCTTTGTACCCCGCGAAACGGCTTACCAAGGCCCGGTCTTCCGTTTCCGCCCGTGCCGTCCGCCACAGCAAGATCAGCTCTCACTCCGGCCACTTCGGATCGGCGCCAGGCCGTCCCGGGCGACGGCCCGCCCGGCCAGCTCCCGGTCGAGGGTCTCCTGCGCCTCGCGCATCGCCTCGGCGTAGCGCGGTTCGGCCAGCCGCCGCATGCCCTCGTCGGGCGCCACCTGCTCGACCACGGCGCTGATCCACCAGATGTTGCCCCACTCGTCGCGCACCCGGCCGCCCCGCTGCCCGAACGCGTGGGTGACGGGTGCGGTGACGACGCGCGCGCCGGCGGCGACGGCCCGGTCGATCGCGGCGTCGGCGTCCGCGACGAAGACCCGCAGCAGCGACGGCATGGCCGGCCATTCCGGCCGCTGGTCGAACGCGAGCAGGACGGTGTCGCCGACACGGATCTCGGCGTGACCGATCGTGCCGTCCTCGAGGGGCACGCGGGCGAGTTCGGTTCCCTCGAACACGGCGCCGACGAAGTCGAGCAGTCGGCCGGTGTCGGGCGTGACGATCCACGGCGCGACGGTCGTGTAGCCATCCGGTGCGGCGCTGGTCATGGCGTTCTCTCCCCAGGTTTCGGTGGACTCGCGCCTCACGCTAGGGCGGATTCAGGCCAGTTTCCGACCTAGCGTCAGCACGGCGTGGACGAGCAGCGCCAGGCCGGTTCCCACGCCGGCGATCAGGCCGGGCGCGACCGAGGTGGCGAGCCCGGCGATCAGAGCGACGACCGCGACCACGCAGACCACCGCGCCCAGCACGCGGAGCCGGGGGTCGCCCAGGACCGGGACGAGCGGAAAGAAATGCAGACCGACAACGGCCGAGACCAGGGCCGGGGTGTACGCCGATTGGCCCACCCAGGCCAGCACCAGCGCGCCCAACCCCGGCCGCCACGAACTCGGCCAGCACGATCAGCAGATAGCGCCGGTCGGCCCGGCGGTCGCGGGGCTCCCCACCGCCGCGGCCGGCCCGGAGCAGGACGCTCAATCCCCAGCCGGCGGTCAGCAGCGCGGCCACGCTGGCCACCGCCAGCAGGACGCGGAGCCCGCCGCCGGCGGCCGGGACGCTGAACCAGACGGTCGCGAACAGTCCTAGATAGAGCCCGGTGAGCCCGGCCTGCCGCCGGGACCCGGTGGAAACCGTCGCCGAGTCCAATGTGAGCGCCTCCCCCGAGCACACCGTCGCCGCCCGGTGTTCCGTCGATGATACGGAAGGTCGGCTCAGCCCGCCGTCCGAGCGGCGGGAGAAGGCGCGGGGGAAGGGCCGGCCGCGGAAGGGGGCGCGGGGGAGGCGGCGGGGGCGGGCAGGGCGAACGACACCACCACCGCGACGGCGGTGAAGCCGAGGGTCCACCAGAACGCCACGCCGAAGGAGCCCGAACCGGCCAGGATCACGGCCAGCAGAGCCACCCCGACCGAGCCGCCCACCTGCTGGGCGATCCGGGTCACGATGCTGGCGTGCGGGATCTTCTCGTGCGGGAGCCCGGTGAACGCGACGGTCATGAGCGGGATCAGCACGATGCCCAGCCCCAGACCCCGTACGAACAGGGCGATCATCAACGGCCAGACGGCGGTGTGCGAACCCGCGAAGGCGAACGGCGCCGTGGCCACGCCGACCATCGCGAACCCGGCCATGGCCACGCCCCGGGCGCCGATCCGGTCGAGCAGGCGCCCGGCGGCGATCCGGGACAGCAGCGAGCCGGCGCCCTGCGGGATCAGCAGCAGACCCGCCTCCAGGGCGGTGCTGCCGCGCAGCTGCTGCCAGTAGAGCGGGAGCAGGAACATCGCCCCGTACAGGGCGGCCCCGGACAGGAACAGCAGCGCGCTCGCGGCCCACGTGCTCCGCGAGCGCAGCACCCCGAGGTCGACCAGCGCGCCCGAGCCGAGCCGCAGCGCGCGCAGGACGAACACCACCAGCATGGCCGCGCCCACGGCGAGCGGAATGAGCACGTCGACCCGCGCGAACGAGCCGGCCGCGTTCGACAGACCCCACAGCAGTGCGACCAGGGCGGGGGAGAGCAGCGCGAAGCCGGCCACGTCCAGGCGGGCGCGCCGCGACGGCGTGCCGGCCGGGATGAGCTTGCCGGCCAGGAACAACCCCAGCAGGCAGAGCGGCACGTTGACCAGGAACAGCCAGCGCCAGCTGCCCGCACCCAGGATCAGGCCGCCGATCACCGGGCCCAGGATCGGGCCGATCGCGGCCGGGAGGGCGACCACCGAGACGACCCGGTTGCGCTCGGACTCGCTGGTCGCCTGCACGACCATCGTCGTCATCAGCGGCAGCATCGCCCCGCCGCCGATGCCCTGGACGACGCGGAACGCGATGAGGCTGGGCGCGTCCCAGGCGAGCGCGCAGAGCACCGAGCCGAGCAGGAAGAGCGCGAGGGCCGTCATCCAGAGGCGCTTGGCGCCGACCCGGCCCTGGAGCCAGCCGACGACCGGGATGACGACGCCGAGCGCCAGCAGATAGGCCGTGCTGACCCACTGGATCGTGCTGACGTCGGCGTGCAGGTCGGTCGCGAGCTGGTGCAGGGCGACGGCGACGATCGTGGAGTCGAGGATGACGGCCACGCCGCCGGCGATCACCGCGGTCGCGACGCGGAACGGATGGGTCATGGAGAACCGCCTTAAGATACGCGCCTGTATCTAACGACTTCACGGTAGGCCGGTGCGATAAGATACGCAAGTGAGTCTTAAAACACGGCGGCGCGGCGCCGAGCTGGAGGACGCCATCCTCGACGCGGCGTGGGAGGTGCTGGTCGAGCACGGCTACACCGGGTTCACGTACGAGGCGGTGGCCGCCCGCGCCGGCACCAGCCGCCCGGTGCTCTACCGGCGCTGGCCGCAACGGGAGGACCTGCTGCTGGCCACCCTGGGCCGAGGCTGGATGGACCAGCCGATCGAGCTGCCCGACACCGGCAACCTGCGCGACGACGCCCTGGAGTTCCTGCGCAACGTCAACGCCGGCCGGGCCCGGATGATGATGACGCTCACCGTGCAGCTGATGGACTACTTCCGCGAGACCGGCACCAACTTCCGCGAGCTGCGCGACGCGCTGCGCGGCCCCGGCCGGCCCAGCGGCCTCGACCTGCTGATCGCCCGCGCGGTCGAGCGCGGCGAGCTGCCCGACGTGCCCCGGGCGCCCCGCGTGGTGACCCTGCCCATGGACCTGCTGCGGCACGAGATGCTGATGACCCTGCGCCCGGTGCCGGACGAGGTGATGGCCGAGATCGTCGACGACGTGTGGCTGCCCCGCCTATGAGGCGCGGTCTCGCGCTGCTGGTGGCCGGCGCGTTCTTCATGGAGATCCTGGACGCCACGGTGATCGCCCCGGCCGCCCCGCACATCGCGGCCGACCTCGGCGTCGCCCCGGTGACGATCAACGTCACGATCACCGCGTACGTCCTGACCCTGGCCGTGCTCATCCCGATCAGCGGCTGGCTCACCGAGCGCTACGGCGCCCGGCGCGTCTTCACCACGGCCGTGCTGATCTTCACGCTGGCCTCGGCCGGCTGCGCCCTCGCGGTGAACCTGCCGATGCTGGTCGGCACGCGGATCCTCCAGGGTGTCGGCGGGGCCATGATGGTGCCGGTCGGCCGCCTCGTGGTCATCCGCACCACCGAGAAGAAGGACCTGGTGCGGGCCATCGCCTATCTGACGTGGCCCGCGCTCGTGGCCCCGTTGATCGCACCCGCGCTCGGGGGCGTGCTCAGCACGTACGCAAGCTGGCGTTTGATCTTCGTGGTGAATCTGCCCCTGGGCCTGGCCGCGCTGCTGCTGGCCCGCCGCCTGGTCCCTCAGGTGCGCGCCGACAACGCCGGACGGCTCGACTGGAAGGGCTTCGCCCTGGTCGCGGTCGGCCTGGCCGCACTGGTGGCCGGCCTGGAGGCGGTCGCCGGCACCCACCCGCGCTGGCCCGTGGCCTCGGCCGAGCTGACAACCGCGGCGGCCGCGCTGACCGCCGCCGTCGTCTATCTGCTGACCACCCGCAGACCCCTGCTCGACCTGCGGATCCTGAAGGTCTCGACCTATCGCGTGACGGCACTGGGCGGTTCCGTCTTCCGCGCGGTGATCGGGGCCGCGGTGCCGTTCCTGCTGCCCCTCTTCTTCCAGCTCGGCTTCGGCTGGACCGCCGCCCAGGCCGGCCTGGCGATGATCGCCCTGTTCGCCGGCAACGTCGGCATCAAACCGGCCACCACCCCGATGATGCGAGCGCTGGGCATCCGCTCGATGATGCTGATGGCCGTCCTGTCCTCGGCGGCGATCCTGGTCGCGCTCGCCTTCGTCACCCGCGGCACCCCCGTGGTGCTCCTGCTGACGGTGCTGCTGCTCAGCGGCGTCTTCCGCTCGATCGGCTTCACGACGTACAACACGATGGCCTTCGCCGACGTCCCACCCGAGCGGATGACCAGCGCCAACTCGCTGATGTCGACGATCCAGGAGGTCGGTTCCGGCTTGGGGGTGGCGCTGGGGGCCTTGCTCGTACGTCTCGGAGCGTCGCTCACCGGCGCCGAGTTCCGCTTCGCGCTGCTGGCGCTGGCGGTGCTGCTCACGCTTCCCGCGCTGGAGGCCCTCCGCCTGCCCCGGAGCGCCGGCAACGAGGTGGCCGGCCGAGCCGCCTGAGCGCAGGGAGGTGCCGGGCCCGGCGGTCGCGCCGCCGCCGGTGGGTGCGGCGGCGCGATCGAACGAGAGCGTCAGGAGACGGTGGCGCGGATGTCGCCCAGCCCCCGGGCCACCAGGAACTCGCCGCCGTCGGAGAGGCGGTCCCATGTGGCTGTCTGCGTGTTCCACTTGCGCCACAGGCGGCGGTCGGTGTGGACCGTCACCCGGGCCGACTCGCCGGGGGCTACGGTCACCGACTCCCAGCCGACCAGGCGTACGGGCTCGCCGCGCTCCACCGGGCGCAAGTAGACCTGTACCACCTCACGGCTCGGGCGGGTGCCGGTGTTCTTGACCGTCGCGGTGATCGACGGGGCGTCGCCCAGGACCAGGCGGACGTCGGAGTACTCCCACGTCGCGTAGCCGAGGCCGTGGCCCAGCCAGAAGGCCGGCGACGGTGCCCGGCCCGCGTGGTAGCCGCGGTAGCCGATGAACGTGCCCTCGTCGTAGCGCAACTCGCCGTCCACCGGTGTCACCGACCACGCCGGTGAGGCGCCGTCGGCGGCCGGGAACGACGTGACCAGGCGGCCGGCGGGCTCGATGTCGCCCAGCAGCGCGGCCGCGACCGCGTGGCCGCCCTCCTGGCCGGGCAGGCCGGCCCACAGCACCGCGTCGACGCGGGGCAGCCACGGCATCAGCACCGGCGTGGCCGCGTTGACCACCACGACCGTGCGGCGGGCCGCCCCCGCGACCGCCTCGATCAAGGCGTCCTGCGCTCCGGGCAGGGCCAGCGTGGTCTTGTCGACCGCCTCGGTCTCCTGCTCCTCGGTCAGGCCCACGACCACCACCGCCACGTCGGCCGCGGCCGCCGCCCGGACCGCGTCGTCGATCACGTCGACTGTTTCACGTGAAGCCAAATTTCCGACAAGTCCGTAAAGACCCATGTCCTCGAAGGCGACGGTGGCCTCGAACAGCAGCGAACCGGCCGACTCGACCACGAAGGTCCGGGCCGGGGGAGTGAGCACCTCCTCGCCGATGCCGCCGCCGGACACCCGCAGCGGGAACGGCTCCGAGACCGACGTCGTCCAGTCGCCGACGCCCAGCACGCCCAGCTCCACCGGGCCGGTCGCGGCGACGACACCGGACAGGCGGGCCGAGGCCGGCGGGCCGGCGAAGTCGTCGTCCATCCCGATCATCGTCTTGGCCAGGGAGCAGTACCGGGTCTCGAGCTCGTTCCCGTCCGCGTCGAAGATCGTCACGTCGATGCCGGGCTGCCCGTTCGACGGCGCGGTCAGGAAGCCGTCGCGCGCCGGCACCGGCCGCGTGCGGACCTCCACCCCGTCGGTCACCGTGACCCGGTCGCCCAGCAGCTCGGCCAGGCCCGACGCGACGCTGATCTGGTAGGGCGGGTTCACCTGGGCCGAGCCGCCGCCCATGTCGATCGTCTCGATCGCGTGCCGCCCGATCAGCGCCACCGACTGCGCACGCTCCAGCGGCAGGGCGCCGCCGTCGTTCTTCAGCACGGTCATGCCGGATGCGGCGAGCCGGGTGAGCTGCTCCCGGCGTACGGCCGAAGAGGGTGAGGGAAGCGACGAAGGCCAAGCCCGCTCCTCACCGAGCGCGCCCACGCGCGAGGCGAGAAGCAGCAGCCGGCCCAGGTGATCGTCGATCACCGCCTCCTCGACCTCGCCCGCCTCGACCGCCTCAACCAGCGCGTCGCCCCACGGGCCGTCCGGGCCCGGCATGACCAGGTCGAGACCGCCGTTCGCGGCCGCCGCGGCCGTCTTGGTGGCGAACCAGTCCGACATGATCAGGCCCGGGTAGCCCCACTCGCCCTTCACGATCTCGTTGTTGACGTGCTGCTGCTCGGTCGCGGCCTGCCCGTTCACGTCGTTGTAGGCGCCCATGATCGACCAGGCGTCCCCGTCGGCCACGGCGATCTCGAACGGCAGCAGGTAGAGCTCGCGCAGCGTCGCCTCGTCGACCACACTGTTCACCGTGTTGCGGTCGGTCTCCGACTCGTTGGCCACCAGGTGCTTGAGGCAGGCGGCGATCCCACTGTCCTGCATCCCCCGCAAGTACGCCGCGGCCAGCTTGCCGGTCAGGAGCGGATCTTCCGAGTACGCCTCGAAGAGCCGCCCGCCGAGCGGACTGCGATGCAGGTTGATCGTCGGCCCGAGCACGACGTGGATCTGCTGGGCCATCGCCTCTTCCGCGAGGAGCTTTCCCACCTCGTACGCCGACGCCTCGTCCCACGCCGAGGCCAGCAGCGTCGCGTTCGGGAAGAGCGACACCACCCGACCGCCGACGAACTTCAGGCCGCGCACGCCGGTCGGGCCGTCGGAGAAACGCATCTCGCCGAGACCGATGGACGGCTCCGGCGCGAGCGAGAAGGCGGAGGCGCCGGTGAGCAGGCGAACCTTGGCCGGCAGGTCGAGCGACTTGATGAGGGCGGCGAAGTCGAACGTCATGGCCATATGGTTACACGTGTAAGTTAGATTGTCAGCATGACGGAATCGGCCACCCGCCGGGTCACCAGCGCCGACGTCGCCCGCCTGGCCGGGGTCTCCCGCGCCACGGTCAGCTACGTCCTGAACGACACACCCCGCCAGACCATCTCGGCCACCACCCGCGGCCGGGTCCTCGACGCCGCCGCCCAGCTCGGCTACGCCCCCTCGGCCGCCGCCCGCACGCTGCGCACCGGCCGCTCCGACGTGGTGCTGTGCCTGCTGCCCGACTGGCCGATCGGCCCCGAGGTGGGCTCCCTGCTCGGCAACCTGTCGACCGCGCTGGCCCGCCACGGGCTCACCTTCGTGGTGCACCCCGGCAACCACAACGACCGTCCCATGGCCGACCTGTGGAAGGCGATCACCCCGGCCGCGGTCATCGCCTTCGCCGACTTCTCCGACACCGAGCTGGCCGCCATGCGCTCGGCCGGCGTCGCGCCCATCGTGGCGCTGGCCCGCAGCCGCTCACAGGGCCGCGCCGCCACCGTGCCGCAGGAGCTGGTCGGGCGCCGCCAGGCCGAGCACCTGATCGCCGCCGGCCACACCCGCCTCGGCTACGCCTACCCCGACGACCAGCGGGTGCGCTTCTTCGCCGAGCCACGCCTGGCCGGCGTCCGCGCCGCGGCGACCGCGCGGGGCCTGCCGGTGCCGACGGCGGCCACGGTCGCGCTGGACGTTCAGAAGGCCTCCGAGGTCGTCCGGCGGTGGCAGGCCACAGGGGTCACGGCCGTGTGCGCGTACAACGACGAGGTGGCCCTGGCCGTGCTCGCCGGCATCCGTCGTCAAGGCCTCACAGCCCCCACCGACCTGGCGGTGATCGGCGTCGACGACATCCCGTCGGCCCGGCTGGCCGAACCGCCGCTGACCACGGTGATGACCGACCAGGTCGCGGCCGCCGGCCACCTGGCCGCCGTCGTCGTGGCCGCCGTGAGTGGACGGGAAGGCCCCGCCCTGCCCGTGACCAGCATCGTGACAGTGGTTTCGCGCGAATCCGCCTGACACAACCAACACACAGGTACGCCACATGGCCGGCTCAGCCTGCGGGCGAATCGTGAGAGGTGCCCCAACCACCTCCCGAAGGGGATGAGCCCCATGCTCGTTCAGCTGAACCGCCAGATCGGACCCCGCGACTTCACCGCCACCGCGACCGACCTGCCGATCAACCCGGCCAGCCTCCCCGCGACCGGCGGTCCCCTCCCGGTGGTGGCCGTCTTCGGGCCGGCCGGCCGGGTCGCCGGCCTCGCCGAGCACCTGCCGCCGGGCTGGTCCACCCGCCGCCCGGCCGACATCGACGACCTCGAACCGGAAGACCTGGTGCTCTTCGCGGCCGCCACCGTGCGCGAGGTGGCCATGGCCCGCCGCGTGCTGCCGTCCCGCACGACGATCGTGGCGCTGGTCGACGAGGACGCCCCGGCCGAAATGGTCGCGGCGGTGCTGACCGCGGGCGCCGACGCCTGCGTACGGGGCGGCCAGCCGGCCATCCTGGCCAGCCACCTGGTGGCGTGCCGCCGCCGGCAGACGGCCGACCGCTGGGCGAGGCTGAACATGCAGGAGCGGCATTGAGCCGCTGGGTGGTCGCGGCGTTCCGGGCGGCCGCGGCGGTGATCGGCGCGGCCCTCGACCGGCGCACACCCCGCGGGTCGACGGCCGACCCGGCGGAGCAACAGCGGTGGGTGCTGAAAAACCGGTCGGTGGTCCCGGACCCGCGGCGGGCACCACATCGCACGCGAGGCGGGCCGCGCCGGCGCCGCCGTCACGGGGGTTACGGCAGCGCCGGCGCGGGGATCTGACGGCCGGGGCTCGCTGGGAGCCGGCCGCGGTCGAGCCGGTTCGCCCTGGTCACGCCGCGCCGGCCGACCAGTCAAGCTTTTCCACAGACACCCGTCGTCCACAGGGCTCCCCGCACACACCCGCAAATTCCGCGAGAATGACCGACGGGGGCTCCCCCTGGGAAGGGCGGGCCGTGGGTGGGTGCGTTGTTGCGATCTGGCGGGCGTGAATCGGGCGGGCCGGGTCAGGCGGTCGGTGCCGCCGACGGCGTCGCTACCGGGGCGAGCACCTTGCACGTCTCCATGGCCTTCTTGACCGTGGCGTTCGTGGTGTCGAGGTTCGACGTGTCGGTCACGCCGTTGTCCTTCAGACAGTTCTGATAAGCCGCGTTCTGCCCGTTGCCGCCGTTGCCGTTGCCCTGGCCGCCGCCCGGACGGCCGGTCGGGCGGACCGAAGCGCACGCCTCCTGGGCCTTCTGCCACGTCGCGTCGTCCACGCCCTCGGGCTTCTGGTTGAAGCCGCCGCCGCGGAAACCGCCGTTGCCGGCGCCGGCGCTGCCCGACGGGCGGGGGAACGCGCTGCCGTCGGGGCGCGGCATGCCGGACGCGCCCTCGCGCGGGAAGCCGGAAGCGCCCTCGCGCGGGAAGCCGGAAGCGCCGTTGCGCGGGAAGCCGGAAGCCCCGTTGCGCGGACCGCCGGACGGCATCGTGATGGTCACGCCGTTCTTCGACATGCACTCGATGTACGCCGTGAACGCCGTGTTCCCGCCCTGCGCGTTCTGGCCGTTCGCCGACGCGTTGTCACCGGAGTCCCCGCCACCGCAGGCCGCGGTGAGAGCCACCGCCGCCGAAGCCACGAACAGCGCCGCCGCGCGACGGGTCGCTTTCGGTCCGAATCTCGGCACGATTCCTCTTTTCCTCGGCCATGGGTCGCGACCACCCAAACCGGTCCACCTCGCCGGAACGTCGATCCCAGCTCGGAGTTGCCTCGGAGCACCTGTCATTCCGCTGTGCGCTCGGAGAAGCTCCGAGGCAACTCCGAGGTGGGACCGAGCGATCGGCGAGGACGGTCGGGAACACTTCCGGCCCATGGGTGAAGCACTGGCCGGTCGTCGGCGCTGGATCTGGGTCGCCGCGGCTGTCGTCGTGCTCGCGCTGATCGTGTACGGAGTCGTCCGCGCGCTGAGCGCCGACGCCAAGGAGACGCCGAAAGCGGCCGCCACGGTGGCGGTCGATCGCGGCGCGGTGACCACCGAGGTCGCGACCACCGGGACGGTGCAGCCGGCACAGACGCGGAGTCTCTCGTTCGCGTTATCGGGCACGGTGGAGAGCGTGGCGGTGCGTGCCGGCACGACGGTCACGGCCGGGCAGGTGCTGGCGAAGGTCGACGACACCGACGCGGCCGAAGCCGTCTCGGACGCGCAGGACGCGCTCGACGACGCCGAGGACGCGCTGACCGAGGCGCGGAACAGCGCTGCGGAGGCGACCGCGAGCGCGGCGGCCGGCGCCACGGCCAGTACGAGCTGCGGGGCGAACGTCGCCGCCGCGTACGTCACCGGCGCCACCGCGACGGCGACGCCGACTCCCACCGCGACCACCACCTCGCCGTCGGCGTCGCCGACCAGGACCGCGACTGCTTCGCCCACCGCGACCCGGACCGCCACGCCGAAGCCGACGGCGACGGCGACGCGGACCACCGCTCCGGCCACGACGACGGCTCCCGGACAGACCGGCGGCGGAGGCAACACGGGCGGCGGGGGCAACACGGGCGGCGGGGGCAACACGGGCGGCGGGGGCAACACGGGAGGCGGGGGCAACACGGGAGGCGGCGCCCCAGCGGGCGGGAACACGGGCGGCAATTGCGATAATTCAGGCGGCAGCGGTACGTCCGCGGGCCAGCAGGGCGGACAACAGGGCGGAAACCAGGGCGACGCCATCCTGAGCGCCCAGCAACGTGTCACCCAGGCCACCACCATCCTCGAAAACGCCGAGGACGCCCTGGAAGGCGCGACCATCACCGCACCCATAGCCGGCCGGATCATCAGCGTCAGCGGCAAGGTAGGCAGCCAGGTCAGTTCCGGCTCCACCTTCGTGACCCTGGCCGACGTCTACGACATGCAGATCAGCGCCGACTTCCCCGAGGCTGACGCCGACCGCCTCGAGGTCAAGCAGAAGGCCGTGATCACCCTGGCCGACCGGCCGGGCAAGGAGTTCAAGGCCACCGTCGTGCAGGTCGACCCGGTCGGCACCAGCGACGGCACCATGGTCCGCTACGGCGTCGTGCTCGCCTTCGACACCTCGCCCGAGGATCTGCTCGTCGGGCAGAGCGCCTCGGTCAAGGTGACCACCGGCGCCAAACAGGAGGTGCTCCGCGTCCCCACCACCGCCGTCCACGACGTCGAGGGCACCTCGGGCACCGTGCTCAAGGGCGGCGTGCCGACCAAGGTGACGGTCGGCCTCCGGGGCGACCAGTACACCGAGGTCAGCGCCGGCCTCGCCGAGGGCGACGAGGTGGTCCGATCGTGGTAGGGACGGCGAACGGCCAGCTCGTTCATAGGGAATTCAAAGACTGCGTTGATATCCCTTCCAGGTGCTGACTGAAACCGTGGCCCCGGCGCGTGTCGCCCGGGTGCTCGTCGTCGACGACGAGCCGAACATCTCCGCCCTGCTGAGCGCCACCCTGCGCCTGGTCGAGTTCGACGTGCGGGTGGCCGACTCCGGCCACAAGGCGCTGGTGGCGATGGAGGAGTTCGAGCCCGACCTGGTCGTGCTCGACGTGATGCTGCCCGACCTGGACGGCTTCGACGTGGCCCGGCGGCTGCGCTCGACCGGATCGCGGGTGCCGGTGCTCTTCCTGACCGCCCGCGACGCCGTCGAGGACCGCATCTCGGGGTTGTCGGCCGGTGCCGACGACTACGTCACCAAGCCCTTCAGCCTGGAGGAGGTCGTGCTGCGCATCCGGGCCATCCTGCGCCGCAGCCAGCCAGAACTCGAAGCGCCGGGCGAATCGGGGGTGCTGCGCTACGCCGATCTGGAGATGAACGAGGACGCGCACGAGGTTCGCCGGGCGGGCCGGCTCATCGACCTCTCGCCGACCGAGTTCAACCTGCTCAAGTACCTGATGATCAACGCCGGCCGGGTGGTCAGCAAGGCGCAGATCCTCGACCGGGTCTGGAAGTACGACTTCGGCGGTGACGGGCGGATCGTCGAGTCGTACGTCTATTACCTGCGCCGCAAGATCGACAAGACCGACCCGCCGCTGATCCACACCGTGCGCGGGGTGGGTTATGCCCTGAGACTGCCTCGCGGCGAAGAGTGAAGGTCAGGCGCTGGGGGCACTGGACCCTGCGTTCGCGGCTGGTCCTGGTCGTGGGCGCGCTCGCCGCGGTCGCCCTGGTGCTCGCCAACGTGGCCGGGGTCCTGCTCATCCGTTCCTACCTGCAACAGCGGATCGACGATCAACTGCGCGGGATGACCCGGCCGTACGCCTCGGCGCCGCGCCCCGACGCCGGATTCTTCCCCCGCAATCGCGTCCTGCGGCTCGGCCCCGACCAGGTCGTCTACGTCTACAACGCCGACGGCACGCTGGACGCGTCGCTCAGCTCCAGCGCCGACGCCAACCGGCCGGCCGTCGAGGCGTACAGCAAGGTCGCCGAAAGAGAAGCCGGCGTCCCCTTCACGGTTCCGGCGCGTGACGGCAGTGCCGACTGGCGGCTGATCGCGGTCGCCAACGCGGAGACCGGCGGTGTCGCGGTGATGGGGCTGTCCCTGTCGGAGGTGCAGCAGACCACCGAGACGCTCGTGCTCATCGACGCCGGGGTGAGCCTGCTTCTGCTCGCCCTTCTCGGTCTGGGTGCGGCTTTCGTCGTACGGCTCGGCCTGCGCCCGCTGACCGACATGGAACGCCTGGCCACCGACATCTCGGCCGGCAACCTCTCCGGCCGGGTGGCCGACACCGACCCGCACACCGAGCCGGGCCGGCTCGGCTCGGCGCTGAACTCGATGCTGAGCCGCATCGAGGCCGAGGTCGACGCCCGCACCGCCTCCGAGCGGCGGCTGCGCCAGTTCGTCGCGGACGCCTCGCACGAGCTGCGGACGCCGCTGACCTCGATCCGCGGCTTCGCCGAGCTCTACCGGCGCGGCGGCGCCCCGCCCGGTCCCGCGCTGGACGAGACGATGAGCCGCATCGAGTCGGAGGCCGGCCGGATGGGCGTGCTGGTCGAGGACATGCTGTTGCTGGCCCGGCTCGATCAGCAGCGCACGCCCAAGCGCAAGCCGGTCGACCTGCTGGAGATCGCGGCCGACACGATCCGCGACGCGCACGCCCGGGTCCCGGACCGGCCGGTGCAGTTGGAAGGTCTGGCCGACGGCGACGACACGTTCGAGCCGGCCACCGTCCTGGGCGACGAGCACGGCCTGCGCCAGGTCGCCACCAACCTCGTCGCCAACGCCCTTCAGCACACGCCGGCTCAGGCGAAGGTCACGGTCCGGGTGGGGCGGGTGCCGGCTCGGCCGCCGGCCGACGGCAGCGTGCTTTCGGGTCAGATCTCGTACGACGCCACGCCGCTCGCGGTGCTCGAAGTGACCGATGACGGGCCGGGTGTCCCGGCCGCGCACGCCGCCCGCGTCTTCGAGCGGCTCTATCGAGCGGACTCGAGCCGTACGCGGGGAAAGGGTGGCGGATCGGGTCTCGGCCTGTCCATCGTGGCCGCCATCGTGCACGGTCACGGAGGGTGGGTCGAGCTCGACACCTCGGGCCAGGGCGGCGCGACCTTCCGGGTGTTGTTGCCCACGAACGGTGACACGGCGTGATCTTTCCGAGGTGGCTCCGAGGTTGCTAGGAAGCTCCTCCCAGGCCGCTTCGCCACAGTGTCCGGCATGCCAGCGCGCCTCAACCTGCGACGTCCCTCGGTGGCGGTCAACACCGCCCTCGGCGTCGCCCTCGTAGCCGGGGGCTTCTGGGCGTACCAGACCCTCTCAGGATCGGACTCCACCCCGGCCGCCAACGCGTCGGCCCGCACGATGGCGGTGCAGACGGGCACGGTCACCAAGACCGTGACCGCCGACGGCACGCTCGAGAGCGGCAGCACCGCGAGCGCCAGCTTCGTCACCGGCGGCACCGTCACCTCGATCAGCGTCAAGGTCGGTGACAAGGTCACTAAGGGCCAGATCCTGGCCAAGGTCGACCCGGCCGCGGCCGAGCGGACCCTCGACGCGGCCAACGCCGACCTGGACGCCGCCCAGGACGCGCTCGACCGGGCCGAGGACGCCGGCTCCGACACCTCCTCGGCCTCCAACGAGGTCGAGCAGGCCCAGCTCGCGGTCGACGAGGCGGAGGCCGGCGTCACCGGCACGGTGCTCAAAGCGCCGATGGCGGGCACGGTCACCGCGGTCAACGGCACGCTCGGCAGCTCCTCCTCGGGCACCGGCTCGTCCTCGTCGTCCTCGTCGTCCGCCGGCGGCGGCCAGCAGGGCGGTGGCGGCGCGACCGGCGGTGGCTCGTCCGCCACGTCGTCGAGCTCGTCGTCCTCCTCCGGCTTCGTCGACATCGCCGACCTGACCAAGCTTCAGGTCACCGCCTCGTTCGCCGAGGCCGACGCGACCAAGCTCAAGGAGAAGCAGGCGGCCCAGGTCACCTGGAACGCGCTCGACAACACCACCGCCACGGCCAAGGTCGCCGCGATCGACCCCTCGGCGACGACCTCGAACAACGTGGTCACCTACGGCGTGACGCTGACCCTGGACAAGGTGCCGTCGGGGGCCAAGGCCGGGCAGACGGTGTCGGTCGCGGTCACCACCGGCAGCGTCGAGAACGCGGTCTACGTCAACTCGGCCGCGATCACCACGGTCGGCAACCGGCACACGGTCACCGTGGTCAGCAACGGCGCCTCCGAGACGCGGTCGGTCGAGATCGGCCTCGAGGGCGACAGCGCCACCCAGGTCACCTCCGGGCTGACCGCGGGGGAGCAGGTCCAGTTGAAGACCACCTCGACCACGACCGGCTCCGGCACCGGCAACGCGGGCGGCGGCGGCTTCCCGGGCGGCGGCGGCCAGGGTGGGTTCCCCGGCGGTGGCGGCGGCAACTTCGGCGGCGGGGGCGGACGATGACCCGCCCGGTCCTGGACGTCCGCGACCTGAAGAAGATCTACGGTCAGGGCGAGGCGACCGTGCACGCGCTGCGCGGGGTGTCGGTGACCGTCGAGCGCGGCGACTACGTGGCCATCATGGGCTCCTCCGGCTCCGGCAAGTCGACGCTGATGAACATTTTGGGCGCCCTGGACATCCCGACCTCCGGCACCTATCGGCTGGACGGCGTGGACGTCAGCCGGCTCGGCGACCGGCAGCTGGCCCTGGCCCGCAACCGGCTCATCGGCTTCATCTTCCAGGCGTTCAACCTGATCCCGCGGACCTCCGCCGTGGCGAACGTGGAGCTTCCCCTGGCGTACGCCGGGGTCAAGCCCAAGGAGCGCCGCAAGCGCGCCATGGCCGCACTCGACATCGTGGGGCTGGCCGATCGGGCCCGGCACGAGCCGAACCAGCTCTCCGGCGGCCAGCAGCAGCGTGTGGCGGTGGCCCGGGCGCTGGTCACCGAGCCGGCGCTGCTGCTGGCCGACGAGCCGACCGGAAACCTGGACAGCCGCTCCACCGAGGACGTGCTCAACGTCTTCGACCAGCTCAGCTCGTCCGGGCGCACGATCGTGCTGATCACCCACGAGCCCGAGGTGGGCGACCGGGCGAAGCGGCTGATCCGCCTGGTCGACGGGGACATCGTCACCGACGTACGGCAATCGCCGATCAACCAGCCGCCGGTCGGCGTCTTCGCCGCGGGAAGGCACTCGCTGTGAGCTTCTACGAGGTAGTGCGCTTCGCGCTGCGAGGCCTGTCGGCCAACAAGCTGCGGTCGGCGCTGACCATGCTCGGCATCCTGATCGGCGTGGCGGCGGTGATCCTGCTGGTCGCGGTCGGCAACGGCTCGGCCAAGGCGATCAGCGACCGCATCGAGGCGCTCGGCACCAACACGATCACCGTGATGAGCACCGGCCGGGGCGGGTCGAGCAGCACCGCGCTGACCAAGGACATGGCCGACGCGCTGGTCGACCCGGTGCTCGCGCCCGACGTCAAGTCGGTGTCGCCGGTCGTCAGCTCGTCCGCGACCGTCACCTACGAGGGCACCGACCACGACGTGAGCTCGTTCGTCGGCACCACGCCGGGCTGGTTCACCGCGTCCAACACGCCGGTCGGGCAGGGCGCCGCCTTCACCGCCGACGACGAGGCGCAGGGCCGCCGGGTCGTGGTCATCGGGCAGACCGTGGCCGAGGAGCTCTTCCCCGGCGTCGACCCGATCGACAAGCAGGTCACGGTCGGCGGGGCGCTGTTCACGGTGGTCGGCGTGCTGTCGGAGAAGAGCTCGACCGGATTTCAGGACGCCAACGACACCGCGGTGGCGCCGCTGACCGCCGTCCGGCAGGTCCTGACGGGTTACGGCTCGCTGAACTCCATCCTGGTCGAAGCGGCCGACCCCGACAAAGTCGACGCGGTGCAGTCGGAGGTGTCCACGATCCTCGACCAGAAGATGAACGTGACGTCGTCGACCACCCCTTACCGCATCCAGAACGCGTCCCAGCTGCTGGCGACGCAGACCGAGACGGCCGACACGTTCACCACGCTGCTCGGCGCCGTGGCCGCGATCAGCCTGCTGGTCGGCGGCATCGGCATCACCAACATCATGCTGGTCACGGTGACCGAGCGGACCCGCGAGATCGGCATCCGCAAGGCGCTGGGCGCCCCGCGCCGGGTCATCCTGACCCAGTTCCTGATCGAGGCGACGCTGCTGAGCGTCATCGGCGGCGCCCTGGGCGTGGCCGCGGCGCTGATCGGCAGCAGCTTCGAGATCGTCGGCGTCAAACCGGTGATCGTGCCCAGCTCCGTGGGGCTCGCCCTGGGCGTCTCCATCGCGATCGGACTGTTCTTCGGCGGCCTGCCGGCCAGCCGCGCCGCCCGGCTGCGTCCCATCGACGCGCTGCGCTACGAGTGAGGACCGCTGTTATGGCAATGAATGACGACACCGCCGTGCTGTCGATGACCGACCCGCCGAAGGACGAGGACGACGGCTTCGCCACCGAACTGGCCAAGGCGGCGCCGAAGCGCTGGTGGAACAAGGGCACCGTGGTGCTCGGGGCGATCGTGCTGCTGGTCGGCGGTTTCGCGGGCGGGCTCCAGGCCCAGAAGCAGTGGGGCGACTCCGGCACGGGCGGCGGGGGAGGGAACCGGGCGGCCGCGTTCGGCGGAGGCCAGAACCGGGCCGGATACGGCGCGGCGGGCGGCTTCCCGGGTGGCGGCCAGGGCTTCCCCGGCGCGGCGAACGGCGGCACGAACGGCGGTGCGAACGGCGGTGCGAACGGCGGTGCGAACGGTGCGAACGGCGGCGGGAACACGGCGGCCGGTGGCAGCGCGAGCACGGCGGCCGCGGCCACGACGGGCACGGTGAAGCTGGTCAACGGCACCACGATCTACGTGGAGAAGGCCGACGGGACAGTGGTGACGGTCAGGACCGACGGCACGACGAAGGTCGCGACGGCCACGCCGGGCAAGGTCGCCGACGTGAAGGCCGGCCAGTCGGTCACCATCCAGGGCGCGGCCGGCGCCGACGGCTCGGTCACCGCGACGTCGGTGACCGCGCAGCGGGAGTAACGCGCGAAAAATATGTCCTGAGCAGTATGTATGTGACATTGTCAATACGTGCGAACCCATTGATGAGTCCCCTCCGTATTCCTAGGCTGAGAGCCAGCTGGGAGCGGAGGGGGTGGGTGCGTGCTGCCCGAGGGAACCGCCCTGCGAGGGCGCGATGAGCTCCTTGCCACGATCGAGAGCCGGCTGGCCACGGGCGGCGGAGCGGCCCTGCACGGCCCGGCCGGCATCGGCAAGACCGCCCTGCTCGACGCGGTGGCGGCCGCGGCGGCCGGGCGCGGCGAGCTGGTGCTCCGGCTGCGGCCCGTGCGGAGTGAGCGCGCGTTGCCGTACACCGGAATCTCCGACCTGGTGACCCAGCTCCCGGACGAGGCGGCCGCCGGTCTGCCGCCGGCCCAGCGCGCGGCCCTGACCGCCCTGCGCCAGGGCCTGCCGCCGCGAGCGGGCGCCCCGGCGCTGGCCCGCCGCCTGGTGCTGCCGCTGCTGCTGGCCCAGGCCGCCCGCGGCCGGGCGGTGCTGCTGGTCCTCGACGACTGCCAGTGGCTCGACGCCGAGTCGGCCGAGCTCATCGCGTTCGCCATGCGCCGCCGCCCGGGCCCTCGCATCCGGGCGATAGCCGCTCAGCGCCGCCCGGACACCCCGGTCCTGTCCGAGGCCGGCCCGGCCGAGGGGCGCCCTCGGGTGCGAGCGGCGCCGGGGCGGGGTGACGGGACCGGGCAGCGGCATCGGGCGGCCCGGCTCTGCCCGGCGCCGGTGCTCGAGGTGGCGGTGCCGCCGCTGTCGCCCGACGACCTCACCGAGCTGCTCGAGGCGCGGGGTCTGCCCTGCCGCACCGCCAGCCGGATGCACGAGGCGAGCGCGGGGAATCCGTTTCTCGCGCTCACCCTGGCCGCGGCGGTGGCGCCGGGGCCCGCGTGGCGGCCGGCGCCGCTGCCGGAGGCGGCCCGGGACATGCTGGGGGACCGGCTGGCGGGGCTCGGGGACGAGGTGCGGCGGACGCTCCTCACCGCCGCGCTGGCGGTCGAGCCGACCGTCACCGTGCTGCTGCGGGGCGGGCGGGACGATGCCGTACGGGATCTGCGCCATGCCGCCGCGGCCGGTGTGGTCCGGCTCGACGGTGAGGCCGTGCGGTTCACGCCGCCGCTGCTGGCGACCGTGCTCGTCGAAGGGGCGAGCGCGGGGGAGCGGGTCGAGGTGCACACCGCCCTGGCCGCCGGGGCCGTCGATCCGGTCGAAGCTCTGCGGCATCGGGCGCTGCGCAACGGGCGGCCGGACGGCGCCGTGGCCCGCTCGCTCGCCGCGGCCGCCGATCGGTGTGCCGAGGGCGGGGCCGGCCGCACTGCGGCCGAGCTCTATCTGCTCGCGGCCGACCGGTGCCCGCACACGCACGCCGCCCTGCGGCTCGACTGGCTGGTGGCGGCCGCCCGCACGGCTTTGACCGCGGGGGCCGGCGCCCTGGCCGGGCGGGCCGCCGAAGCGGTCATCGCGGGTGGCGCCCCGGCCGGGCACCGGGTGCGGGCCCGGGTCGTGCTGCTCGACCTGGCGGGGCAGGGGATCGCCGACATGGGCGAGATGTTCGCCGCGGCGCTGGCCGAGGCCGGTGACGATCCCGCCCTCCAGGCGCCGGTGCGGCTGCGGCTGACCTGGGCCGCCTTTCTGACCGGGGACCCCGACGCGGCCGAGGCCGAGGCCGGGCGGACGGTCGCCGCCGCCCGCAGCGCCGGCGACCCGACCACCGAGGCCATGGCGCTGAGCATCCTGGCCCAGATCCAGCGGCTGCGGGGCGAGACCGGCTGGGCGCGGACCCTGCGGCAGGCGCTCGCCCTGCCCGCCGCGCCGGCGCCGGACTGGCTGCACTACGGGCCGCGCTACATGGCGGCCCGTTTCGCGATGGTCGACGACCGGCTCGGCGAGGCCCGCGACGAGCTGCTCAAGCTGCTCGTCGTGGCCGAGCAGGACCGCATCGGCGAGGCCCGGGTCGAGGTGCTGCGCAGCCTCTCCGAGGTGGCCACCCGGGCCGGGCGCTGCCGGGAGGCGCTGCGGTACGCCCACCGCGCCGTCCGGGCCGCGCAGCACGCCGGGCTCAGCCCGGGTCCGACCTGGCACACCGCGGCCGTGGCCGAGCTGGCCGGCGGGAGCCTGGCCGCGGCCACCGGCTTCGCCCGCCGCGGGGTGCGGGCCTCCGAACAGGAGGGTGACACCCTCTATCTGCGACGCAACCTGCACGCTCTCGGGCAGGCCGAGCTGCGGGCCGGGCAGACCCGGGCCGGGGTGGCGGCGCTGCTGCGGTTGCGGGAGCTCGAGGCCGAGACCGGCGGGGCCGACCCGATGATCGTGCGCTGGCACGGTGACCTGGCCGGCGGGCTGGCCGCCCTGGGCGAGCACGTCGAGGCCGAGGCGATGCTGGCCGAGGCCCGGGCGGCCGCGCACCGGCTCGGCGACCATCCTGGTCTGAGCGGCTATCTCGACCGGGCCACCGCCGTGGTGCTTTCCGAGAGCGGTCAGGCGGAGTCGGCCGTACGCCTGTCGGCCGCCGCCGCTCAGCACTTCGCTCAGCTGCGCCAGCCGATCGAGCAGGCCCACGCGCTGCTCGTGCAGGGCAGCGCGGAGCGGCGGCGGCGCCGGTACGCGGCGGCGCGGGTGGCCATCGGCGCCGCGCTGGCGATCTTCCTGGCGGCCGACGCCAAGCCCTGGGCCGAGCAGACGGAGCGGGCCCTGGCCCGTACGGAAAGCAACTCCGCTCCTCTTGATCTGGGTTTGACCTCGACCGAGCTGCGGATCGCCGCCCTCGTGCGGGACGGCGCGAGCAACCGGGAGATCGCGAGCCGGCTGTTCCTGAGCGTCAAGACGGTCGAGGCGACGCTGACCCGCATCTACCGCAAGCTGGGCGTGCGTTCCCGGACCCAACTGTCCTCGCGGCTGCCCTCCGTGGCGGAGTTCACGTCAAACGTCTGACCAGGACATTCGGTACGGAGAGTGACCGCCGCTACAGTAATCCAGTGGTGACAGTCACGCCGGTAACGAACGTTTTACCTGCGTGATTTGGGTATGAGAGCCGGACCCGGGATCGTTGTACAGGAAGGCGACGAGGCCTATCGCCATCACGATCCGTTAAGGAGTCGGCCATGCCGTTCACGACCAAGCTTCGCGACGTTCGCACCGCACTGGCGAACCGCCGGACGATGCGGGTCGCCCACCGCAAGCTCACCGACGAGCTCGCGTCTTTCCGTACGACCGCCGAGCGCGCCGAGCTCGACGAGCTCATCAGCCGCCACACGGCCGCGGAGACCGAAGAGATCCGCGCGATCCTCTACCGCCAGGACCTGCACCGCCAGCAGGCCGGCGACCGTCAGACCGCCGGCCTTGGCGGTTACCTCGGCTGACCTAGCGTTTGCGGTCCTCCGGGACCGCTGACTTGGCCCGGATGCTGCCCGCGTGGGCTTTGGCATCCGGGTCTTTTCGTGTCTTCATCAGGCTGGCCACCGTCGTGACGACCAGGATGACCAGGATGACGACCAGGGACACCGACGTCGAGATCTCGGGCGCCGAGTGGGTGACGTCCTCGTGCAGCCAGTGCAGCACGAGCTTGGCGCCGATGAAGGCCAGGATGAGCGATAGGCCGGTGGAGAGGTAGACCAGCCGGTCGAGCAGGCCCTTCACCAGGAAGAAGAGCGCGCGCAGGCCGAGCAGGGCGAACGCGTTGGCCACGAAGACGATGAACGCCTCGTCGGTCACGCCGAACACGGCCGGGATCGAGTCGAGGGCGAACAGCAGGTCGGAGCTGCCGATCGCGATCAGCACGATGAACATCGGGGTGACCACGCGCCGGCCGTCGACCCTGGTGATCATCTTGCCGCCGATGTAGTCGTCGGTGACCGGCAGGAAGCGCTTGCTGGCCTTGACGAGCGCGTTGTCCTCGACGTCGGGATCCTCGTCGCGGTGCCGGAACAGCTGCACCGCCGTGAAGATGAGGATGAGGCCGAAGATCAGGAACATGAACGAGAAGAGCGACAGCAGGGTCGCCCCGAGCGCGATGAAGATGACCCGCAGCACCAGCGCGATGATGATGCCGAAGGTCAGGACCTCCTGCTGATATTTCTCGGGCACCGCGAAGGTGCTCATGATGATCACGAAGACGAAGAGGTTGTCGACCGACAGGCTCTTCTCGACGATGTATCCCGCGAAGTACTGAGCGCCGAAGTCCCAGCCGGCGATCATGCCGAAGACCACACCGAAGGCGACGGCCACGGTGATGTAGAAGATCGACCACGCGGCGGCCTCGCGGAAGCCGACGGCGTGGGGGCGAAGGACGCCCAACGTCAGATCGAGGGCGAGCAGGGCGACGATGACGCCGATCGTCAACGTCCAGCCGAGCGCGGTGACCTCAAGTGGCATGAGTGGGGAACCTCCGGGCGATAAGCGGGGCGGTTGCCGATCAATCGTCCCCGCTTACCCTGGGAGATTCCTGAATAACCCGGTATTGACCTGCCCTTTATGCGACCTGGAAAGATCGTTTGGCCAGGCCCATCCAGAATCCGTCGATCGGCTGCTCGGGCGCGCGCTCCGGATCGTCGGCCGCGCCTAGGGTCAGGAACATCGGCGCGAAGTGCTCGATGGTGGGGTGGGCCCACGGCATGCCGGGCGCCCGGTTGCGGAAGTCGGCCAGCTCGTCGACGGCGCCGCGGGCCAGGGTCTCGGCGGCCCAGGCGTCGAACTCGCGCGACCAGCCCGGAGCGGCCGCGTCCGGCCGCCAGTCGCGCAGGAACGGCAGGCCGTGGGTGGTGAAGCCGGAGCCGACGATCAGCACGCCCTCGTCACGCAGCGGAGCGAGCCGCCGGCCGATCTCGAGCAACCGTTCGGGCTCGAGGGTCGGAAGGGACATCTGGAGCACGGGGATGTCCGCGCCGGGGTACATGACGGTCAGCGGCACGTACGCACCGTGATCGAGTCCGCGGCTGGTGCGGGCGACCGGCTCGTTGTCGGGCATGAGCTTCTCGATGCGGGCGGCCAGCTCGGGCGCGCCCGGCGCGGCGTAGGTGACCTCGTAGTACTTCCGCTCGAAGCCGCCGAAGTCGTAGACCAGCGGCACCGGCTCGGTCGCGCCGAGCATGAGCGGCGCCGACTCCCAGTGGGCCGAGGCCATCAGGATCGCCTTGGGCCGGGGCAGGCCGGCGGTCAGCTCCTCGAGCTGACTCACCCAGCGCGCGTCGTCGACCAGCGGCGGCGCGCCGTGGCTGAGGAAGAGAGCGGGCATGCGGGCCATGGGTGCCTCCGTTGAAGGTTCAACTTCCTGGAGGCAACCGTACCGCTATTTACTTGTAGCGTCAACTAAAACGTTCGACATTACCGTCAGTGTTCACGCGCCGTAGGGGGCACAATCTGTTATTGAGCAGGTGCAGAAAATAACCGGGGAGTTGATCTTGCGGTCAGTCCACTTCGGTGTTCGTTAAATTCCCTTTACGGGTGTCGTCACCCGGATGTGGAATGCCTGGTAGATGCACTCTTGCATCATGCATCCTCGATGAATGCACATCGGACTGAAAATTAGTCTCATGAGGACATTGCGCCGAGATGTGAGCGCTGGCATGCTACCCGATGTCGTGCTGGGGGGCGCTCACCGTAACGTTCGCGTCGAGCCACCGAAACTACTCTCGGTAGTCACCGCGCGAAGTTCACCGCAAGTCACGGCGCGACTAGGCGCGCGCGTGGAGAGGAGGCCCGGCAGTGGCGACATCGCCGCAGCTACCCCTCGCCGATGATCTGTTTCTCACCGCCCACGACTCGGTCAAGGGCAAGTGCCTGCTCTCCCCGGCCACCCTCGGCCTCGGCATGGCCGCCGCCCTGATCGGCGAGCTGGTGCTCTGGCGCCGGCTCGATCTGGTCGACGGCAAGATCCAGATCATCGACGACCGCCCCACCGGGGATCCGGCGGCCACCGCCGTCCTCGACCAGTTGCTGCGCGAGGGCCACCACCGGGCCATCCGCGACTGGATCTCGTTCCTGGCCACCGGCATCGCCGTCGACCTGGTCGAGCGCCGGTTGTCCCGCGCGGGGCTGGTGCAGCGCCAGGAGAAGCGCGGCCTGTTCGGCAGCAAGGTGTCGTTCGTGCCGAGCGACTCCATGATCGCCGGCTGGCCGGCCACCCGCATCCGCACGTTCATCGGCCGCGGCGAGATGCTCGACGTCCCCGACCTGGTGCTGGCCGGGCTCATCCTGGCCACCGGCCTCGACCAGCACGTCTTCGTCACCCTCGACACCCGCGGCCGCACCCAGCTGTTCGACCAGCTCAAGCGCCGTCTCCCCGCCATGCTGCACGAGCTGGTGAGCCAGACCGAGGCCGCGGTCGGCGACGCCGTCATGGCCCGCCGCGCCTGACACACACCGGACCACCCACCCCCTTCCCACAACCCCCTCAATGGAGATCCGCGTGTCCACCACGTCTACACAACCCCCTGAACAGAGCCAGCTGTCGAACGCACTGGCCCGCGACCGGCTCGGCGTCGCCGCGGTCGTCTTCTTCGTGATGTCCGCGGCCGCGCCGCTCACCGTCGTCGCCGGCGTGGTGCCGACCGGTCTCGCCGTCACGGGCCTGACCGGCATCTCCATCGCCTTCGTGGCGGTCGCGCTCGTGCTGGCGATCTTCGCGGTCGGCTACGTCGCCATGGCCCGCCACATCGCCAACGCCGGCGCGTTCTACGCCTACATCTCCCAGGGCCTCGGCCGGCCGCTCGGCGTCGGCGCCTCCTGGGTGGCCCTGCTGGCGTACAACATGTTCCAGATCGCGTCGTACGGCGGCTTCGGCGCCATCGCGGCCCCGCTGTTCTCCGACTGGTTCGGCGTCGACATCAAGTGGTGGGTCCTGGCGCTGATCTGCTGGGCGCTGACCGCCGTGCTCGGCGTGCTCGACGTCGCCGTCAACGGCAAGGTCCTGGCCACCCTGCTGGTGGCCGAGATCGTCGTGGTGATCGCGTTCAGCTTCGCCGACATCTTCTCCCCGAACTTCTCGGCCTCCTCGGCCCCGCTCGACCCCGGCACGCTGGTCGGCGCCGGCTCGGGCGCCCTGCTGGTCATGGCCGTCACCGGCTTCGTCGGCTTCGAGCAGTCGGTCGTGTTCTCCGAGGAGTCGCGCGACCCGCGGCGTACGGTCTCCCGCGCCACCTATCTCTCGGTCGCCATCATCGCCGTGCTCTACGGCTTCGCCGCCTGGGCCATGATCTCGGCCGCCGGTGACGACGTCGTCGGCCGCGCCGCCAACGAGGGCCCCGACCTGTTCTTCAACGTCGCCTCCGACCAGCTCGGCAGCTCCGCCCTGCACATCGGGCACGCGCTGTTCCTGACCTCGCTGATCGCCGCGATGATCTCGTTCCACAACATCATCTCGCGCTACACGTTCTCGCTCGGCCGCGAGGGCGTGCTGCCCCGCGCCTTCGGCAAGACCGTGCCCGGCACCGGCGCGCCCAAGAACGGCTCGCTGGCCCAGTCGGCCCTCGGCCTGATCGTCATCGTGGTCTACGCCGTGAACGGCTGGGACCCGCTGGTCAACCTGTTCTTCTGGGGCGGCACCGGCGGTGGCCTGGGCGTGCTGATCCTGGTCACCATCACCTCGGTCGCCGTCATCGGCTACTTCCTCAAGCACCCCGAGGGTGAGGACTTCTGGCACCGCATCGGCGCCCCGGTCCTCGGCACCATCCTCCTGATCATCATGACCTACCTGGCCATCGACAACATCGCGACGCTGCTCGGCGTGGAGCCCGGCAGCACGCCGGCGATCGTCGTGCCGCTGTCGTTCGCCGTCCTGTTCGTCGCCGGCCTCGTCTGGGCGCTGATCCTGCGTTCCACCAAGCCCCAGATCTACGCCGGCATCGGGCTCGGAGCCCGCAGCGCCACCGCAACGGGGGGCGGCGGATTCTCCGCGGCCCTCGCCAGCACCGAGGAGAACAAGTGAGTCACGGCACCATCCGTCCCGCCCGCGAGAACGAGATCGCCGACGTCGGTCTGCTGATCAGCCACTCGTTCTTCGAGCTGGACGCCAACCGGTACCTCGTGCCGTCGCTGGACGACCGGCTGCGGGTGATGGCCGACTTCTTCACGCTGCTGACCGAGTCCGCGGCCCGGGTCGACGTGATCGACAACCCGGACGGCGACGGCCTGGCGGCGACGGCGGTGTGGTTCGACTACACCAAGGAGTCGGCGGGACCGGAGAACTACGAGGAGCGCCTCAAGGCGCTGGCCGGTGTCTACCACGACCGGTTCGTCGCGCTGGACGAGCTCTTCGAGAAGCACCACCCGCACGACCCGCACTGGCACCTGGCGTTCCTCGCGGTCCACCCCGACCACCAGCACCACGGTCTGGGCAGCCAGCTCATGAAGCACACGCACGACGAGCTCAAGGAGTCCGGCGTGCCGGTCTACCTCGAGGCGACGAACCAGAACAACGTGCGCCTGTACCGCCGGACCGGCTACGTGGACATGGATCCGTTCGAGATGCTGCTGCCCGACGGCACGGCGTTCTACCGGATGTGGCACGCGGCCTGATCGCCTCGCCGGCCTTCCGCTGTCTCACCAGCGGAAGGCCGGTCCGCGGGTGACACCGCCGGGCAGCAGCGGGCGCTGGGTGTAGCGCCAGGACATGGCCACGACGACCTGACGGTCGCCGTGCTCGGGGCGCAGATCGCCCGGGCCGCACGTGTGCCGCAGGGCGAAATCGGTGAACATCAGACCCTTGCAGAGGTACGGGCCGGCGACCACGTCATCGGTGTCCGCGTCCCGCACGGTCAGCTCGATGTCGGCCTGGATCCCCGGCATCGCCTCCATCTGACCGGCCACCCGCACCGAACCGCCCAGGGCGTGACACGGCTTGGCCAGCACCGGATGGCCGAGATCCCAGCTGTACTCGTCGCCACATCGCCACGGCCCGAACTGCGCCTCGGCCCGCCCGGGACCGGCGGACACCCCGACGCCGGTCGGCCCCACCGAGACGCGCGCACCCGGAGCCTGAACCTTCGCCGGATCCTCCGCGCTGGCGGCGCCGCCACCCGACACCGTGCCGCCGCTGAGCCCGCCACTCGACCCGCCGCCGCTCAGCCCCGCGCCGCCCAGTTGCGCCCCGCTCTCGGCGAGGCTGCCGGAGATCTGCGGGGGACCGGCCGTCGGGCGCGGTGACTGGCGACCGGCCGGGGTCGCCGTGGCCACACCGGGCGCCACCGACGTGACCGGCGGGGCGGCGGCCGCGCCGGAGCCGGGGGAGTCGAGCAGCTGCCACGCGTTGAAGCCGCCCACGCCCGACACGGCCACGGCCAGCCCGATCAGCGCCACCATCATCCCGGGCCGGCGCCACTTCCAGGTGCGAGGTCCGTTGCGGGGGCGCTTGCGGGCGTTCGGCACCGGCCGCGACGACGGGTGCGACACGGCCCGCAGCCCCAGATCGGGGGTGGCCGCGTCGGCGTACTCCTGCGTCTGCCCGGCCAGGGCGGGAACCCCGGCCATCTCCCGGGCCAGCTCGCGCAGGGCGGCGTTCAGCTCGGCGGCCGACGGGCGGCGGGCCGGGTCCTTGGCCAGGCACCACGCGATCAGCTCCCACACCGCGGGAAGGACTCCGGGTGGGCACACCGGCTGCTCGTCCAGGTGCCCTCGAAGAACGGCCAGCGGCTCACCGGCGTACGGCGTCGAACCGGTTATCAGCTCGTAGAGGACGACACCGACGGCGTACACATCGGACGCGGGGGAGGCCTCGCCCTGGATCGCCTCGGGCGCCATGTAGTGCGGCGTGCCGACGATGGCCTGCGGTGTGGTGAGGCCGGCGGTGTCGAGCACGCGGGCGATGCCGAAGTCGGTCAGGCGTACCTCGAAACGCCCGTGGTTCTCCTGCAACAGGATGTTGTCCGGCTTGACGTCACGGTGCACGACGCCCAGCTCGTGTGCCTGGGTCAGGGCGGCCGCGACCTGCGCGAGCAGCTCGGCGGCGTCGGCCGGCGGCAGGGTGCCCATGGCCCGCACGTATTGCCGCAGGCTCCCGCCCGACACGTAGTCCATGACCAGCGCGAGCGAGCCGCCCACGCTGAACAGGTCACGGACGCCCACGATGTTCTCGTGCCGCATCATCATCAGGATCGTGCGCTCCTGCACGAAGCGGATGACCAGCTTGGGCTGCCGGAGAAGCCCTTCGTGCAGCAGCTTGACGGCCACGTCGGCCCCGGTGGCCCGGTCGATGCCGCGCCACACGGTGCCCGTCGCACCATGCCCGACCGGGCAGACCAGGACGTACGAGTTGCCTACGCAGCGCCCGCTGAGATCGGCGGTGGCGGCTTCGCCGGGGATGATGCCACCGGTGAGGGAGGGGGATGACTGCACGTGTCGTCGGATCCTTCCATCGAGCGCGTCCAACGTGGCCGAACCGCGACGATCGTCCAGATCGATGCCGGTACGGGCAACCGTCCGGCGCCCGTTCTGTCACAGAAGGTCAGTCCGGTCCGGCGCCCGTCACTCCACCCCGGCGAGGCTCGTTCTTTCTCCCGCTACCGTGCGCCCGGCGAGCGGCGCGGCGGGTGGCGGGCCCGCTAACGTGACGGGGACTTGTGGCACGGCGATGCGGGGGCGAACGTGGGCGAGACCGATCCGATCTGGCCGGCGGTGGACGAGGCGCGCCGCTGGCTCGACCTCAACAACGGCACACTGCCCCTGGAACTGACCTGCCGCATCCTCAAGGTCGCCGAGGAGGCGGGCGAGGCCGCCGAGGCCTGGATCGGCCTGCTGGGCCAGAACCCCCGCAAGGGCGTCACCCACACCCGCGACGACGTGGCGGCCGAACTGGCCGACGTGGCCTTCACCGCCCTGGTCGCCATCGCCAGCCTCGACCTCGACCCGCACCAGGCACTGGCCGGCTGCGCGGACAAGCTCCGCTCCCGGCTGCCCACCGACGCCGAGCCGCTGGTGTGGCCACCCCAGTCACCGGTCACGGGCTGAACGCCCGCAGCCCGAACCACTCGAGGTACTCCGGCCGCATCCGGTGCCCGCACACCACTCCGGGCGGTTCTCAGCGTGCCTCCCCTGCCGCTCGCGCCGACCCTTCGCGCCGGCCATGGACAGCCCGCTGCGTCAGCCACAGCAGCGGCTGGTCACCGTGGCGGGCGCGGCGAGAGGGCTGTTGACTTCGTCTTTGGTAAGTCGTAGCTTACGGTTCGTGGCGACTTACCGAGCGGACGGGTGGGAGGTCCTCGGGGATCCGACCCGGCGGGCCATCGTCGCCTGTCTGGCCGACGGGCCGCGGGCCGTCGGTGAGCTGGCCGGGGAGCTGCCGATCAGCCGGCCGGCGGTGTCGCAGCATCTGCGGGTGCTCAAGGACGCGGGGCTCGTCGACGACGAGGCGGCCGGCACCCGGCGGGTCTACCGGCTCAACCCGGCCGGGGTGGCGGCGCTGCGCGACCAGTTGGACGCGTTCTGGAGCCGGGCGCTCCGGGGCTATCAAGAGACCGTTGAGGGGGAAGAACCATGACGGAGACATCGGCGCCCACGGTGGTGCGGCGGATCGTGGTCAAGGCGCCTGTCGAGCGGGCCTTCGAGGTGTTCACGAAGCGGTTCGGTGACTTCAAGCCGCGCGAGCACAACATCATGAGCTCGCCCATCGTCGAGACGGTGTTCGAGCCTCGGGTCGGCGGGAACATCGTCGACCGCGCCGAGGACGGCACGGAATGCCGGTGGGCGCGGATCCTCGTCTACGAGCCGCCGAACCGGGTCGTGTTCAGCTGGGATATCGGGCCACAGTGGACCGTCGAGCTCGACCCTGACAACGCCAGCGAGGTCGAGGTCCGCTTCATCGCCGAAGGTCCCGATCAGACACGCGTCGAGCTGGAACACCGTCACATCGACCGGCACGGCCCCGGCTGGGAGTCCGTCCACGGCGGCGTCGACGCCGACCAGGGCTGGACGCTCTACCTGAACCGTTACGCCGCACTTATCGCCTGACGAGGTGAAGCGCGCAGCGTGACCGAGATCTGGTGTGAAGTGCCGGCCGAGGTGGCCCGGAGGCGGTTCGCGGCGCGGCGACGGCCGGGCTACTACCGCGATGCGCAAAGTCTGGCTGCGAACTGGGCGACGTGGAGCGCCGGTGCGGAACCGCTCGGACTGGGGACTGTCCTGCGGGTTCGCACCGACGCTCCGGTCGATGTGGAGGCGCTCGTCACGCGGATCCGTGCTTCTGGGTGAACTGGGTGATCTGGCTCAGGTTGTAGCGGGCGCTGTCCTCCGCCCTCTCCTCCCACGCGAACACGCACACCGTCGCGGTCCCGTCGAAGTCGAGCGAGTGCAGGGTCCGGAAGAAGACGTCCCAGTCGACCTCGCCCTGGCCGATGTCCAGATGCTGGTGGACGCGGGCCGTCGAGCCGGGCGGGTTGACGATGTAGCGCAGGCCGGATGATCCGCGGAAGTCGAACGAGTCGGCGATGTGGACCTGCGTGAGCAGCGGACCGGCGTACCTCATGATCGCCTCGAGGTCTCCGCCCTGGTGGAACGTGTGCGGGGCGCAGTAGAGGAACGACACCAGCTCCGAGTCGATGCCGCGGATCATGTCGATCGCGGCCAGGCCCTCCTCGATGAAGTCGTCCGGGTGCGGCTCGAGCACCAGCCGGACGCCCTCCCGCTCGAAGATCGGCAGCAGCTCCTCCATCGAGCGCCAGAACAGGGCCTCCGACTCGTCCGGCTGGTCGGGACGGCCGTTGAACTCCGAGTTCATCACGGTCACCCCGAGGTCCACCGTGATCTCGATGGCCCTCTTCCAGTAGCGCACCGCCGCCTGGCGGGCCTCCTCGGTCGGGCCCGACCACCGGTAGAGCGGCAGCACCGACGCCACCTCGACCGACGCCGCGGCCAGGGCCCGCCGGAACGCCGTCACCCCGGCGTTGTCCACCCGGGGGTGGACGAAGAACGGCAGGAAGTCGTCGCGCGGGGACATCTCGATGTAGTGGTAGCCCAGGTCGGCCACCACGCGCGGCAGGTCGAGCAGCGGGACCTTCCGCAGCATGTACGGGTCGAGGGCGATCTTCACGCGGCCACCTCCGCCCCGTACAGCTTCGGGCGTTCCACCAGCGTCACCGGCACCCGCTCGCCGGTCCGCAGGGCGGCCACGCCCGCGTCCGACACCACCGCCGCCGCGTAGCCGTCCCAGGCGCTCGGGCCGACCGGCCGGCCACCGGCGGTCAGCGAGTCGATCCACTCCTGGAACTCGACGTCGTACGCCCGCAGGAAGCGCTCCCGCCAGTCGACCGGCACCGGGCCGGCCGCGACACCGCCGTGGCGGATCGTCACCAGCGAGGCGTTGCCCAGCGCGGCCGTGCCGTTCTCGCCGACCACCTCGCCCCGGATGTCGTAGCCGTAGCGGATGTTCACCGAGATCTCCACGTCGACCAGCACCCCGCCGGCCATCTCCATGACCACGAACAGCGGGTCCTGCAACTCCCCGCCGTTGCCGCTGCGGCGCGGCACCAGCACGCGGACGGCCGCCACCTCGTCGTCGAACAGCCAGCGCACCATGTCGATCTCGTGCACCGCCGTGTCGGTGATCGCCATCTCCTTCTCGTAGAACGAGGGCACGCTGGCGTTGCGGTGAGCGCAGTGCATCATGAGCGGCCGGCCGATGACGGCGAGGGACGATTTCAGCGCGCGGTATTCCGCGTCGTAACGGCGCATATAGCCGACCTGAACCAGGCGCCGGCCCGCGGCGACCTCGGCGTCGAGGATGCGCAGGCAGGCCTCCTGGGTGGTGGCCAGCGGCTTCTCGCAGAACACCGGCTTGCCCGCGGCGATCGCGGCCAGCACGTACTCCTCGTGGGTCGGCCCCCACGAGCAGACCACTACCGCGTCCACCTCCGCCGCGCCGATCACCGAGGACCCGGAGGCGTGGACCCGGGCGCCGATCCGCGCGCCGACCGAGGCGGCCACCGTGGTGTCGACGTCCGTCACCGCCGTCACCTCGACTCCGGCCAGCACCGTCGTCATCCGGCGGATGTGGTCCTGCCCGATCATCCCGGTGCCGATCACTCCGACCTTCAGCATGGGCACTCTCCTCAGCGCTTCAGCTCGTGCGACAGCTCGGCCAGCTCGTCGCCGCCGGCCATCTGCTGGGTCAGCTCGTCGAGGCCGACCTGTTTGCGGGTCTTGTCCAGCGCGGTCGTACCGAGCTTGAGGATCACGAAGTGGTCGCCGACCATGTACGCGTGGTGCGGGTTGTGCGTGATGAACACGACCCCGAGGCCGGCGTCGCGGGCCGCCGCCACATATTTGAGGACCACCCCGGACTGCTTGACGCCCAGCGCCGCCGTCGGCTCGTCGAGGATCAGCACCCGGGCCCCGAAGTAGACGGCCCGGGCGATGGCCACGCACTGGCGCTGGCCGCCGGAGAGCGTCCCGATCGGCTGGTTGATGTCCTTGACGACGATGCCCATCTTGCGCAGCTCGGCGTCGGCGATCTCCCGCATCTGCCTCACCTTGAGCCCGGCCAGCGGATATTTGCCCGCGGTCAGCTCGGAGCCGAGGAAGAAGTTGCGCCACACCTCCATCAGCCCGACCACGGCCAGGTCCTGATAGACGGTGGCGATGCCGTGGGCCAGGGCCTCCCGCGGCGAGCCGAAGTTGACCTCTTTGCCGTCGACCCGCAGGCTGCCCTCGTTGTGCGGGTGCAGGCCCGAGATGATTTTGATCAGGGTGGACTTGCCGGCGCCGTTGTCACCGAGCACGCAGGTGACCTCGCCCGCGTTGACCCTCAGGTTGATGCCGCGCAGGGCGCGGATGGCGCCGTACGACTTGCCGACGCCCTCCATCTCGACGAGCGGTTCGCCCCGGTGCAGGCCCTTGTCGGCGTGCTCGGCCAGAGTGTCGGTCATGGCTCAACCCACCTTCCTTCTGGTGGACATCCGTTTGACGTAGAGGTTCACCAGCACGGCGAGCAGGAGCATGACGCCGAGGAAGGCCTTGAACCAGTTCGGGTCCCAGCCCGCGTAGATGATGCCGAGGCTGGTCATGCCGAAGATGAAGGCGCCGATGGCCACGCCGATCGCGTTGCCGAAACCGCCGGTCAGCAGCGTGCCACCGACGACGGCGGCGATGATGTAGAGGAACTCGTTGCCGACGCCGCCGCCGGCCTGGAGCGTGTTGAACCGGAAGAGCTGGTGCATCCCGACGAACCAGCCCAGGAACGACACGACCATGAAGAGACCGATTTTCGTACGGACCACCGGCACGCCGACCGCGCGGGCGCTGTCCGGGTTACCGCCCACCGCGAAGATCCAGTTGCCGACGCGGGTGCGTTGCAGCGTCCAGGCGGCGAGCGCCACGAAGAAGATCCACCAGAGCACCGACGTCCAGATCGTGACCGACCCGATCTTGAAGCTGGACGCGAAGATCGTGCCGAGCGAGTCGAAGCCGTCGATGTTGCTGATGTCGGGGGTGGAGACCGTCCCGGTGACCAACTTGGTCACGCCCAGGTTGGCCCCCTGGAGCACGAAGAAGGTGCCCAGCGTGATGAGGAAGCTCGGAATGCCGGTCTTCATCACGAGATAGCCGTTGATGAAGCCGATCAGCAGGCAGAACGCCAGCGACAGGGCCGCGCCGAGCCACAGGTTGACCCCGTAGTACCAGCAGAACATCGAGCTGAACAGCCCGGCCGTGTAGACGATGACGCCCGAGGAGAGGTCGAACTCCCCGCCGATCATCAGCAGGCCGACACCGACGGCCACGATGCCGATCACCGACGACTGGTAGAGGACGGTGAAGAACGACTCGGCCGAGCGGAACGAGGGCGCCAGCACCAGGAAGAAGATGAAGATGATGACCGCGGCGACCAGGGCACCGATCTCGGGGCGCGCCATGAGCCGGCTGGCCAGGGCGGGCCGGACCCGATCGGCCGAGTGGGAGGAGGGCGCCGGGGCGACTGTCTGGGTCATGACGGCACCTCTACCGTGTGTTGTTCTTGGTGAAGGGCAGGATCTTGTCGATGTTCGTCGAGTCCACGAAGGACGGGCCGGTCAGCACCGCCTTGCCGCCGCCGATGTCGTTGCCGTTCTTGAGGTTCAGGTAGAGCGAGGTGACGGCCATGTAGCCCTGCACGTACGGCTGCTGGTCGATCGAGAAGAGGATGTTGCCACTCTTGATCTCGGTGGCGGCCTGCTCGTTGAGGTCGAAGGTGACCAGCTTGGCCTGGCTTCCGGACTGCTGCCGGGCCTTGATGGCGTCGAGCGCCTGCGGTGCGCCGAGCGTGACGATGGCGTCGATCGACTTGTCCTGCGCCAGCTTCGCCTGCAGGGTCGAGGTCACGGCCGCGTCGTCGGCCCCGTTGACCTGGATGTTCTCGGTGCCGGGGACGGAGCTCTTCACGCCCGCGCAGCGCGCCTCGAGGGCGACCGAGCCGGTCTGCTGGATGACGCAGAGCGGGTGCTTGGCGCCCTGCTCGGCCAGCCTCTTGCCGGCCTCGGTGCCGGCCAGCGTCTCGTCCGAGCCGAAGTACATCAGCGCGCCGAGCCGCTGATATTCGTTGATGCCGGAGTTGAAGCCGACCACCGGGATCTTGGCGTCGGTCGCCGCCTTGACCGCGCCGGCCAGGGCGTCCGGCGTGACCAGGGTGGTGGCGATGCCGTTGACCTTGGAGTCGACCGCGTTCTGGATCAGCACGGCCTGCTTGGGCGCCTCGGGGTCGTTGGAGTACTTCAGGGTGACCCCGGTGTCCTTGGCGGCCTGGTTGGCGCCGTTCTTCACCTTGTCCCAGAACGTGTCGCCCGGCGTCTCGTGCGTGATGAAGGCGATCGTGTAACCGGAGCTGCCCGCGGCGTTGCCGCCGCCGGTATCGCTCTCTTCGGTCTTCTCGCGTCCGCCGCCGCTGCACGCGGTGGCGGCGAGGACCACGGCCGCGCCGAGGGCGGCGATCCGGAAGGTGCTTCTCCGAGCGGTCATATCTTCTCTCCTGAGGGACGGGACGTGAGTCCGCGGGAATTGAGATAGGCGCGGGTCCGCTGCGCGATGGGGAGCGGGACGTCGAAGTCGACCGGGTACATGTCCTGCTCGACGACGACGAAGATCTCGGCGTCGAGCTCACTGAGCGCGTCGAGCACGGAGGGAATGTCGGGTTCGCCGGCCGGCGGCTCGACGCTGGCGCCCATGGCGACGGCCTGGCCGAAGGCGAGGTCCTCGGCCACGGCCCGCCGGGCGATGGCCGGATCCATCTGCTTGATATGGACATAGCCCACACGTTCGGGATATTTCCGGATCAGGCCGGGGACGTCGGCCCGCCGGTAGGCCAGGTGGCCGGTGTCGAGGCAGAGCGAGACGAAGCGCGGATCGGTCTCGTCCAGGAAGCGCTCCGTCTGCTGCTGGGTCTCCACCTGGTAGTCCGCATGCGGGTGGAAGCGCATGTGAACCCCGTATTCTTCGAGGAGCACCCGCCCGAGAGTGTTGGTGTTCCTGATCAGAGCGGCCCAGGCGTCCTCGCCGAGAGTCGCGGGTTCGAGATACGCGCCCGTTTTGTCATCGCGATAGCCAGGCACGGGAACAAAAACGACATTTTGCGCGCCGACCGCAGCGGTCAGGGCGGCGACCTTGCGCGTCTCGGCGAGCACCGCGTCGAAGTCCTTGTGCGGTCCGCCGGCGCCCGCGACCGTCCCGCCCGCACACGACAATCCGCGCGACTGCATCTCATCGCGCAATTGCGACGGATCGGTGGGCAAGTAGCCGTACGGACCAAGCTCCAGCCACCGATATCCCGCCTCGACCATCTCGTCGAGGAACCGGTCCCACGGGGTCTGCTGCGGGTCGTCGGCGAACCACACGCCCCAGGAGTCGGGGCAGCTGCCGAGTTGCAGGTGACGGATTTCCATGAATATCAACTCGCAGTCGGGAAGTGGAGGGACGCGTCGGACGTGGTGGAGACGTGGGGCCATCGGGAAGTGACGACCTTGCCGCGCGTGTAGAACGAGACGCCCTCGGGACCGTGGATGTGCTTGTCGCCGAACAGCGACGCCTTCCAGCCGCCGAAGGAGTAGTAGGCCATCGGCACCGGGATGGGCACGTTGATGCCGATCATCCCGACCCGCACCCCGCGCTGGAACCGGCGTGCCGCCTCGCCGCTGTTGGTGAAGATCGCGGTGCCGTTGCCGTACGGATTGCTGTTGATCAGGTCGATCGCCGCGTCCACGGAGTCGGCCCGGACCACCGACAGCACCGGCCCGAAGATCTCCTCGGTGTAGACGTCCATCGACGGCGCCACCTGGTCGATGACGGTCGGCCCGACGAAGAACCCGTCCTCGTAGCCCGGCACCCGCAGCCCGCGCCCGTCCACCGTCACCTTGGCGCCCTGGCGTTCGCCGCTGTCGATCAGCCCTTCGATCCGCTGCTTGGCCGCCGCCGTCACCACCGGCCCCATCTCCGACTTCGGGTCGCGGCCGGAGCCGACCACCACGTCGCCCGCCTTGCGCGACACCAGGTCGACCAGCGCGTCGCCGGCCCCGCCCACGGCCACCGCGGCCGAGATCGCCATGCAGCGTTCCCCGGCCGAGCCGAACGCCGCCGCGGTCAGGTGGCCGGCCGCGAAGTCGAGGTCGGCGTCGGGCAGGACGATCGCGTGGTTCTTGGCCCCGCCGAGCGCCTGCACCCGCTTGCCGTGCGAGGTGGCCTGCTCGTGGATGTAGCGGGCGATCGGGGTCGAGCCGACGAACGACACCGCCGCCACGTCGGCGTGGTGCAGCAGCGCGTCGACCGCCACCTTGTCGCCGTGCACGACGTTGAAGACGCCGTCCGGCAGCCCGGCCTGCCGGAGCAGCCCGGCGATGAAGTTCGAGGCCGACGGGTCGCGCTCGCTCGGCTTGAGCACGAACGTGTTGCCGCAGGCGATCGCCACCGGGTACATCCACATCGGCACCATGGCCGGGAAGTTGAACGGCGTGATCCCGGCGCAGACGCCGAGCGGCTCGCGGAAGCTGAACACGTCCACGTCGGTCGAGGCCTGGTCGGAGTACTCGCCCTTGAGCATCTGCGGGATGCCGCAGGCGAACTCGATCACCTCGAGCCCGCGCTGGACCTCGCCGGCCGCGTCGGACAGCACCTTGCCGTGCTCGTCCGAGATGATCTCCGCGATCTGCTTGACGTTCGCGTTGACCAGCTCGCGGAAGTTGAACATGATCTTCGTGCGCTTGCTGAGCGAGGCCTGGCTCCAGGTCTGGAACGCGATGCGGGCGGCCGTGACCGCGGCGTCCACATCGGCCTCGGAGGCCAGCACCACCTCGTGCTGCTGCTGCCCGGTGGCCGGGTTGTAGACGCGGCCGCGCCGGTCGCCGGACCCGGCGGTGAACTCGCCGTCGATCCAGTGCTCGATGGTTGCCATGGCGTTCTCTCCTAGAGGTATTGCCGCTGGTCACGTTTCGCGGCGTCGTAGCCGGCCCGCGCCGACCGGGTGCTGGCCAGGTTCGACACCTCCGGCACCGGCACGTCCCACCACGATTCGGAGGACGGCACCGGCGACAGCGGGTCGGTCTCGATGTGCACGACGGTCAGCCGATCGGACTCCCGCGCCCGTTTGAGCCCGTCGCGCAGGTCGGCGATGGTGCGGCAGCGGATCACGGCGGCGCCCAGGCTCTCCGCGTTCAGCGCGAGGTCGATCGGCAGCCGGCCGCCGTCGTAGTCCTGGTCGGGGCCGCGGAACTGGTAGCTCGTCCCGAACCGCTGCGAGCCGAGCGACTCCGACAGGGCGCCGATCGAGGCGAACCCGTGGTTCTGCACCAGCACCAGGATCAGCTTGATGCCCTCGGCCACGGCGGTGACGATCTCCTGCGCCATCATCAGGTACGACCCGTCGCCGACCAGGGCGTAGACCTCGCGTGACGGATCGGCCATCTTGATGCCGAGCGCCCCGGCGATCTCGAAGCCCATGCACGAGTAGCCGTACTCCACGTGATATTGCTTCGGGTCGCGGGCCCGCCACAGCAGTTGCAGGTCACCCGGCATGCTCCCGGCCGCCTGGACCACGACGTCGCGTGCTCCGCACGCTTCGTTCACGACCCCGATGACCTCGCTCTGGGCGGGCAGGGGTCCATGTCCCAGGTGGTACGCCTTGTCGACCGTCTCCTGCCACGACGCGACCCCGGCGCGGTAGCCGGCCGGGAACCGCCGGCCGTCGAGCGCGGCGAGCAGCTCCGACAGCCCGGCCCGGGCGTCGGCCTGGATCGGATGGGCCGACTCCTTGTGCGCGTCGAACGAGGCCACGTTGATGTTCACGAACTGGACCGACGGATGCTGGAAGGCCGTCCGCGACGCGGTCGTGAAGTCGCTGTACCGCGTGCCCACGCCGATGATCACGTCGGCCTCGCGGGCCAGCTCGTTCGCGATCGGCGTGCCGGTCGAGCCGACGCCGCCCACCGAGTTCGGGTGGTCCCAGCTCAGCGCACCCTTGCCGGCCTGGGTGTCGGCCACCGGGATGCCGGTCTCGCGGGCGAACCGGTCGAGCTCGGCCGACGCCTCGGAGTAGATGACGCCGCCCCCGGCGATGATCAGCGGGCGCTCGGCCGCCCGGATCACCTCGGCCGCCCGCTCCACGAAGGCCGGCTCGGCGAGGGAGCGGGGCACGTGCCAGACCCGCTTGGCGAACAACGCGTCGGGGAAGTCGTACGCCTCGGCCTGAACGTCCTGGGGCAGGCAGAGGGTGACCGCGCCGGTCTCGGCCGGGTCGGTCAGCACCCGCATCGCGGCCAGCAGCGCCGACGGCAGCTGCTCGGGCCGCCAGATCCGGTCGAAGAAGCGGGACAGCGGCCGGAAGGCGTCGTTCACCGACACGTCGTAGCCGCGCGGGTCCTCCAGCTCCTGGAGCACCGGCGACGCGGCCCGGGTGGCGAAGACGTCGGAGGGCAGCAGCAGCACCGGAAGGCGGTTGACCGTGGCCAGCGCGGCGCCGGTGAGCATGTTGGTCGAGCCGGGGCCGATGGAGGCCGTACAGGCCAATGTCGAAAGCCGGTTTTTCATCCGGGCATAGCCGGCGGCGGTGTGCACCATCGCCTGCTCGTTGCGGGCCAGCCGATAGGGGAGGTCGGCCTCACGCGTGCGCTGCGCCTGAAGGAGGGCCTGGCCGATCCCGGCGACGTTGCCGTGCCCGAAGATGCCCAGGCAGCCGGCGATCGTCCGCTGCTCGGCGCCGTCGCGCTCGGTCCACTGGTTGGCCAGGAACCGCACCACGGCCTGCCCCACGGTGAGTCTCACAGACGGGTCCTTTCGGTGTGGGTGGTCATCGGCAGCCGCGGATCGACCGGGACGCCGGTCCACGACGCGCGCACCCAGCCGTGGGCCGGGTCGTCGCGGACGAGCCACTCGCGCTGGCCCGGACCGGCCATCACGTTGAGGTAGTAGAGGTCGTAGCCGGGCGCGGCCATCGACGGCCCGTGCCATCCGTACGGGATGAGCACGACGTCGCCCGAGCGCACCTCGGCGCATACGTCGATCGGGCGGTCCGGGTGGCCGTACACCCGCTGGAAGCCGCACCCCGACGTGCCCGCCGGCGACGTCGCGACCTCGAAGTAGTAGATCTCCTCGAGGCTGGACTCGCCCTCGCCGACCTCGTCGTGCTTGTGCGGCGGATACGACGACCAGTTGCCGCCGGGGGTGAGCACCTCGCAGGCGATCAGCCGGTCGGCCTCGAAGTTCTCGGGCGTGCAGAAGTTGTTGACCTGCCGGCTGGCCTGTCCGGCCCCGCGCATCTCGACCTTCACGTCCTGCGCGGCGCCGTAGCGGAAGGGCAGCCGCTTGCTGGCCCGCGCGGCCGGCAGCGCGAACCGCCCGCCGTTGGGCGCGCGGACGGTCACGGTCGAGTCGCGGGGAACGTAGGCGAAGTCGGTGACCCGGGAGAAGACCGACCGCCGGCCGGTCAGGGTCATCCGCTCGTCGTCGCAGGTCACGTCGCAGCCGCCGGACAGGGGCAGCACCAGCATCTCGTCCGGGCCGGTGACGAACTTGGCGCGCGAGCCCACGGGCAGGTCGAGCACCCGCAGGCCGCTGTACCGCCAGCCGGCGTTCTCCGGGGTCACGACCAGGTCGAACGGCTTGTCGGCGGTGCTGCCCCGCCGCATCAGGGGATTGACCCGGGCCATCACAGCAGTCCCACCGCTCGGTCGACGGCGTCGGCCACGCTGCCGCCGGCGGGGTAGAGCAGCGACCGCCCGATCACCAGCCCCTGCACGGTCGGCAGATCAAGAGCTTTCCGCCAGGCCGCGTACGCCGCCTCGCCCTCACCGCCGAGGATGAGCGCCGGCAGCGTGGTCGCGGCCATCACCCGCTCCATGTCGTCGACGACCGGCACCTTGAGCCAGGTGTAGGCCGAGGTCGTGCCGAGCCCGGCCGCGACGGTGACGGCCCGGATCATGGCGTCGGCGGTCAGTTCGTTGCGCACGCGCCCGTCGACCCGGTGCGAGATGAAGGGCTCGACCATGGCCATCTTGCGCCGGGCGGCGAGCGCGCCGACCGCGTTGCCGCAGGCCTCGAGGGTGGCGACGGTGCCCGGGTCGGTGGGGTCGATGCGCAGCAGCATCTTGCCGCCCTCGTATCCGGCGGCGGCGATGCTGCCGGCGTCGTAGGCGGTGAACCGGTCGTCGATCTCGAAGCTGGCGCCGGCCAGGCCGCCCCGGTTCATCGAGCCGATGACGACCTTGTCGTCGAGCGCGCCGAGAAGCAGCAGGTCCTCGAGGATGTCCGGGGTGCCGAGGACGCCGTTGACGCCGGGCCGGGACAGGGCGGTCCGCAGCCGGTCGAGCAGGTCGACCCGGTTGGCCATGGCCAAGGGATCGTCGCCGGCCCGCAGAGCCCCCCGGGCCGGATGATCGGCCGCGATGATCATCATCTTGCCGTGCGGCCCGAACAGCGACGCCGGCCGCCGCCGGGAGGAGGCCGCGGCGGCGATGGCGGCCGGCCGCCGGGTCCGGATGTCGAGGAGGCCGTCCAGGTCAGGCATGCCGTGCTCCTTCGATGAGGGCCCGCACTTCGTGCTCGGTGGGCATGGCGTCGGCGCAGGACAGTCGCGAGGCGACGATGGCTCCGGCGGCATTGGCGAAGCGCATCGTCGCCTCGAGCTCCCATCCGGCGAGCAGGCCATGGCAGAGCGCCCCGCCGAAGGCGTCACCGGCCCCGAGGCCGTTGACCACCTCGACCGGCACCGGAGGCACCTCGACCTGCTCGCTCTTCCCGCTCCCGCTTTCGTCCCGGGCACCTTTGTTCCCGGCGGCGTCGTTCCCGGCGTCTTTGCTCCCGGTGCCTTCGTATCCGGCGGCGTCGTTCCCGGCGCCTTTGTTTTGCGCGGTCGCGCTTTGCGCGGCCCTGCCTCTGTGGGCGCTGTCCCTCGACGCCAGCACGCCGGCCGGGCCCTGTTTGATCACGGCCAGTTCGACGCCGGCCTCGTGCAGCGCCGCCGCCGCCTCGGCCGGTTTCCGCACGCCGACAGCGGTTTCCGCTTCGTCGAGGTTGCCCACGGCGACCGTGGCGTAGGGCAGCGCTTCGGCGTACCACCGGCGGGCCTCGGCCCGGGAGGACCAGAACATGGGACGGTAGTCGAGATCGAACACCGTTATGCCTGACTTACCGCGATATTTGAGTGCGGTCAGCGTGGCGGTGCGGCTGGGCTCCTGGGACAGGCCCGTTCCCGTGACCCAGAAGATCGCGGCGTCTCTGATCGCCTCGAGATCCAGATCGGACGGATGGATCTCGAGGTCGGGCGCCTTGGGAAAGCGGTAGAAGTAGAGCGGGAAGTCGTCCGGCGGAAAGATCTCGCAGAACGTGACCGGCGTGGGCAGCGACGCGACCGGCGTGACGAACCGGTCGTCCACTCCGAACCCGCGCAGCGCGTCGTGCAGGAACTCACCGAACGGATCGTCGCCGGTGCGCGTGATGACAGCGGCCCGCCGGCCGTAGCGGGCGGCGGCGACGGCCACGTTGGTCGCGCTGCCGCCGAGGAACTTGGCGAAGGTGCGCACTTCGCGCAACGAGACACCGGTCTGTTCCGGATAAAGGTCGACGCCGATACGTCCCATCGTCAGTACCTCGTCCGCGGGCATGCGCGATCCTCCGGTTGCGATCTCCGGCGAATGATCAGATTTCGGGCACGGTGAAGCGTGCCGTGTGCCGTGCTTGGATCCGGCGCGTTTAGCGAGATGATCGCCGTTCGTAACCAGTCGGCGACGCTATGTTTGCTGCCTTCGATGTAATAACTTGGAGCGGTCTACGTCAATACTTTGTCATGACAAACTGATGATCCGAGGGGGAGCAGTGACATCGGACCTGTCGCCGCCGTTTCGACCGGTCGAGGTGGACCGCACGAGCCCCGTGCCCCTGTATTTCCAGGTGGCGAGCCGTTTGCAGGAGCTGATCGAGAAGGGCGAGATCGGTGTGGGCGCCCGCATCGAGAACGAGGTGGACCTGGCCGAGCGCTTGGGTGTCTCCCGCCCGACGACGAGGCGCGCCATCCAATATCTGGTCGAGCGGGGCATGCTGGTCCGCAAGCGCGGCGTGGGCACGCAGGTGGTGCATCCGAAGGTCCGCCGCCCGGTGGAGCTTTCCAGCCTGTACGACGACTTGGTGGCCGGCGACCGTTCCCCACGAACCGAGGTGCTGGAGCTGCGCACGATGCCGGCCCCCGACCCGATCGCCGCCGCCCTGGAGGTGGCACCGGGAACCGAGGTCACCTGGATAGAGCGTCTGCGCTATGCCGCCGGCGAGCCGTTGGCCTTGATGCACAACGCGATCCCGACCGACGTGCTGCGCTTGACCCGAGAAGACCTGGCGGCACATGGCCTCTACGAGTTGCTGCGCCGCTCAGGCCTGACCCCCCGCATAGCCACCCAGGTGATCGGCGCCCGCTCGGCCACGGCCGCCGAGGCCCGAACCTTGGACGAGAAGCGAGGCGCGTCTCTGCTGACCATGACCCGCACAGCCTGGGACGCGGGAGGCCGAGCCCTCGAATACGGCAGCCACGTCTACCGAGCCAGCCGCTACAGCTTCGAACTGAACCTCTCCGCCGGATAGAAGCCCCGGCCCGGAGCTGTCAGAGCGCGTCCGGCTGGTTCAGCGCCGGGTGTTTCTCGCCCACCTCGGCATGCCAGGCCGCGGTGTCCCCGGACAGCGCGGCCTCGATGCGCAGCTTCGACCAGTCGTCGATCGCGGGCAGCGCGTCCGGCGCGAACCACCCCACCTCGAGCGACTCGTCGTCCGCGACGCCGGCCTCGGTCGACAGCGCCCGGCACAGGAACCAGACGTTGAGGAACTCGCACTGGTCACCGTTCGGGTAGACCACCGGATGCGTGGCCACCCCCGCGACCCGCACGATCTCCGCCCGAACCCCGGTCTCCTCGAACACCTCCCGCAGAGCCGCCTCGGCCGGCTGCTCACCGGGATCGACCGTCCCGGCCGGCACCGACCACCGCCCGTTGTCGACCCGCCGAGCCAGCAGAACACGCCCGTCATCATCAACGACAACACCGCTGGCGCTGGGCAGGAACAACAGCTCATGACCGACATGCGCGCGCATGCGGACGACGTAGGGGGGAACAGGCACGAACCCACCCTACTGCCCAAGATCCAGCCCGCCGCCGTAACCGACCGACAGCCCAGCAGCACCGCCCGGGCGCAGCGCTCCCGCGCCGGCTGGGCCGGTCGGCGCGGGACGTTCCGGGGTGGCTGGGGTGGTCAGACGCCGGCCTTGCGGGCGGCGGACAGGAGGTTTTCGGCGGCCTGGCGTAGGCCCTCTATCTGGTCGAGCTCGGTGTCCTCGTGTTCGATGTTGACGGCGATGTCGGGGTCTACGGCGTGCAGGGCCTGGAGGAACGGCACCCAGAAGTCGTCGCCGTGACCGCGGCCCACGGCGACGAACTGCCATGACGGACTCTCGGGCCACTGATTCAAGGTGTTGGCGCCGCCCAGGTTCAGGGGGTTCCGGTCAGCCGGGGTGCGGGTGAAGCGGTCGTCGAGGACGCCGTAGAGCTTGACGTTGTCGCCGTTGAGGCGCGTGTCTTTGGCGGCCGCGTGGAAGACCCGGTCGCCCAGGTGGCGGACGGCGGCCACCGGGTCGATGCCCTGCCAGAACAGGTGGCTCGGGTCCATCTCGGCGCCGACGTGGGTGGCGTTCGTCTGCTCGATGAGGCGCAGGAGCGTGGGCGGGTTGAAGACCAGGTTGTGCGGGTGCATCTCGATGCACACCTTGACGTCGGCGTCGGCCGCGCGGGCCTGGATGTCGCGCCAGAACGGGACTACCACCTCGCGCCACTGGTAGTCGAGGATGTCGAGGTATTGGCTGTCCCAGGGGTTCACCACCCAGTTGGCCACCGTGGCGCCCGGCTCGCCGCCGGGCAGGCCGGACATGGTGACCACCCGTTTCACGCCCAGCTTGGCGGCCAGGTCGATCGTGCGGCGCAGGTCGGCCGCGTGTTTCGGGCCGACCCGCGGGTCCGGGTTGAGCGGGTTGCCGTTGACGTTCAGGCCGGTCAGCGTGATGCCCGCCTGCTGGTAGCGGCCCAGGTAGTCCTCACGGGCGCCGGCACTGCCCAGCAGGTCGTCGATGGGGATGTGCGGCGCGCCGATGAAGCCGCCGGTGTTGATCTCGGCGCTGGTCAGGCCCAGCTCACCGAGGATCTTCAGGGTCTCGTCGAGGGATCGGTCGTGCAGGCACGCGGTGTAGGCGCCGAGTCGCATGGGGGGACTCCTCAGAGCTGGACGGGTTTGTCGGCGGCCGACACGACCGCCTCGAGGACGCGCAGGTTGTGCAGGCCGTGCGCCAGGTCGGGGCAGGGCGGCAGGCCCTCGGCGCCGGAGATCTGGTCGAGGAAGGCCCGGGCCTGGTAGACGAAGAAGTCGTTCTGCCCGTGGCCGACGGTGGGGAAGTCCATGGGCAGGCCGTGGGCCACATAGGGATGCCAGGGTCCGACGAAGACCGTACGGGCGCCGTTGATCGAAGTTTCGGCGCTGCCGTCGACGATGCTGAACTCGGCCGGCCGGGTCATCTCGAACGAGGCGGACCCGTTCTCGCAGAACAGGTCGACCCGCAGCGAGTTGGCGTGGCCGAACGCGACCCGCGAAAGCGAGAACGTGCCGACCGCGCCGCTCTCGTACGCCGTGGTGAAGGTGCAGACGTCTTCGTTCTCCACCGGGACGAGCTCGTCGCTGACCTCGACGCCCCCGGCGTGGCCGACCGCGACGCCGAGCGGCTTGGGCCGCTGCTTGACCAGGGTGGCCATCGTCGTGCCCTGCACCGCGGCCGTCGGCCCGCAGAAGAACTCGGCCAGGTCGGTCAGGTGGCTGCCGATGTCGGCGAGCACACCGGAACCCGGACCGCCCTGGTAGCGCCAGCTCATCGGGCGGGCCGGGTCGAAGCCGTAGTCGCACCAGTAGTTGCCGACGAAGTGGCGCACCGGTCCGAGCCGGCCCTCGACCTCTCTCCTGATGGCGTTCAGCGCGGGGGAGCGGCGGAAGGTGAAGCCGACCGCGCCGACCTGGCCCGGCGCCGCCGCGGCGGCCGCGGCCATCGCCTCGCCGTCGTGGACGGTGGGCGCTAGCGGCTTTTCGCAGAGGACGTGTTTGCCGGCGGCGAGGGCCGCCTCGACGACCTCACGATGCAGGCTGTTGGCCACGGCGACGCTGACCGCGTCGACCTCGGGGGACTCGACGACCGCGCGCCAGTCGGTCTCCGTGCGCTCGTAGCCGTAGCGCCGGGCGGCGTCGGCGGCGAACGGCTCGTGCAGGTCGGCGATGGCGACCAGCCGGGGCGCCGGCAGGTCGAGGCCGAAGACGGTGGCGGCGTTGCGATAGGCGCTGGCGTGCGCGCGGCCGACCATGCCGGCCCCGATCACGGCCACGCCGATGGGTGGGTGCGTCATCTGAGTGACCTCGCTTTTAAAGCGCTTTAAGAACCCCTGTAATATCGATGTTGATCTCGATGGATGTCAAGGGGGCTTCGAAGTGGATCAGCGACCGCGCCTGTCGGACGTGGCGGCCCGCGTGGGGGTCTCGCCCGCGTCGGTGTCACTGGTGCTGCGCGGCGCGCCCGGCCCGAGCGCCGAGACCCGTGAGCGGGTGCTGGCCGCCGCGGCCGAGCTGGGCTACCGCGCCGACCGTACGGCCAGCCTGCTGGCCCGCCGCCGGCGCCACCTGCTCGGCGTCATGCTCGACGTGCGCAACCCGTTCCACGCCGAGCTCGTCGAGGAGCTGCACGTCGAGGCCGACCGCTCGGGTTACGAGGTGGTCCTGTCGACGCTGACACGCAACCGTGACGAGGACGGCGCCATCGAGACCCTGCTCGACTTCCGCTGCGAGGCGCTCATCCTGCTCGGCCCCGACGCGTCCGCCTCGTCATTGGACAAGCTGGCCGAGCAGGTTCCGTGCGTCGTGGTCGGCCGCATGGCCCGCGACGCGCAGGTCGACGTGGTGCGCTCGGCCGACGACGTGGGCGTCGACGCGGCCCTCGATCACCTGATCGGTCTCGGACATTCCGGCATCACCTTCGTCGACGGTGGCACCGGTGCCGTGGCCGACGCCCGCCGCCGGGGCTATCGCCGGGCGATGCGCCGGGCCGGCCTCTCGGCGCGGGTCCTGCCGGGCGATCACACCGAAGAAGGAGGTGTACGGGCGGGGAAGGCGCTCCTGGCGTCGGCCGACCGGCCGACCGCCGTCGTGGCCTCCAACGACCGCCTGGCGGTGGGCGTGATGGACGCCTTCCTCCGCGCGGGCGTCGACGTGCCCGGCGAGATCTCCGTGGTCGGCTACGACGACAGCACGCTGGCCCGCCTGGCGCACATCGATCTGACCTCGGTCAACCAGGACGCCGCGGCCCAGGCCCACAACGCCGTGCGGGCCGCGGTCTCCCGCCTCGACGGCGGCCGCACCCGGCGCACCGAGATCGTCCTGGTGCCCCACCTGGTCGTGCGGGGCAGCACGGCGGCGCCGGTCAGCCGCACTTGAGCAGGCCGGCCCGTTCCTTGGTCTGGAGGACGTGGCGGGCGGCGTCGTCCAGACGTACCCGGAAATCCTGATCTTTTTCGGCCTTGGCGATGAGCGCGGCCGACATCGGCTTGGCGTGCGACGGGATGATCGTGAGCACCATGTCGCCGCCGGCGGCCACGAAGCGTACGGCCCGCTCGGCCGGAGGGAACTTGCTGGCCGCCACCGCGGCGCCGAGGTCATCGGAGATGACGAGGCCCTGGAAACCGAGCTTCTCGCGGAGCAGGCCGGTCACGATCGTCTTCGAGTAGGCCGCGATGTTGACCTTGTCCAGGCGAGGGTAGGACGCCGACGAGATCATGACGGCGGCCGAGCCCGCGCCGATGCCGGCGGCGAAGGGCTGGAGGTACGAATCGGCGGCCGTCGCGACGTTGTCGACGGCATCGGTCGACGTGTCGGTGTTGGCCCGCACTCGGCCGAGCCCGGGGAAGTGCTTGAGGGTGGTGAAGACTCCGGCGTCCTGCGAGGCCGGCACGACGGTCTTGATCGCTGTGGCGACCTTGGCGGGATCCGAGCCGTACTGCCGCTTGAAGGCGCCGATAGGCGGATTGGCCTTGCCGATGTCGGCCGGCACGGTGTCGGCGACCGGGGCGAGGTTGAGGTTGACGCCGATGGCCGAGAGCCGGCGCGCGCTGTCCTGGGTGGTGCTGCGCAGGGTGGCGATCGGGCCGCCGCCGAGACGCTCCGCGGACGGCAGGATCGGGAAGTCGGAGCCCTTGAGCGTCTGCACGCTGCCGCCCTCCTGATCGAGGGCGACCAGCATCGGCAGTGTCGCCTTCGACTGAAGGGTCGCGATGTCGCCGCGCAGCTCGGAGGCGGCGTGCGTGCTGCGGCCGCGCAGGAAGACGCCGCCGAGGCGATATTGCCGTACGGCGCTGGCGTAGCCGGTCGGAGTGTCGACCGGCACGCCGACCATGAGCACCTGACCCGCGCGCCCCGCGAGGTCGAGGCCGTCCAGCGTCCGCGTGACACAGTCCTTGGGCGTCGGCGTCGGCGTCGTCGGCGGCGCCGAAGGTGACGCTGAAGGACTCTCGCTTGTCGGTGCGGCGACGGGTTTCTCCGGCGCCGCGTCCGTCCCGCAGGCGGTCAGGACCAAGATCGTCGCGGCCGCGGTGACGGCCCGGCTCTGCCAATGTTTCATCGGCGCCCACGCTAGCGCGCGGGCGCACGCAACCCTTCGAACGCTATCCGGGTCAGCGCGTCGGCGATGGCCTCGGCGCCGCCCGCGCGGGGGCGGTACCACTCGGTGAGCGAGTTGACCATTCCCAGGATCAGGCGCGCGACGGTCGCCGGGTCGATGTCAGGACGTACGCCGCCCTCGGCCTGTGCCTGTTTGACCAGATCGGTGACGATCGTGTCGAAGTCGCGCCGGCGGGACAGCGCGTGCTGCTCGGTCTCGGTGTTGCCCCGTACGCGCAGAAGCACTGTCACGTATTCGAAGCGCTCGGCCAGCACCAGCACGCTGCGCCGCACGAGCCGCTCCAGCCTCTCCGGCGCGGGCAGATCGAGCGCGCGCACCTCGTCCGCCGCCTCGAACAGGCCGTCGAGCGCCCGGTCCATCGCCATCTGGAGCAACTGCTCCTTGCCGCTGATGTGGTGGTAGACGCTCGACTTGGTGATGCCCAGCGACTCGGCGATGTCGAACATGCTGGTGGCGTCGTAGCCCCGCTCGTTGAACAGCCGCACCGCGGCGGCGAGCACGGCATCCTGGTCATGACCGGGTCGTCCGCGCCGTCGAGGGGCCGCAGGTGGGGTCATGTCAGTGCCATCCTGTCTCCCGGGGCTTGATTACCGGCCGTTCGGTCGGTAAATATGAGCACAGCCGAACGCAATGGAGCGACGATGACAACCCCCACCGAGTTGTACGAGACGCATTCCGACCTGCTCGATCAAGCGATCCGCGCCGCCTCCGCGCGCGACTACTGGTCCGCATTTCCCGAGTCTCCCAGCAAATCCGTGTACGGCGAGGAGGCCGCTCCCGAGGGCGAACGCGCGTTCCGCGCCCTCCTCGGCAAGCCGTTCCCGATCGAGGTGCCCGGCGCCGACGGCACTGTCTCCACCGAGCGCTCACCCTACGGCGTCGAGCTGGGCGTCAGCTATCCCAAGGCCGACCCGCTCGCGCTGATCGCCGCCGCCCGGGCCGCGACACCGGCCTGGCGTGCCGTCGGGCCGCGGGGCCGCGCGGGCGTCGCCGTCGAGATCATCAAACGGATCAACGCGCGCAGCTTCGAGATGGCCCACGCGGTGCAGCACACCACCGGCCAGGCCTTCGTCATGGCGTTCCAGGCCGGTGGCCCGCACGCGCAGGACCGCGCCCTCGAGGCCGTGGCCGTCGCGCTGGCCGCCAGCACCCGCATTCCGGTCACCTCCGAGTGGGCCAAGCCGCAGCGCGGCGGCGACCCCCTGCGGCTGGCGAAGACCAGCACGGCCGTCGGCCGCGGCGTCGGCCTGGTCATCGGCTGCACGACGTTCCCGACCTGGAACAGCTATCCGGGCCTGTTCGCGAGCCTGGTCACCGGCAACCCGGTGATCGTGAAGCCGCATCCGGGCGCCGTCCTGCCGCTCGCCATCACCGTGCAGATCTGCCGCGAGGTGCTGTCCGAGGCCGGTCTGAGCCCCGACCTGGTCACGCTCGCGGTCGAGGAGCCCGGCGACGGCATCGCGGCCACCCTGGCCACCCATCCCGACGTGCGCATCGTCGACTTCACCGGTTCCAGCGAGTTCGGCAACTGGCTCGAGGCGAACGCGCGGCAGGCGGTCGTCTACACGGAGAAGTCGGGCCTCAACACGGTCATCGTCGACTCCACCGCCGACTACAAGGGTCTGCTGCGCAACCTGGCGTTCTCGCTGTCGCTCTACAGCGGCCAGATGTGCACGACCCCGCAGAACATCCTGGTTCCCCAGGGCGGCATCGTGACCGACGCCGGCCGCCGCAGCGTCGAGGAGTTCGGCGCCGACCTGTCGGCCGCGCTCGACAAGCTGCTGGGCGACCCGGCGCGGGCCGCGGGCACGATCGGCGCGATCGTCAACGACGGCGTGCTGGCCCGGCTCACCGAGGCCGGCGGGGCGGCCAGCGTGATCCATCCGTCGGCCGAGGTGGCCGACGAGCACCACCCCGGCGCCACCATCCGCACCCCGGTGGTGGTGCGGCTCGACGCGGCCGACGACAAGGCGTACACCCGCGAGTGGTTCGGCCCGGTCTCGTTCGTCATCGCCACCGAGTCCACGCCGCACAGCCTGCAGATCTTCACCGAGACCGTCCGCGCTCACGGCGCGCTGACGGCGATGGTCCACTCGACCTCGCCCGACGTGCTCGCCGCGGCCCGCGAGGCGGCGCTCGACGCTGGCGTGCACCTGGCGGAAAACCTGACCGGCGGCGTCTTCGTCAACCAGACGGCCGCGTTCAGCGACCTGCACGGCAGCGGCGCCAACCCGGCCGCGACCGCCTCGCTGTCCGACGACTACTTCGTCAGCGGGCGCTTCTTCACCGTCCAGTCCCGCCACCACGTGCCGGCCGCGGAGAGCACCGATGCCTGAGGCCTATCTCGTCGGTGGTGTGCGCACCCCGCAGGGCAAATACGGTGGTGCACTCGCCGGTGTCCGCCCCGACGATCTCGCCGGCCTGGTCGTCCGCGAGGCGGCCGGCCGGGCCGGGGTGCCCGGCGAGGCGATCGACGAGGTGGTGCTCGGCGCGGCCAACCAGGCCGGCGAGGACAACCGCAACGTGGCCCGCATGGCGGCGCTGCTCGCGGGCCTGCCCGACAGCGTGCCCGGTTACACGGTCAACCGGCTCTGCGCGAGCGGCCTGACCGCCATCGTGTCGGCGGCGAACACGATCCGGGCCGGCGAGGCCGACCTGATCGTCGCCGGCGGCGTCGAGTCGATGACCCGCGCGCCCTGGGTGATGGAGAAACCGGGAACGCCGTGGGCGCGCCCGGGCCAGGTCTTCGACACCTCGCTGGGGTGGCGCTTCACCAACCCGGTGTTCCAGGAGCGCGACCGCACCACCCTCAGCATGGGCGAGACCGCCGAGGAGGTCGCCGCCCTCGACGGCATCACCCGCGCCGAGAGCGACGCCTTCGCGCTGCGCAGTCACGAGCGGGCGATCGCCGCGATCGACGCGGGCCGGTTCGCCGGCGAGATCGTCGCGGTCGGCGACGCCGGCGCCGACGAGATCCCGCGCCGTGGCTCCACCCTGGAAAAGCTCGGCAAACTGCGGCCGGTCTTCCGTGGCGACGGCGTCGTCACGGCCGCGTCGTCCTCGCCGCTCAGCGACGGCGCGGCCGCCCTCGTCGTGGCCAGCGGCGAAGCGGTCGAGAGGTACGGCCTGACGCCGCGCGCCCGCGTGGTCACCTCGGCCAGCGCCGGCGTGGCGCCCCACCTCATGGGCCTGGGCCCCGTGCCGGCCACGGAGAAGGCGCTGGCCCGGGCCGGCTGGGGTGTCGGCGACCTCGACGCTGTCGAGCTGAACGAGGCGTTCGCGGTCCAGTCCCTGGCCGTCATCCGGCGGCTCAAGCTCGACGACGAGCGGGTGAACGCCGACGGCGGCGCGATCGCGCTCGGCCATCCGCTCGGCTGTTCGGGTGCGCGCATCACCGTGACCCTGCTGGGCCGCATGGAGCGCGAGGGCGCCCGCCGCGGCCTGGCGACCCTTTGCGTCGGCGTCGGCCAGGGCGTCGCGATGCTCCTGGAGCGGCCGTGAACACGCTCGCCGTGCAGGAGCTGGACGACCGGGTCGTCGTGACGCTGCGGCGGCCGGAGGCGCGCAACGCGATAAACGCGGCAATGGTCGGTGAGCTGCACGAGGTCTGCGCGTCGCTCGAGGAGCGCCCGAGGCTTCTGCTGCTGACCGGCGACGGCGGCACCTTCGCGGCCGGGGCCGACATCGGCGAGCTGCGGAAGCGTGGCCGGGAGCAGGCGTTGCAGGGCATCAACAGCCGGCTCTTCGACCGGATCGCCCGGCTGCCGCTGCCCACCGTCGCCGCCGTGGACGGCTACGCGCTCGGCGGTGGCGCCGAGTTGGCGTACGCGTGCGACATCCGGCTGGCCTCGCCGTCGGCGGTGTTCGGCAACCCGGAGCCGGGTCTCGGCATCCTGGCCGCGGCCGGCGCCTGCTGGCGGCTGCGTGAGCTGGCCGGCGCGTCAGTCGCCAAGCAGGTGCTGCTCGCGGGGCGGCGGCTCGACGCCGACGACGCGCTGCGGTTCGGCCTGGTGTCCGAGGTGGTGCCGGCCGGTGACCTGCTCAAGCGGGCGCACGAGCTGCTCGACCGGATGGCCCGCTCCGGGCAGCTCGCCCTGCGGCTGACGAAACTCGTGGCCGACGGTGGCGGGCATCCGCTCACCGACGACCTCGCGCAGGCGATCCTGTTCGAGTCGGCCGAGAAGGCCGAGCGCATGGACGCGTTCCTGGCGGGAGGCCGCTCATGACCGGCTCCGTCCCGAAACTCGTCGGTGTCGTCGGCGGCGGCCGCATGGGCGCCGGGATAGCCCAGGTCTTCGCGGTCGCCGGCGCGACGGTCAGCCTGGTCGAGCGCGACCCGGCCGCCGCGACGGCCGCCCGCGACCGGATGGCCGCGGGCCTGCGGCGGGCCTCGGAAAAAGGGATGCTGAGCGAGCCGGAAGACGCCGTCCTGGAGAGGGTGGTGCTTCTCGACGACGTGGCCGCCCTGGGCGCGGGCGCCGATCTCGTCGTCGAGGCCGTGCCCGAGGACCCCGCCCTGAAGGTGCGGGTGCTGGCCGCAGTCGAGCGGGCCGTCGGCGAGCAGGCCGTGCTGGCCAGCAACACCAGCTCGCTGTCGATCGCCGGGCTGGCCGACGGCCTGGGCCGCCCCGAGCGGTTCCTCGGCATGCACTTCTTCAACCCGGTGCCGGGCAGCAAGCTCGTCGAGGTCGTGCTCGGCCCATCGACCAGCGACGCCGTGCGCGACGCGACCCGGTCGTGGGTGGGCGGGCTCGGCAAGACCGAGGTCGTGGTCCGTGACTCGCCGGGCTTCGCCACCAGCCGCCTCGGCGTGCTGCTCGGGCTCGAGGCCATCCGCATGCTCGAGGAGGGCGTGGCCGACGCGGCCTCGATCGACCGGGCCATGGAGCTCGGCTACCGCCACCCCATGGGGCCGCTGCGCTCGACCGACCTGGTCGGTCTCGACGTGCGGCTGGCCATCGCCGAACACCTGCACCGGGAACTGGGCGAGCGGTTCGCGCCGCCGCGCTTGCTGCGCGACAAGGTGGCCGCCGGCGAGCTCGGGCGCAAGAGCGGGCAGGGCTTCTTCACCTGGGAGGTGTCATGAGCGAGGAACAGGCCTTCACCGAGATCATCGACAGGGACCAGCGGGTCGAGCCGCGTGACTGGATGCCCGACGGCTACCGCAAGACGATGATCCGGCAGATCGCCCAGCACGCCCACTCCGAGATCATCGGCATGCAGCCCGAGGGTGCCTGGATCACCCGCGCGCCGTCGCTGCGCCGCAAGGCGATCCTGCTGGCCAAGGTGCAGGACGAGGCCGGGCACGGGCTCTACCTCTACTCGGCGGCCGAGACCCTCGGCGCCGACCGCGGCGACCTGACCCGGCGGCTCATCGAAGGCCGGCAGAAGTACTCGTCGATCTTCAACTATCCGACGCTGTCGTTCGCCGACGTCGGCGTGATCGGCTGGCTCGTCGACGGGGCCGCGATCTGCAACCAGGTGCCGCTGTGCCGCAGCTCGTACGGGCCGTACGCGCGGGCGATGATCCGGATCTGCAAGGAGGAGTCCTTCCACCAGCGGCAGGGCTACGAGCTGCTGATGACGATGATGCGCGGCACCGAGGCCCAGCGGGAGATGGTGCGCGACGCCGTCGGCCGCTGGTGGTGGCCGTCGCTGATGATGTTCGGGCCGCCCGACGCCGAGTCGCCGAACACCGCGCAGTCGATGGCCTGGAAGATCAAGCGGCACACCAACGACGAGCTGCGGCAGCGCTTCGTCGACATGACCGTCCCGCAGGCCGAGGCGCTGGGTGTGACGTTGCCCGACCCCGACCTGCGGTGGAACGCCGAGCGGGAGCACTACGACTTCGGCGCGATCGACTGGTCGGAGCTCAAGCGGGTGATCTCCGGGGACGGGCCGATGAACGCCGAGCGGATCGCGCGCCGCCGGCAGGCCGATGAGGACGGCGCGTGGGTGCGGGAAGCGGCCGCGGCGCACGCGGCCAAGCGGACGGAGGTGCGGGCGTGAGCGAGATCCGGCACGAGTGGCCCCTGTTCGAGGTGTTCGTGCGGGCCAAGCGAGGGCTCAACCACGTGCACGTCGGGTCGCTGCGGGCGGCCGACCACACGATGGCGCTGCACCACGCGCGCGACCTCTACACGAGGCGCAACGAGGGCGTCAGCATCTGGGTGGTGCGCTCCGAGGACGTGGTGACCTCCGGCCCCGACGACAAGGACGCGTTCTTCGCGCCCAGCGGCGACAAGGCCTACCGCCACCCGACGTACTACTCCATCCCCGACTCCGTGCCGCACATCTGAGGCCGCCATGTCCTTCGACGACGCTTACCTGGCTCTCACCGACCACGACGACGACGCCCGCTGGGCGTACGGGACGGGGTTCGCCGACCCGCTGGCCGGCGTGCCCACTGCCTTTCCCGACGGTGTCGACCGCGGCGATCTGGCCGCCTACTGCCTGATGCTCGGCGACGACGCGCTGATCCTGTCCCACCGGCTCCAGCAGTGGGTGACCCGCGCGCCCGAGCTCGAGGACGAGCTGGCCCTGGCCAACATCGGGCTCGACCTGCTGGGCCAGGCCCGCCTGCTGCTGACCCGGGCCGGCGAGGCCGACGGCTCGGGACGCGACGAGGATCAGCTGGCCTACCTGCGTGACCCGGGCGACTTCCGCAACGTGCGGCTGGCCGAGCGTTCCGACGCCGACTTCGCGGAGCTGGTGGCCCGGCTGCTGGTCTTCTCGACGTGGCGGCTCGCGCTGTTCGACCGGCTGGCCGCCACCGGCGACCCCGTGGTGGCCGCGATCGCCGCCAAGGGCGTCAAGGAGGTCAGCTACCACCGGGACTACGCGGCCGGCTGGGTGGTACGCCTCGGCGACGGCACCGATCTGTCCCATGCCCGCATGCAGGCGGCGATCGACGTGGTGCTGCCGCTGGCCGGGGAGCTGTCCGAGGCGCATCCGGTCGAGCGGCGCCTCGCCGAGCTCGACGTGGCGGTCGATCCGGCCGAGCTCCGCGACGAGTTCGACACGGTCATCGCCGAGGTCCTCCGTGTCGCGACATTGGCGCCGGCTCCGATCGATGGTTCCGGGGATGGGCGCGACGGCGTCCACGGCGTGGAGCTCACCGAGATCCTGGCCGAGCTGCAAGGGCTGGCACGGGCGACACCGGGCGGTGTCTGGTGAGCGCCGCCGACATCGCCGCCACCGTCACCGATCCTGAGCTGCCCATGCTGACCCTGGCCGAGCTGGGCATCATCCGCGACGTCGAGGAAGGCGCGGACGGGGTGGTCGTGACCATCACGCCGACGTATTCGGGATGCCCGGCGATGGAGGCGATCCGGGCCGACCTGCTCGCGGCGCTGCGGGGCGGCGGCTTCGAGCGGGCCCAGGTGCGCACGGTGCTGGCTCCCGCCTGGACCACCGACTGGATCTCCGAGTCCGGTCGGGCGAAGCTGGCCGAGGCCGGCATCGTCCCGCCCGGTCCCGCGCCGCGCCGGTCGGCCGGTCCCGTGCCGCTGACGCTCGGCGTCCGTGACGACGGGGTCGCCTGCCCCCGCTGCGGGCAGCCGCGCACCGAGCTGATCACGGCGTTCAGCGCGACCGCCTGCCGCGAGCTGCGGCGGTGCCCGGCCTGTCGCGAACCGTTCGAGCACGTCAAAGCGATCTGAGCGGGGGAAACTGATGGTGGTTCGGGAGTTCTACCCGCTGCGGGTCGCGCAGGTCGAGCGGCTCTGCGACGACGCCGTCGCCGTGACGTTCGACGTTCCGGCCAAACTGGCGGGGACCTATCAGTTCCGGCCCGGGCAGTCCTTGACCGTCCGGCGGCCGGGCGACGAGCGCGACGAGCGCCGGTCCTATTCGATCTGTGCCCCGGCCGGGGAGAAGCCCCGCATCGGGGTGCGCGAGGTGCCGGGCGGGCTCGTCTCCGGATGGCTGGTGCGGCAGGTGCGGGTGGGCGACGCGGTCGAGGTGGCGCCGCCGTCCGGCACCTTCACGCCCGACGTCGAGGCCGGCGGGCGCCACGTCATGATCGCGGCGGGCTCCGGGATCACGCCGGTGCTGTCGATCGCCACGTCACTGCTGCGCCATCCGGAGGCCCAGGTCGCCGTGCTCTACGGCAACCGGCGGGCCGACACCGTGATGTTCGCCGAGGAGCTCGCCGATCTGAAGGACCGCCATCCGTCGCGGCTCGAGCTCGTGCATCTGCTGTCCCGCGAGGCCCGCGAGGTCGACCTGCTCAGCGGGCGGCTCGACGCGGACAAGCTCCGTGCGCTGCTGCCGGTGCTGCTCGACGTGCCGGCGGTGGATCACTGGTGGCTGTGCGGCCCGTACGGCATGGTGACCGACGCGATCCAGGTGCTCGGCGAGGCCGGGGTGCCGCCCGAGCGGATCCACCGCGAGCTGTTCTGGGTGGACGAGGCGCCCCCGGAGCCGGTGCGCGAGGAGGCCGAGACCGGTGGGGCCGGCAGTTGCGACGTGACGGTGATGCTCGACGGCCGGTCGACGACGGTGACGGTCGCAGCGGGCGACACCGTGCTCGAGGGTGCGCAACGGTCCCGGCCCGACCTGCCGTTCGCCTGCAAGGGCGGTGTCTGCGGCACGTGCCGGGCCCGGGTCGTCGAGGGCGACGTGACGATGCGGCGCAACTTCGCCCTTGAGCCGGCCGAGCTCGCCGCGGGCTTCGTGCTGACCTGTCAGTCCGTGCCCGCGTCGCCGAAGGTCACCGTCACCTTCGACGACTGAGCCGCGGACGATGATCTTTTTCGGTCAGTCGCCTAGAGATCAGTCGCCTAGAGAAAGGAGTGGGTGACCCGCTCTTCCTTCATGCGGGCGCTGAGCTTCGCCGGGTCCAGGTTGGCGCAGAGGACTATCGACGCGCCGGCCACCATCGGGGTCAGGAGCCAGGTCAGTGGCTGCTCCTGGGTGGCCGCGTTGATCAGCACCCGGTCGCCGCGGGTGATGCCCCGCTGCGCGGCCATCTCGGCGGCGACCGCCGCGTAGGCGCCGTAGGTGGTGCCGTCGGTGGTGGCGGGGGCGTCGGCGGCCGGAGTGATCGAGGGCGGGGCGGCGCCCAGATGGGGGTGAACAGCGGTCGGGTAGTCGCGGTAGCCACGGGGAGCTTCGGGGGAAGGGGAGCCGGATGAGGTGAGGGACAGGACGAACTGGTCGGTTCCGATGGGGACCTCGTCGAGCCAGCTGTCCACGCGGCGGCGGTGGACGAAGGTGACGTCCAGCGGGGCGCCGGCCGGGGACAGTCCGGCGGTCGCCCAGTCGCGATAGGAGACCGCTATGCCGGCGGACCAGGCGCCGAGCAGGACCGCGGCGGTCTGCCAATGCGGGGGGAGGAGCACGGCGGCGGTGCTGCGCGGGCCGTGACCGCACTCGTCGGTGAGCAGGGCCGCGGTGGCCGCGGCCCAGGTGCCGAGCTCACGCGCGGTGAGCGCGGTGCGTTCACCGGTGGCGTCGTCGTAGTACGTGATCAGCTGATCGTGCCCGGTCATGCACCGAAGCCTAGGCCGCCAGGTCCAAGCGGAGCTCGCGCGCCTCGGCGGCGTACCTCGTGAGGAGGTGAACCGTTCGTGGACCGGCTACACCGTCGGGGGTAAGACCGGTGCGGGCCTGGAAGACGCGGACCGCCTCGGTGGTCTCCTCGTCGCTGATGCCGGCCGGGGTCATGCCGATCTCGGTGAGCAGTTCGCGCAGGCAGGCGGGGTCGGCCGGCGGCGGCGCGGCGGTCCAGCCGACCAGACCGCCGACGGCGGTTCCGACAACGCTGAGCATTCCTCGTGCCGACATCTCGTGACCTCCTGCTGAAGTGGGGATGACTCCAGCATCGGGCGCGCAGCTGTGCCCGGCATCGGACCGCCGTCGGTCAAAGCTGTGCCCGGCTGCGACTTTCGGCCGATGCCCGACTGCTCCTCAGGGGCACACGGTGTTGCTGGCCAGCGCGAAAAGCCGCTTCGCCTGCGCACTGGAAACACCCTGCGCACGGAACTCACGCACCACGGCCGGTGCCTTCTTCCCCGCGGCTAACCCCCGGCACGCCTGCTCGCCGAACGCCGCGACCTCCTCGTCCCGCCGATCGATCGCGACGTCGGGAAGATCACGCTGCACGGCGGCCACGAACGCCCGCAGATCACCGAGCGGCTTCGAGCGCGCCTTCGGGGCCGCCTTCGGCCCGGCGGTCTCGCCGGTCACGCGGGGCGCGGCCCGCGCCGGGCTCGGGCTGGGTGCCGCGGCTTGCGGTTCTTCGATTGCTTCTTGCTGTACGGGGGTCACCGGCGCCGACACGGGAGGGGCGCCGTCGGCCACAGACGCGGGGCGGGGCGAGGAACAAGCGCCGAGCGCACCGGCGAGAACGACAGCGAGCACGCCGCCGAACCGGAGACGCTTCGAAGCGAAGGACCGGCCGAGGCTCATCGGGTGGCCGCCTGGGGGTGACTGAGGGCGGGGCTCGTCGGCGGCCAGACCGGCATGGGCCGGGCGGCCGGGGTGATCGCCGGGCCGAACGGTTTGCGCTCGGCCTTCGTGGGGCCGATCGCGCCCTTCGGGCTTCGGGCGGGGATTCGTTGTGGGGCTTCGCGGGCGGCGAAGGTGAAGGCCGAGACCGCGGTGGCAGGGGTCGAGGCCGCGGAGGCGGGAGTCGAGGCGGCGGCGGTGGAAGGCGCGGCGGCGGTGGTGGAAGGCGCGGCGGCGGTGGTCGAGGCCGCGGCGGCGGGGGTCGAGACGGGAGCGGCGGCTGGGGGTGAGGCGGAAGAGGCGGCGGGCGAGACGCGGGAGGACGCGGCGGGCGAGGCGGAAGAGGCGGAAGAGGCGGCGGGCGAGACGCGGGAGGAGGCGGGGGACGAGATGGGTGCAACTGGGACGAAAAGCACCCGACGACCGTAGGCGGGCTGGAGGCGTACGCCTGGCGCCGCGCCCACTGGTGGGTGGTAACCGGACCCCAAAGGGTGAGGCGCGCGTACAGCGAACCCACAGACGGCTCACCGCTGGTCAACAACATGCGGGGTCAAGGTTGGCGCATCAGCCAACGAAGCGAGGCGCCGCCATGACCGATCTGATGAACCGGCCCACCGACCCGGACCACGCGGGGATCGGGGACTACTACAGCCGGTACGACCAGGTGATGCCCACCCCGCCGGGTGGCAGCCGGTGGCCTCGGCGCATCGCCGGTGGTGCGGCGCTGATCGCGCTCGTCGCCGGTGCGGGGACCGCCGGTGGGGTGGTCGCCGAGCGCTACCTGATCGATCACGACTCGACGACCGCGGCCACGGCTACGACGGCCAGCAGCACCACCGTCACCGAGGATCAGGATCTCGCCGCCGTCGTCAAGCAGGTTCAGCCCAGCATCGTCACCGTCATGGTCGACGGCGCGCGTGAGTCGTCGCTCGGCTCCGGAGTGGTGCTCACCTCGACCGGGCTGATCCTCACCAACAACCATGTCATCTCGTCCGAGGGCACCGTGAGCGTCCGGCTCTCCAACGGCACCACCGTTCCCGCCCGCGTCGTCGCCACCGACACCACCCACGACCTGGCCCTGGTGCAGGCGACCGGGCTCACCGGGCTGACGCCGGCGACCTTCGGCACCGACGACAGCGTCGCCGTGGGTGACACCGTCCTGGCCTTCGGGGCGCCGCTCGGCCTCGAGAACACTGTCACCTCCGGCATCGTGTCCGCGACCGACCGCAGCATCAACACCGGCAGCGAACAGCTCAGCGGGCTGCTCCAGACCGACGCCGCGATCAACGAGGGCAACTCGGGTGGCGCGCTGGTCGACCTCGATGGCCACGTCGTCGGCATCAACGTGGCCATCGCGACCGCCAGCGACTCGTCCACCGGCAGCATCGGCGTCGGCTTCGCCATCCCGGCCGACACCGTCACCAGCGTGGTGAAGCAGCTTCAAAGCCAGATCAGCTGAGCATCCTCGAGTTTCGGGTCAGCAGCCGTTGCCGAGGCGCTTCGAGATGGCGGCCGACGTGTAGCCCTCGCAGTAACCGCCGCTGCCCAGGTTGAGGGGGCGCCAGGTGCGGGCTTCCGTGTCGTATTTGAAGAGCACGCCGGCCGGCTGCACGTTCTTTCCCTCGACGATGGTGATGGCCGTCGCGTAACCCTGGTAGCAGGTTTCGTTCTTCAGGGCCACCGTCGGCGTGGTGCGCGCGGACATGTCTTTGTCGGCACGCAGCGCCTTGTAGAGAACGGCTGCCGAGACCGGGCAGGGGTTGGCGTCGCGTGGGGGAGCCGTCGACGACGTCTTGGCCGTGGCGGTCGGCTCGGCGTCGGCGGTGGCCGTCGGCTTGGTGGTTGTGGCCGTGGCGGTGGGCGACGAGGTGGGCGCGGCTGACGCGGGCACGGTGGAGTTGGCAGCGGCGGCGGCCGGCGAGGTTGTGGTCACCGGTGCGGCGACGCCGTCGACGTGCTCAGGACTGTCGCAGGCGGCGAGAGCGGTGACGGCGAAGGCTGCGATGGCGACGGTGGTGGCGGTGAGGGCGCGCACGGGAATCGGTTCTCCTGGTGCTTGCGGAATGTGCTGTCTTCCGTTGTGATGCGCGCGTGACCGTCCTAGTTCTCGGATTTCATAACGAGCCGATAACGGGATCACCGCTGTGGTTCGGGTAGCCCGGCCGACAGTTGACGCAGGGCGCCGATGAGAATGGCCCTCAGCTCGGACGGCTCGCCCCCGATGGCCACGAAGTGTTTGAAGGTCACCGTGTTGGCGGCCATGACGGCGGCGGCCACCAGCTTCGGGTAGAGGTCGGTCTCGGGGTTGGTGCCGGTGCGCGCGGCGACCGCGGCGGCCAGCGCGGTTTCGGCGTCGGCCGAGGCCCGGAGCGTCTCGGCCTTGATGGCCGGTACGGCGGTCATCAGACGTAGTCCGGCGGCCCAAGCCTGGGTGTCGCGGGGGAGCGGAGCGGCGGTCACCTGCGCGGTCTGCTCGAACTGGGTCAGTACCGACTGGGTGATCGCCTCCCAGAGGGGCTCCTCGGCGGGCCTCTCCCGCAGCGCCTCGGCGACCTGGAGACAACGGTCGAGGTGGCGGGAGGCGACGGCCTCGGCCTTGCTCGAGAAGTAGTTGTTGAAGGTGCGCGCCGAGACGCCGGCCTCGGTGGCGATGTCCTCGACGAGCACACCGTCGTAGCCGCGCTCGACGATCAGGCGGATGGCGGCCCAGCTCAGCGCGGTCCGGGTGGCCTGTTTCTTACGTTCCCGGAGACCCACGCCTCAACGATAGTCAGCGTTGCGCGCCCCGCAAAGATGCGCGGCGCGCAACCCTCACTCAGCCCGCCAGGTGGCCCCAGCGGTCCTCCAGCTCCTGCCAGGTGCCCTGGTCCTCGACCTTGCCCGCGATCAGCACGACCACGCGGTCGGCCTGACTGAGGGCGGCGCGTTTCGAGGTCGAGCCGACCACCGTCACGCCGTGGCTGCGCAGAGCCCGCCACAGCTCGAGCTCCGTCGTCACGTCCAGCGCCGAGGAGACGTCGTCGGCGATCAGCAGCTCGGTGCGCGGGGCCAGGGCGCGGGCCAGGGCCAGCCGTTGCAGCTGACCGCCGGAGAGCCGGGTGCCCTTGTGGCCGATCAGCAACTGGAGGCCGCCGCCGGCCGCGGCCAGGTCGTGCTCCAGCTGGGCGGTGGAGACGGCGTCGGCCGCGTCGACCTCGTGACCCAGCTGGATGTTGTCGGCCACCGTGCCCGACAGGACGCGGGGCAGCTGGGCGACGTACCCCACCTGGTTGGGTCTGAGAAAGACCTCGGGCTCGTCGACCGGGTCGCCGTTCCAGACCAGCTCGCCCGTGTGGTGCACGATGCCGGCCAGGGCCCGCAGCAGCGACGACTTGCCGGCGCCGACCGGGCCCACGACCAGCACGAGCTGGCCGCGCTCGACGGCCAGGTCGACATCTTGCGCGCCGACCGTGCCGTTCTCGTGCACGGCGCTGAAGTGGCGCAGCTCGAGACGGCGCAGCGGGTTGCGCGGCGCGGTCGGCGGGGCCGGCGCGGTGCCGGCCGAGAGGTCGACACCGGGCACGTCCTTGGAGTACTCGGACTCGCCGGTCATGGCCACCGTCCGCTTGGTCCAGACCCGCGCCGACGGGAACTGGGAGACCAGCGAGGCGGTCGTCCAGGCGAACCAGCGGGCCGAGCCGAGCGTCGCCACCGCGATCAGGGTCGCCGCCGACGAGAGCGAACCGGCCAGGTAGAGGGCCCAGGCCGCGATCGGCAGCAGGCCGCTGGCGATCGACGGGGTGGAACGGGCCCACACCTGGATGGCGATCTCGCGCCGTTGCAGCTCGCTGCGGGTGAAGTCGAGACGGGCCAGGTGGTTGAGCACCGGCTCGGTGGCGCCGGCCAGCTTGACCGTGCGCGCCGCCGACAGCGACGAGACCAGCGAGGTCGCGAACGCGGCGCGCGCGGCCACCGTACGCCGGGCGGCCTTCTCCAGGCGCGGGCCGAACAGGGTGGCGGCCAGGCCGGAGAGCACCATCGTGCCGATGAAGAACAACGCCGGCACGAACGACTGCGACGCCAGCGTCATCGCGACGATCATCACGAGGCTGGTGGCGTTGTCGATCAGGTTGTCGGCCAGCATGACCACCCGCTCGGTGTCGCCGCCCTGGGCGACCACCTCGGCCGGGGTGTGCTTGCTGACCCGGCGCGGGCCGATCTGGCCGTGCACCAGGCGCATGCTGATCCGCAGCATCTGCCGGACCCACCACTCGGGGAACCAGGCGCCCGTGTAGTACAGCGTCGGGATGGCCACGAGCAGGCCGGCCGCGATGCCGACGGCCGGGTAGAGCGGGTTGCCGATGCCGTCGACCACGTTCGACCACAGCAGCGGCAGGATCGCGCCGTCCAGGCCGAGCAGCACGAGGATGGCGAACAGGGCGACCGCGCCCAGCCCGTACCTCTTGTCGTTCAAAGTCAGCCGCGCGATCTCGCGGAACGTGCGGGCCTTGGGCGCCTCGGGCAGCGGCGGCGGCTCGACCGGCGGCAGCTTGTTGGCCAGCAGCTCGGCCCCGAGCTCGACCTGGGCCGCGGTGTCCCAGTCGTGCTCCTCGACCAGCACCCCGCCACCGCCCGGCACCGGGGCCGGCACGGCCAGGTTGCTGCTGGCCATCAGCTCGGCGAACCGCTGCGACTCGCGCAGCGGGCCCGACTCGAGCACCTGTCCGTCGGCCAGCACGACCACCTCGTCGCAGCGCTGCACCGACGACAGCCGGTGGGCCACGATGACGCCGATGCGGCCGGTGAGCAGGCGGTCGGTGGCGCGCTGGACCCACGACTCGGTGACCGGGTCCATCCGGGCCGTGGCTTCGTCGAGGATCACCACGTGCGGATCACGCACGAGGATGCGGGCGAACGCGACCAGCTGCTCCTGACCGGCCGAAAGCTTGTAGCCGTTCTCGCCGAGCCGGGTGTCGATGCCGTCGGGCAGGCCGGCCACCCAGGCGCTCAGGCCCAGCTCGTCGAGCGCGCCGGCCGCCTTGGGCAGCAGCTCGGGGTCGAACAGGGCGACGTTGTCGGCCAGGGTGCCGGCGAGGATCTCGGTGCGCTGCGGGACGATCGCCGTCCAGCGGCGCAGCCCCTCGACGTTCATGTCGTTGAGGTCGACCCCGCCCAGGAAGACCGTGCCCCGGGGCACGTCGACGGCCCGGGTCAGCACCTTGGCCAGCGTCGACTTGCCGGAACCGGTACGGCCGATCAACGCGTACGACCGGCCGCGGGCGAAGGTGAGGCTGACGTCGCGCAGGGCCGGCGGGCGCCCGCTGTCGGATTCGCCGTAACGGAAGGTCAGATCCCGTACGACAAGATCGCCGTCGACCGGGGGAAGACCTTCGGTCGGTTCCTGCGGTACGTCCTGGAGCAGCTGGACACGGCTCCAGGCGCCGAGCGCGTTCTGCAGCTCGGGCACCATGCGGGTGACATGCTCCAGGGTGCCGCCGAAGCCGAGCGCGAGCAGCCAGACGCCGGTCAGCCGGGCCCCGTCGATGTGGCCGGTGAACAGGGCCCAGGCCCCGACCACCACGAGCACGGCGATCAGCGACCGGGTGATCGAGCCGGCGCCCATGGTGATGCGGGCCGATGACCGCCAGACCAGCCGCCCGCGCCGCAGCACCTCGGCCGCGCGCCGGGCGTAGAGCCGGCGCACATAGGGGGCGGCGAGGCTCGTACGCACATCGTCCTGGCCGTGGATGGACTCCTCCATCACGGCGGCCAGGTCGGACCAGGACTCCTCCTCGGAGATCCGCAGCGGGGAGATGCGCTGGATCGGCTTGTTCATGGTGACGTACAGCAAAATGGAAACCAGGACCATGCCGACGCCGGCCGGCCACCACACGAAGAACGCGGTGACGATCGAGAAGACGGCCACGGCCACCGACTGCGCGATGCGCACGCCGCTGCCGCGCAGCTGGGCGCCGACCTCGTAGACGTCGGAGTCGATCCGGTCGAGCAGCTCACCGACCGGCGTGTTCTCCAGGGTCGGCAGATCCTGCCCGAAGGCGACCCGGTTGAGGCCGCGGCGCACCTTGGCCGCCCAGTCGGCGGTCAGCCGCGAGGCGACGAGCCCGACAAAGACGTCACTGAGCACGGACGCGACGAGAGCGGCCGCGAGCACGGTGAACAGCGACATGGACCGGTCGACGAGCACGGCGCCGGCCAGCGCGAGAGCACCCGCCTGCCCGGCCGCGCCGAGCAGGATGAGGACCGCCACGAGACCTGTGCGGCCTTTCGAGGTGATCCACAGGTCGCGAAGCAGGCGCATCGATGAAGTCCTTTTGGGATGGGTGGAACCGAGGGGGTCCATCCATCTTTGTCGGCCGCCGGGAGCTCTTCAACGGAATTACCCGGCCGCCGTGTATCGCCTGTGTCACCCTCACCTGCTGGACATGGCCAGGAGCACCCCCAGCAGGTGGGCGTAGCCGCGGGCGTCGTCGATGGCGCGGTGGGTGTGTTCGATGTTGCCCAGCCACTCCGGTGGGAGGTGGCGCGGGGCCACCTCGGTGATCGGGCGGCCGGTGACCGCGGCCGTGTACGTGCGCAGGCACAAGCCGGGGCGGACCTCGAACAGGACATCCTTCTCGTACGGGCCCTGGACGACGCCGTAGGTCGTGAAGCGCCGCAGGTAGTAGTCGATCCACATGCCGTCGAAGGCGATCGGGCACGCCGTGAAGACGCACGGGCCCGGCAGCGCCTTGACCCATGTGGCGAAGCGGGCCATCTCCGCGGCCGGCGGCTGAGGGTTCTCCGTGGCCGCCGCCCACGCCTCGGGCTGGGTCTGGAACCAGGCGTACGTGTCCGGGTTCGGGGCGGAGCCCGGCAGGGGCTCCAGCACCGTCTCGAAGACGCCCAGCTCCTCGCCGTCGCCGGTCACGGCCACCGAGGCGAACGAGCGCATCGAGTTGGGGCCGGGCCACGGGCCGTCGGCCTCGATGTCGGTCACCACGTAGATCATGGGTCACATGGTCGTCGATCTCCGCAAGCGGAGCAGGGCCAGGCCGCCCAGGCCGGCCGCGATCGGGCCGAGGGCTATCGCGGCCCAGCCGCCGACCACGCCGTTGCCCGTGCCGGGGCCGCCGTCGGCGGTGGCGACGACCAGGATGCCGGTCAGCGTGCCGGCGACGCCGGCGGTCAGGGCGGACAGCGGGAGCGGGGCGGCCGGGCGGGTCAGCGCGCGGATTCCGGCGATCACGCCGGCCAGGGCCAGCAGGGCGGCGACGGTGGCGATGAGGCGATCTGCAGTCATGCTCCGATCGTGTCGCCGGGCGCGGCGGCCGGCATCGTGCCGATGTGGACACTTCGCACTACCGCGAACGTGGTAGTTCCGCCGGGAAGTGACCACGCCGGGAGGAGTCGCCCGGTGCCGGACGGCGGCTAGGGTGCCCGCATGGGCACTGCGCGGGTCGATGCCCGGGACGCGGCGGTCGCGGTCGGCACCGCGGCCGTCCTGCTGGCCGCCGGGCTGAGCGGGGAGGGCGGGGCCTGGCCCGGTTACGTCCTGCTGGTCGCGGGTGGGCTGGTGCTCGTCGTGCGCCGCCGGCAGCCCGTGGTCGCGCTCATCGGCGCCGGGGCGTGCGCGCTCGGCTATCAGGCGGCCGGGTTCGACGTCTTCGCCGTCGCCTTCCTGGTCGCCGTCTATTCGGCCGTGCGGGCCGGTCGGCGGCTCGTCACCGTCGTGGCCGGCGTCGTCATGCTGGCCGCGCTGCCCGGGGCGGCGATGGTCAGCGGTGGCGCCGGTGAGGCGTTCGTGCGGGCCCGGGGCGTGCTCGAGCTGGCCTGGCTGATCGCGGCCGGCGCCGCCGGTGAGGCGTTGCGGCAGGCCGAGCGGCGGGCCGACGAGGCCGAGCGCACGCGGGAGGAGATCGCGCGGCGGCGGGCCGGTGAGGAGCGGCTGCACATCGCGCGGGAGCTGCACGACTCGCTCACCCACCAGATCTCGGTGATCAAGGTGCAGTCGGAGGCCGCCGTGCACGTGGCCGAGAAGCGGGGCGAGCCGGTGCCCGAGGCGCTGATCGCGATCCGCGAGGCCGGCCGGGAGGCCTCCCGCGAGCTGCGGGCGACGCTCGAGGCGCTGCGCGACGACACCCTTTCCCCGCCGTACGGGCTCGACCAGCTGCCCGATCTGGTGCGGCAGGCCCGCGCGGGCGGGCTGGACGCGACCCTGACCGTCGACGGGCGCCGCCGGGGCGTGCCGGCCGCCGTCGACCGGACCGCCTACCGGATCGTGCAGGAGTCGCTGACCAACATCGCCCGGCACGCCCGGGCCGGTGCCGCCTCGGTGCGGGTCGGCTATCGGGCCGGTGCGATGACCATCCAGGTCGACGACGACGGTGACGCCGCCCCGCGGGACACGCCGGGCACCGGGGTCGGGCTGCTCGGCATGCGGGAGCGGGTGACCGCCCTGGGCGGCGACCTGCGGGCCGGGCCGCGCGACGGCGGGGGCTTCTCGGTACGGGCGGAGCTGCCGTTGGACCGTACGACATGATCAAGGTTGTGCTCGTGGACGACCAGCCGCTGATCCGCGGCGGTTTCCGGGCGCTGCTCGACATCGAGGACGACATCGAGGTGGTGGCCGAGGCCGGTGACGGCGTCGAGGCCGTGGCGCTGGCCCGGCGGCACCGGCCCGACGTGGTGCTGATGGACGTGCGGATGCCGGTCGTGGACGGGGTCGAGGCGACCCGGCGCATCGCGGCCGATCCCGAGCTGGCCGGGGTGCACGTCGTCATCCTGACCAACTACGGACTGGAGGAGTACGTCTTCCACGCGCTGCGCGCGGGCGCGGCCGGTTTCCTGGTCAAGGACGTGCAGCCCGCGGACTTCCTGCACGCCGTGCGGGTCGCGGCGCGCGGCGAGGCTCTGCTCGCCCCCTCGATCACGCGCCGGCTGATCGACCGCTATGTCGCCCAGCCCCGGCCGGTGACCGACGGCGCCCGGCTGGCCGAGCTGACCAACCGCGAGCGCGAGGCCGTCGCCCTGGTCGCGCAGGGGCTGTCGAACGATCAGATCGCGGCCCGCATGGTGATCAGCCCGGTCACGGCGAAGACCCACGTCAACCGGGCCATGACGAAACTGCACGTCCGCGACCGGGCGCAGCTGGTGGTCGTGGCGTACGAGAGCGGCCTGGTCACTCCATCGTCGAGTGGGCGTCGTACCTGGTCGTAGCGCGCCACTCGTCGTACGGGACGTTGGCCTCGGAGGTCGTGCCGTTCAGGACGGCGAAGGCGTTCTCACCGGTCTGATAGGTGTTGTCGTCGATCGTCACGTTCGGCTTGCCGCTGTCGATCTGGAGGCGGTAGACGACGGTGCCCGAGTTGCGGAAGACCGTGTTGCCGGTGATCTTCAGGCCCTCGATGCTGCCGGCGAAATCGCTGCCGGTGGCCAGCAGGAACGTGAACTTCTGCATGCCGCTGAAGTTGTTGTTGCTGACCGTGTTGTTCGCCGCGCAGCGCAGCACGAGACCGGTGTCGCTGTCGAAGCCGGTGGGCCCGTGGCCGCCGATCGCGCGATTGCCGGTGAAGACGTTGTTGGCGCAGCCGCCGCGGCCGCCGGTGCCGGTCTCGAGGACGCCGTCGTTGGCCTCGAAGGTGTTGCCGGTGATGGTCAGGTTGGCCGCGTCGTAGATCTCGATGCCGCCGCCGTCGGTGCCGTAGTCGGTGGAGGGGCCGTGGTTGTCGCGGACCGTGTTGTTGCGGAACACCGGTCCCGGGTCGGCCTGCACGAAGGTCGCGGCCAGCCCGTACCCACCGAAGTCGTCGTCCTTCTGTGTGCTGTTCTGCACGATCACGTCCTGGTCGTGGACGTTGTTGCCGTCGACGACGACGCCCCGGCCGCCGCCGCTGACCACGATGCCGGCGCCGTTGTGCATGACCTCCGAGCCGGTGACGTGCACGTCCTGCGAGTCGGTGACCAGGATGCCGTAGCAGCCGACCGGGAGGCCGGCCGCGTTCGTGCCGTGGCTGTCCTGCACGGTCACCCCGCTGACGGTGACATCGCTGGTCTGGTGCACGCGGATGCCGCTGCCGTGGTCGCCGGTGATGTCGACGTCGGCGTTCGGCTTGGGCACGCACCCCCGCACGGTCAGGTCGGCGACAGTCGTCCCGCTCGCCGCGACCAGGATCCCGTCGCGGAGACCGGACACGGCCTTGACGGTCGCGTGCTCCTTGGGCGCGCTCATCACGGTCAGGTTGGGCCTGGTGACGGTGAACGGGTCGTACGTGCCGTCCCGAACGAAGATCTTGGAGCCGGCCGGCGCGACCTGGACCGCGTGCGCGATCGACCGCCAGGGGTGCCCGGGCGAGCCGTCGGCGTCGTCGGCGCCGCGCGTGGAGACCCAATATCCGGGGCCGGCGGCGTCGACGTCGGGCGGGCCCTCATGGAAGAAGACGCGATATCCGGCGGCCGCGACGGCGCCGAGCAGCAGGACCGCGAGCAGGGCGAGCCACCGGCGGCGCAGGCCACCGGCGCGGTGCGTTCCGCTCACCCGGCGAAGACGGGGTCGGCCGACATCGCCCGGTACGCCTTCAGCGAGGCGGCGGTCGAGTCGATGCGCCACTTCTCGGTGGAGCCGGGGTGGATGTCGGTGTCGAACCAGCAGACGGCGCCGACGGCGGGATGGGCCTTCACCCACTGGTGGAAGGCGCCGATCCAGTCGGGCTTCGTGCTGCCGCCGCGGTCGGTGACGGAGACCTCGGTGATCATGATGGGCTTGCGGGCCGAGTACGTCTCGTAGAACTGGCCGAACATCTCGCCCGGCGCCTGGCCCTCGGAGTAGCCCGAGACGCCGGCCCAGTCCACGTACTCGTCGCCGGGGTAGTACTGCGGATAGGCGTTCCAGTCCTCGTCCGGATACGAGTTCCAGTTCGGGCTCCACACCCAGCTCACGTTGTCCGCGCCCTCGCCGGCGAAAATCCCGTGGATCCTCTTGTACGCCTGCACGTAGCCGGCCGCGTGCTCCGGATTCGACGGGCCGCCCCACACGTAGTAGTCGCGGTTCATGTCCCAGCCCCAGCGCAGCAGGGTCGGCACCTTGCGCTGCGCCATCCGGCGGGCCGCCTTGGCGATCAGCTTGTCCGACGACCCGTTGGTGACCTGCTTGTAGTAGGGGCCGCGCCACGACACCATCACCGTGCTGGCCGACGTGACGTACGACAGCGAGGTCGGCAGCGCGTCCGTCCACGAGTAGAACCGGTGCACGATCCGCTCCGGGCGCCCGAGCTGCTGGGCCCGCAGGGCGATCCCCTCGGCCGTGGTCAAACCCTTGAGCTGGGTGTACGCCCCCAGCAGCACCCGGCCGCCGCGGTACGGGACAGTCCCGCCGCCGGTCAAGGACGCCGTGCTCGTCGAGGGCTCCGGATGCGACTGGATCGGCGGCGGCACCTCGTCCGAGCGGTACGTCTTGCAGCCGGCCAGGGGGAGGGCGGCCAGCGCGGACAGGCCGAGCAGGCGGCGGCGGTTCATGTCAGGTTCTTTCCGAATGTCCGGGCGACCTTGCGCGCGATCCGCCAGCCGGGCTGGGCGATCTGCTTCACCTTGGGCGCCAGACCGGTCTCGCCGGTGCGGACGAGCTCGACGAGGTCGGCGCCGCTGTGGTCGGGGGTGGGCTGGAGGCGGGGGACGGCCAGGCGCTTCTCCGAGGGGGTGTGCAGGCGGCGGCCGACCTCGGTGGCGTTGTCGTAGTGGAGGGAGGCCACCAGGTCGCGGACGCGGCGGCTGTTGTAGCCGTGCGGGTACGCGAACGACCGTACCCTCGTCCCCAGCCGTTGTTCCAGCTCACGGTGGCTGTTGACGATCTCGTCACGCAGCTGCGCGGGTGGCAGCACGTCGAGCGGGTGGTGGATCATGCTGTGGTTGCCGATCTCGATGCCCGCGTCCCTGACCTCGGCCAGCTCGTCCCAGGTGAGCATCGGCCCGAAATCGGCGGCCCACCGGCCGAGCCAGCCGGCCGTGCCGCCCAGGTGGCCGACCGAGGCGTACAGCGTGGCCCCGGCCCCGGTCTCCCTCAGGATGGGCACACCCCGGGTGAGGAAGTCGCGGTAACCGTCGTCGAACGTGACCGCGACCATCCGCTCGGTGCTGCCCCGGTCGATCAGCTCCAGGGCCTCGGTCAGGCCGACCAGGCGGTAACCGGCGGCGCTGAGCGCGCTCAACTGCTCCCGGAGCAGCTCCGGGGGCACGGCGAGATCACGCATCGGGCCACCGACAGCCGACACCGAGTGGTACATGAGCGCTGGCAACACGGTCACGCGGGCGTCCTCCTCAAGATCCAACCTACGTCCCTCTACCGAAAGTCGTAGTCGAACTCCCGCTCCGGGCAGAGGCGCGACGGACCTCCACCCGGAAGGGTGAGGTCATGACATTTGATCGACTGCGCTGCGCCGAGGCCGCGGGTCAGGCGGCCCTCGTGCTCGGCGTCGCGGTGCTCCCGGTGGCCTGGCGCGGGCTCGACGGCGCGGTCGGCGCGGTGCTCATCCTGATGCTGATCATCATCACGGCCGGTTTCTACGCGCTGCACGCCGTCACCTTCGACGCGCTGCGGATTTTGAACTCCCGCGCCGCCACGCCCGTATCTCCGGTCGACGACGGTTCGCGGCACCACCGGGAGCGATCGAGATGTTCCGACTTATCTACCTGCACACCGAAAGCGGCGCCCCTCGCATCAGCGTCGAGTCCGGCCACTACGCCAGCGCGCGCAACGCGCTGACCCGTTATCGCAGCGCTCCCGCCGCGTATTTCGGCGTCGGGCGCTTCGACCACGAGGGCACCCTGGCCGAGATCATCCTGGACCGGCTCTGCGGGCCGCTCGGCGATTGCCCGCGCCCGGCCACCCTGGTGCACGCGGCGACGTACCACCGGCTCTGTGAGACCTGCGCCGAGGGCCTGGACGTGCTGACCGTGCCCGAGCTGGCCCGGCTGCTCGGCATCGCCTGCCGCCTGGCCCCGGTGCCGGCGCGCGCGGGGCGGCACGCGGCGCCCGAGGAGCCGTCGCCGGCCGGCAACCGGATCGCCCGCGAACTGGCCACCCGCGTCGACGACGCGGGCTGGCGGCGGGAGCTCTGCGCCGAGCTGGTGCGCACCCCGGGCGCGGTGAACGGCCTGCTCATCGGCGTCGGCGCGCTCACGCACCGGGACGTGCTCGACCTCTATCCGCGGCTGCGCGCGCTCGCCGACGAGCTGCCGGCCTGCGTGCGCGAGGAGCTGTCGCGGGCCACGGCACGGCCGCTGTCACCCGCCGGCGTGGCCGGGCTGCGCCTCGGGCTGTCGCACTGACCGGCCCTTCGGATAGAGCCGCAGCACCGAACCGTCGCGCTCGCGCACGGAGAGCCGGCCGCCGGGCGACCACCGCACATCGACCACGGCGGTGAGACCCGCGGCGTACATCTGGGGCTCCTGACCCGGCACCACCCGCCACAGACGCGCCCGGCCCGGGACGAACGTGGTCTCGCCGACGTAGAAGGCGCCGTCCGGGCCCAGCGCGACGCTGCTGGCCACCGGCCGCAGCGCGAGCGGACCGGCCCACGGGAAGACGGCGACCGTGCAGCGGCGGCCGCGCGGCGCGATGCGGACGAGCGACGAGCCCTCGGTGACGTAGACGCGGCCGCGCGGATCGACCTCCTGCTGAACCGGCACCCCCAGAAGGGCGGCGCCCAGCAGGGCAACCAATGTGATCATGTTTACCCCCGTGCACCCGATTCTGTGCATCCGGCGGCGGGGCCGCAGTCCTCGATCCGACCCCCGTCCGGGTAGGTTCCGGCCATGACCATCACGTTCGAGGGACTGGTGGAGCGGGCGCGGTCGCTCGCGCCGCCCGGTGGGCGCGCCGTGCTCGGCATCGCGGGAGCGCCGGCGGCCGGGAAGACCACGCTGGCCGAGGAGCTGGTGGCGGCGCTGGCACCGGCGCCACCGCCGGGGCTGGTCGCGGGGGCGTGGGTGGCGCACGTGCCGATGGACGGGTTCCACCTGGCCGACGTCGAGTTGTCGCGGCTCGGGCGGCGTGATCGCAAGGGGGCGCCGGACACGTTTGATCCGCTCGGTTATGCGGCCCTGTTGCGGCGAGTCCTGGCCGATGAGGACGAGGTGATCTACGCGCCCGGGTTCGAGCGGGTGATCGAGCAGCCAATTGCCGGATCTATACCTATTTTTCGTGACGCGCGGTTGATTGTCAGCGAGGGCAACTATCTGTTGCTCGATGATCCGCTCTGGCGGCCTGCGCGAGAGTTGTTCGCGGAGGTCTGGTACGCGGATCTCGATCAGTCGACCCGCATTTCCCGGCTTATTTCGCGGCATGTCCGCTTCGGTAAGGAGTCGTCGGCCGCCTCGGCGTGGGCGACCGGGACCGACGAGCGCAATGCCGTGCTCATCGCCGCTACGCGGTCCTCCGCCGACGTGGTCGTGCCGGCGGCGGTTATCCACAGGGTCGGCAGCCCTCCGGCCTGAAGTGGCATGCTTTCAGTCGTGTCCGTAGGTGAAGCAGTCGAGACCGAGCCGCGCCGCCGCCCGTCGCGGGCCCTCCGCTTCGGGTTGATCCTGGTCGCGGTGCTGGCGTTGCTGTTCGGCGTGCCCTGGTGGACGCTGATCGGCGGCGGCAACGACTGGCCCACCGGCGTCTTCGTGACCGGCACGGTGGTCTTCGCGCTGGTGGCGGTCTCGTTCCCGCTGCTGATGTTCAGCGGGCACGGCCGCCACCATCGCGACCTTCCCGCGGTGATCGCCGACACCACCCTGGGCGTCGTCTGGGTCCTGTTCGTCCAGTCCGTGCTCGGCCAGGTGCTCGCCCTGTTGCTCTGGGCCTTCGGGGTCGGCGACCCGGCTCGCCACCGCATCGCCACGCTGGTGGTCGCGGTGGTCTCCGCGGTCCTGCTCATCTGGGGATATGCCGAGGCGAGGCGCGTCCCACGGGTACGCCGGGTCGACGTGACCCTGCCGCGCCTGGGCGCCGGGCTCGACGGCCTGCGCCTGGTGCTGCTGACCGACACCCACTACGGCCCGATCGAGCGCTCCCGCTGGTCGCGCAAGGTGACCGAGGTGGTGAACACACTGGACGCCGACGTGGTGGCCCACACCGGCGACATCGCCGACGGCGAGGTGGCCCAGCGCCGTTCCCAGGCGGCCCCGCTGGCCGACATCCAGGCGTCGATGGCCCGCGTCTACGTGACCGGCAACCACGAATACTTCAGCGGCGCCCAGCGCTGGGTCGAGCACATGGCGTCGCTGGGCTGGGAGGCCTTGCACAACCGCCACGTCGAGGTGACCAGGGGAGGAGCCTCCCTGGTCATCGCCGGCGTGGACGACCGCACGGCCGCCGGCTCGGGCGTGCCCGGCCATCACGCCGACCACGAGGCGGCGCTGGAGGGCGCCGACCCGACCTTGCCGATCCTGCTGCTGGCCCACCAGCCGGCCCAGATCGCCGGCGCGGTGGCCCACGGCGTCGACCTCCAGATCTCCGGCCACACCCACGGCGGCCAGATGTGGCCGTTCCACTACCTGGTCCGCCTCGACCAGCCGGTCCTGCAGGGTTTGTCCCGCCATTCCGAGCGGACCCAGCTCTACACGAGCCGGGGCACCGGCTTCTGGGGCCCACCGTTCCGCATCTTCGCCCCCAGCGAGATCACCCTCCTGACGTTGCATGCCGCCTGACCTGCGCCTGGCCCCCGGCTACGGCCTGGCCGGCGTCCTGCCCCCGGCCGCCGCGGCCGCCGCTTCCAGCGCGCCGCCGGTCGATCCTGTTCCGCCCGGCGTGCGGGGTGCGGCGGGGGCCGACGACGCGTACTGGATGAGGCAGGCGCTGCTCTGCGCGATGGCGGCCGAGGGCCGCGCGAGCCCGAACCCGACGGTCGGCGCGGTGATCGTCAAAGACGGCGTGCTGATCGCCACCGGCGCGACGGAACCGTACGGTGGCCGCCACGCCGAGCGCTGCGCCATCGACAGCGTCCCCGACCGGTCGATCCTGCGCGGCGCCACCATCTACACGACGCTGGAACCGTGCGCCCACTGGGGAAAGCAGCCTCCGTGCGCCGACCTGGTCGCCTCGTGCGGGTTCGCCCGCTGCGTGTCCGGCATCCGTGACCCGGACCCGCGCGTGGCCGGCCTCGGCCTGCAACGCGTTCGGGGCGCGGGGACAGAGGTCTCCTTCGGCCCTCTGCGCAACGAGATCGTCGCCTGGCATCTGCCCTATCTCACCCAGCGCCTGGCCGGCCGCCCGCTGATCTCCGCCCTGACCGCGCCTTTCCCCTACCACGACCGGCTGCGCCGCCAGTCCGACGTGCTGATCACCGGCGTTCCCACGGCGGCCCCGCTGAGCCCGGCCCCCGGCCGCGGCGTCATCTGGTGGGATCTGGACGGCCGCACCGCCCAGCTGACCGCAGCCGGGGCCCGCGATCTGAGCGCACAGGCCCGAGCCCTGGATGTTCCCGTGATCCTGGTCGCTCACCAGGCCACCCCGCTGGCGAACGTCACCCCCGTCGTGCCCAAGGCCGGGTCCCCGGCCGCGTGGTTGCGGGCGTACTCGGCGAGTGCCGAGCTGGCCGGCGTGATCGGCGAGCAACCCAACTGGTTGCTGATCGACGACCACCCCGCGCTGGCCGAAGCGCTGGCGGCGGGCGACGGCCTCGACGTGGTCCACGCCTCCCACCCCTCGACCGCGCCGTTCGGCGACCTGGTCGAGATCACCCGGGACGAGCTGATCGCGGAATATCTCGCCAAGGATCTCCTGTCCGTGCTCGCCGGCATCGGTAGTGCTCCGGGATGACGTCGGGCACGGTCGTCTCCTCCGCGGTCGGATGGCTGTCCCCGTGGCGGAGCAGGGGCAGGTCAGTGGGGGAGCGGTCCGCCCGCCAGGACGATGACGACGCCGGCGGTGGCGGCGGCCAGCAGGGTGAGGACCGGGCCCCGGCGCAGGAGCAGGGTCAGGACGGCGGCACCGGCCAGGACCGCGTACTGCCACGGCTCGGTCAGGGCCCGGACCAGCGGGATCGTCGAGCCGAGGATGGCGCCGACGGCGGCGGGGGCGGCGCCGTCGAGGAAAGCGCGGACGCGCGGGTTGGCCCGCAGCTGGTCGAAGCGGTGGGCGCCGAGCAGGATGAAGGCGAACGACGGCCCGAACGCCACCACGGCCGCCAGCAGGCCGCCGGCCAGGCCGGCGGCGGCGAAACCGACCACGGCGACGGTGTGCACGACCGGGCCGGGGGTCACCTGGCCCAGGGCCACGGCGTTGAGGAACTCGGCGTCGGTCATCCAGTGGTAGTGGTGGACGGCGTCGGCCTGCATGAGCGGGATGATGACGAAGCCGCCGCCGTACGACAGCGCGCCCACCTTGAGGGCCACCCACGCCACCGAGAACAGGACACCGCCGCCCAAGGTCGTCGCGGCCAGGAGAGGGAGGGCGCGCAGCGGACGGCCGCCCGGACCGTGCTCTCCGTCCCGGCGGTGAGCGGCGTCGCCGTGGGGGTTCGCGCTGGGCTGGGGACCGGTGGAGAGGTGCTGGGCCAGGATCTCGGCGAAGCCGCAGGCGATCAGCAGCAGCACCAACCAGGGGCCGATGGTGGCGGCGGCCGCCGCGCCCAGGAGCAGGTAGGCGGTCCAGCGGCGGCGGCTGCTCTGTTCGGCGGCTCGCTTCCAGCCCGGGGGCATCAAGGCTGTGCCGGCCTGGGCGGCCACCGCGGCCACGGCCGCGCCCGCGCCGGCTCCGGCCGCTACGACCCAGGTGGGTGGGTTGCCCAGGAACAGGGCCGACAACGCCAGGATGACGATCAGGCCGGGCAGGATGAAGGCGGCGCCGCCCACCAGCGCGCCGGAGCGGCCGCGGACGCGCCACGCGCAGAAGATGGACAGCTGGGTCGAGGCGGGGCCGGGCAGCAGGTTGCAGGCGGCTATGGCGTCCTCGAACTCCTGCGCGGTCAACCAGCGGCGCTCGTCCACGCACAGCTTGCGGAGCAGGGCTATGTGAGTGGGCGGGCCGCCGAAGCCCACGCAGCCGATGCGGCCCCACTCGCGCAGGACCGTCGTCAGGGACGCCTGGTGCATCTAGGTGCCGGCCGGCTGGAAGAGCTCGACCGGGTTGCCCGCCGGATCGTCCAGGACGATCTGCCGGCCGCCCGGGCCGCTCACCACGTCGCTGCGGAAGACCACGCCGGCCGCGCGCAACCTGGTCACCTCGGCGTCGATGTCGCCGACCAGCAGGTGGATGCGGTTCCATCCGCCCGGGCCGGGTTCGCGGCCGTCCGGCATGGCACGGCCGGCCGAGCTGGCCGGGCCGGACAGCAGCAGGCGCAGGTTGCCCCGCAGGACGTCGGCGAAGGCGGGCAGGAACGTCGTGTTGGAGGTGAAGCCCAGGTGGCCGGTGTAGAAGTCGATCGCGGCCTGGACGTCGTCCACCAGGTAGCGGACGTGCACGGTGTTGTCGGTGATCATGACGAGCTCCCAACGGGGAGGGTGTGCGACAGGAAGGCGATGCGTGCGGTGAGGTCGTCGGCGATCCGCTCGAAGTCGGTAAGGTCCACGGGCTCGGGGAGGCTCCAGTGCACCGCCCGGCCAGGGCCGGGGAACTCGGGGCACACCTCCTTGACCCGGTCGCAGAGGGTGATCACGTAGTCGAAGCGTTCGCCGGTGAACTCGTCGAGATGTTTGGCGCGGGCCGCGGACAGGTCGATGCCCCGCGCGGCCATGACGGTCACCGCGTGCGGATGGACCGGCTTGGGGCGGCTTCCCGCGCTGTACGCCTCGACGGTGCCCCCGGTGTGGTGCCGGAGCAGGGCCTCGGCCATCTGGGAGCGCGAGCTGTTGCCGGTGCACAGGAACAGCACCCGCCCCGAACAGGAGGCCGGGGCCGGGGGCGGTGTCAGCGACAGCGCCGGGTGCAGCGCCGCCCCGGCGCCGGCCAGCAGGGCCGAGCACCGGGGCAGGTCGAGCGAGTAGTACGTGTCGCGGCCGTCGGCGCTGCTGCGCCGCGCGGTCACCAGGGCCGCCCGGCGCAGCTTGCCCAGGTGGTACGACACCAGGTTCTGCGGCTGGCCGAGCCGCGCCGTCAGCTCCCGCACGGCCAGGTCGCCGCCCGCCAGCTCGCCCAGCAGCCGCCACCGCACGGGGTGGCCGGCGGCGGTCAGGAACGAGGGCGGGGTCACCGCCGCAGATTACATCAAATCAATTTGATGCAGTAGACGAGGAGCCGACCAGCTGGAAGATGGCCACCCCCGGCCCCTGGTAGAAGACCCTCCAGTCGGCCGAGGCCCGCAGCGCCGTCTCCAGCGACTGCATCGCGTTGTCCGGCTCCGTGCCGAAGTAGTCGGTGTAGTCGTCCATGGCGTCGCTGACCACCAGGTAGTTCGTCTTGTAGTTCATGGCACGGATGTACGTCTCGATCTCGGGCAGCCGGTTCCCGCTGATGCTGTTGGTGAACAGCGGGTCCCCGACCAGCGAGATGTCCACCGACACGTGCCCCTTGTTGAACGAGCCGTAGTTGGCGGCCAGCTTCGTCGGGAAGTTCGGCGCGACCAGGATCAGACCCGAGTCCGGTTCGGCGTGCTCGTAGACGTAGTCCGCCGCCACGATGTCCGTGGCCCGCACCTGATGGACGTACAGCTGCCCTTGAAGTCCCTGGAGGCCGGCGAGCAGCAGCGCCGTCATCAACAGCCCGGACAGGACCATCGCGGGCACGCCCCGGCGGCCCTTCCCGGCCCAGAGCACGCCGACCAGCAGCCCGACGAACGGCAGGGAGAACGCGAAGACCCGGTAGATCGCCTCGCCGCCGTAGTTGCCGCCGACCAGCGTCGCCATCGGGGCGAAGCCCAGCACCACCGGGATGAGGACCCGGCCGACCTTCTTGCGGGCCAGGAAGACCACGAGCAGCGCCACCGCCCACAGGCCGATGGCCAGCACGCGCGACACCAGCGCCGAGAACTCCTGCTCCGCCGTGCCCCAGCTCTGCGCGTTGCCGCCCGCGTTCGTCAGGAAGTCCAGGCTGAACAGCGTGTACGTGCTGGCCACGGAGACCAGGCGCGGGCCGATGAAGATGACCGCGATGGCGATGAGGCCGATCGTGAACTTGCGCGGGCGCAGGACGCCGAGCACGGCCAGGATGATCACCGGGATCATCATGACCACCGGGGTGAGCTGGTGGGACACCACGATCGCGCCGTAGACGGCGGCCGCACCCAGGCCGGCCCACTTGCGGGTGCGCTGGTCGGTCTCCATCGCCGTCGGCATGCCCCGGACGAGCCAGCGCCGCAGCCGGTCGATCCGGCCCTTGGGCTCGCCCTCGAACGTCGGCACGACGATCAGCCAGCGGACCACGATCACGAAGAAGGCCAGCATGAGCGGGAAGACGAAGGCCTGCGGCGAGAAGTAGCCGATGTCGACCCACATCGTGGCCTGGAAGAGGAACACGCCGACCGCGATGATGCGGCGGTCGCGGGTGAACTGGCGCAGCAGGGCGGCCGTGATGACCGAGGTGACCAGCGCGAAGAACAGCGACGACCAGGCCGAGAACGAGATCGCGTCGACGCCGGAGACGTGCGAGATCATCGCGACCACGGCGAAGAAGCCGGGCCACTGCTGGTAGATGTCGCTGCCGCTGATCAGGTGGCCGTTGTCGCGGATCAGGTCGACCACGCCGATGTGCTTGTACGTCCAGGCGTACTCGGTCGTGCCGTCGAGCAGCGGGACCGTGGCCTGCATGATGACCGGGATGATGACCAGGTGGGCGGCCATCACGTACGGGCGGGCCCGGCCGAACAGCTCGACCGCGAAGCCGAGCAGCAGCAGCACCGCGCCGATCACGAACGGCACACCCAGCGCGGCCGTGAAGCCGTACAGCCCGACCTGGTCCGGTTGAAGCGCGATCAGAGCCAGGATCCAGAGGCCGAGCCCGGCGGCCATGGTGAAGAACGGCAGCGCACGGAGCACCGGGCCGTTGTCGACGCTCTCGTCCGGCCGCCCGGTGCCGCGGGGCAGGGCGAAGCCGAGCCGGAAGATCTGGACGGCCGATCCGGCGAGCGTGGCTCCGGCGAGAAGACCGAGCCAGACGTACGGCTGCCAGAAGCGCAACCACAGCGGGACGACCGCGACGAACGTCGTCACCGTGAGCGAACCGGCCATGGTCAGCGCCCACGAGACCAGGCGGCTGCGCGTGTTCGCGACCGCCATGAGGGCGGCGCCCGGGCCGATCAGCACGAAGACCACGAGCAGGGCGACCGAGGCCGGCCCGCTCACGGCCAGGCCGATCAGGCCGATCACCGCCGCGAGCAGACCGGCCACCGCGAACTCGGCCCGGTGGTCGGAGTTCCCGTCGATGGTGGTGGTGCGCTCCAGCACCGTCGACGAGAGAGCCGCGCCGCCGGTGGTGATCACCGGGGCCGGCAGCATGCGGGTCTCCGACTGGTCGTCGGGGCTGAGCGGGATGCGCACCGTCCGCTCGCCGACCTCCAGCCGCGTGGTGGCGTCCTTGTCGACCGAGGTGATCACCGCGGTGGCGTCGATGTCACCGGCCACGATGCGGACGGTGGCGTCCGGCTGGTCCGAGCGCGGTTGCATTACTTTCGGGCCTCCGTGTGTTTCGTGGCGGCGCGTCGCCCCTTGAGGTACGCCCGGGGCCCCGCGAGCATGCCGCGGCGGTTGGCCGAGAGAAGCTCCCGGGGGAAATCGTCGCGCAGGGTGGCCGTCCGCGGGGTGTCCTTGCCGGTCATGTCCCGCAGCGCGTGCGGCGCGAGCCTGAGCAGCGGGAAGATCAGGCCGGGGCGCTTCATCAGCAGGCTCGTGTACGCCGCCACCAGCCCCGTGCCGTATCCGACCATCTGCTTCTCGAGGCCCTGGTAGTCGCGGCGGTGGTAGTGCCGGGTGACCGCCGACGGCTGATAGACGATGGTGCCGCCGTTGAGCAGCACCTGGGTGAAGGCCAGGGTGTCCTCGGAGCCCATGGCCGGGGTGCCGGCGCCGAGCGCGGTGTCCCACATGCCGATCCGCTCGATGACGCCCGGCCGGAAGGTCATGTTGGCCCCGGTGGCGAACGGCGGCAGCGGGTAGAGCGGGCTCTGCCGGTGTGCGGTGTGCGGGCCGAAGGTGTCCGGCCTGAAGCCGCGGCCCTTACTGTGCCCGCCGAACTGCTCGAACCAGATCTGGGCGCGGGTCTCCAGCTCGGCCGGGACGATCACGCCGGAGATGACGTCGGCCTCGGGGTGCTCGTGCAGGGCGCGGGCGATCTCGGCCAGCCAGTTCTCGTCGGCCACCTCGTCGTCGTCGATCCAGGCCAGGATCTGCCCGGGCGCGGCCTTGGTGGCGGCGTTGCGGGCGAACGAGAGGCCGGCCCGCGGCTCCAGCAGATAGTCGACCGGCCCGCGCTGGGCGGCCGCGCGGACCACCTTCTCGGTGGCGCCGGTGACCGGCGCGTTGTCGACGACCAGGATGCGGAAGCCCGGGTAGTTCTGGGCGAGCAGGCTGTCGAGGCACTTCGCGAGCATCTCGGGGTGCTCCCGCGTGCAGATCACGACCGTGATGTGCGGCGCGGTGGCCAGGACGCGGTGGCGCGAGGCCAGGAACTCCTCGCCCCGGGCGCGGCCGATGGCGTCACCGAGCTCGGCCTCGATGGCGGCCGTCAGGGCCTCCGGATCGAGACCTTTCTCCGGTACGTCGACAAGAACAGTGCCCAGGGGCTGGGTGTACGACCGGACCAGCACCCAGGCCTGCTCGGCGCGCCGCCCGTCGGGCTGGATCGCCGGTACGGACGGGACACCGTCGGCCAGGTCGACGTCGAGGACGACGGCGGGCAGGGTCCCGGTGCTCGTGGTGATGCTCATCGGACCGTCTCCAGCTCTGCCTTGGCCTTGGGCCGCCGGGCGGCGACCGTCTCGACGACACCGCCGAAGCCGGCGGCGAGGACACCGGCGACGATGCCGCCGGCGCGGAGGAACTCGCCCGTGCCGAGGTTGCGCACGACCGCCCTGGGGAGGGACCAGAGATAGGACCGCTCGGCGCCGAGCGTCTCGCCGCCGTCGTGCAGGCCGGCCATCTGCACCTTGCCGCGGCCCTCGGCGTAGCAGCGGTGCACGAAGAAGCCGAAGGTGGAGCGCTGGGCCGGCACCTCGTGGCGGATCACGGCGCTCGGCACGTACATCCAGTGGCCGCCGTCGACGGCGCTCATCCGCAGGCAGAGCTCGGTGTCCTCGGGGCGGTTGCGGTCGCCCAGCTTGCCGAACCCGACCCGGAAGCCGCCGACGGCGTCGAAGACCGAGCGGCGCACGACCATGCTGGCCGACCAGACGTTGCGGATGGGCGAGGTGACGGTGGGCATGCCCGCGTACGAGCCGCCGACCGCCCAGAGGAACTCGTCCGGCATCCAGCGGGGACGGTCGTGCTCCCAGGCCGGCTCGATGCCGCCGCCGGTGCCGACCACGCGCGGGTCGGCGAACGGGGCGATCAGGTTCTCCAGCCAGTCGGGCTGGGCCGTGATGTCGTCGTCCATGAAGGCGACCAGGGGGGTGACGGCGTGGAAGGCGCCGGTGTTGCGGTTGCCGGAGACGCCCTTCGCGTACGCGTTCTCGAGCACCGTCACGCCGGGCAGTTCCCGCTGGACGCGGCGGAACAGCTCCGGGTTGTGATCGACGACCACGATGACCTCGGCCGGCGCGAACCGCTGCGACTTCGCGCAGGCGATGGTCCGGACGAGGGAGGACCACCGCTGCTCGGTGTGGGTCGGAATGACGATCGACGTGGCGAGAAGGGGGGAAGGCACGGGGAGCATCTCCTGAGACCGGGAGGGAGGCCTTTAGTCCGGTTAAGGCGGCGGGTGAGGGCTGGAGGACGGTTAGTCTTCGAGGACGGGGGTCTGCTTGATCTCCCTGGTGGACGCGCCGACCTCCCGCTCGCGGGGTACCGGGTTGCTGTGCTGGTGGACGATCACGCCGCCCGGACGGCGGGCGCCCTTGCTGCTGGCGACGCGCATGCGGCCGTACTCGCTGAAGATGGTCCGCAGCACGCGGAAACCGTCCCGGAAGGTGTTGAGGTTGGTCTCGCCGTGGATGCGGCGGTGCTCGATGCTGCCGACCTCGCCGACCTTCATCCCGTCGACGGCGGCCCGGATGTTGATCATCGTTTCGATCTCGAAGCCGTCGCCCCACAGCTTGGAGCCGTCGGACTGCTTCGGGAGCCGGATGTCGGGCAGGTCGAGCACCGGCACGACGCTGCGCCAGAACGCGTTGTAGCCGTAGCAGAGGTCGGTGAACTTTGTACCGAACAGTACGTTGACCACCAGATTGAGCCCGTCGTTGCCGAGCTTGCGCAGTTTGGTGATGTCGTGGCTGAAGCCGCCGTGGTTGAAGCGGGAGCCCTTCACGAAGTCGGCGCCGGCCACCAGCTTGGCCACGAACAGCGGGATCTCGGCCGGATCGGTCGAGCCGTCGGCGTCGATCATCACGATGATGTCGCCTGTGCAGGCAGCGAATCCGCAGGCGAGCGCGTTGCCCTTGCCGGTGCGGGTCTGGTGCACCACGACCACGTCGGGCCGCAGCTCCCGAGCCACCTCGACGGTCCGGTCGACCGATCCGCCGTCCACCAGCACCACCTCGGTGATGTCCGCCGGCAACTTGGCGAACACGTGAGGCAGGTTGCGTTCCTCGTTCAGGGTCGGAATCACGACGCTCACGCTCGGTGATGTGTGTCCGTCACCCTTCGTATTGTTGGTGGAGGCGGAAATATCCATGTCGGTCCCTTTCCGGGGCAGCCGGGTTAGCAAGAGGCGTCAGGAAATCGCTTCTGTCGCCCCACCGTAGCAACCAGCTACGAAGCGTCAACCTCGGCAAAAGTCGGTGCGATTGCGACTGCCTGTGGGCCCGCTGTGAGCTGGTTGAGCCTGGCGAATACGCTCCGGCAACACGCGACGACTTTGGTCACATTCTCACCGTGAGTAACGGACACCTGGATCCAGGCGGACAGGTACCGCGCGAACCTCGCCGACCTCGCTTACCCGTCCGGATCGCCCGCTGGGGGCGGAAAGAAAAATGTCGGATTACTCCGCGTGAAATTCGTCACCGAACGTCGACATCACTGTCAGTGAAGTCTTGGTTGCGAGTCGGTTGCGCCGGACGTCGACACGGGCCCACCTGGGCCCACCGTGAGCCCCGGTTGTGGGTACTGTCCCGTAGATTCCGAGCGCGATTACTTTTGGTGAGGCGATGAACACTGATGAAGCCCTGTGTGTCTGCGGGCATCCGCGGCAGGCGCACGAGCACTACCGCCCAGGTGCCGAGTGCTCGTTGTGCGAGCCGGCGGCCTGCCCACGTTTCCGGCGTGTGACGTGGTGGCGACGGCTTCTCGGCCAGAGCTGACCGGGCTCCCTCTCGCGTGCGAATGCCTACTAGATCTGTAGGCTAAGTCTCACTTGCGACCCGCTCGTGGAGAGGGACTGCCATGCCGCTGCCCGATTTCCTGATCGCCGGGGTGCCCAAGGCGGGAACCACCGCGCTGCACGCCGCGCTGGTCCAGCACCCGGACCTGTTCCTGCCGGCGGTCAAGGAGCCCAAGTTCTTCCTCTCCGACGGCCCGCCGCCCACCACGGGCGGCCCGGGTGACGTGCAGACGTATCAGGAGCACGTCTGGCGCCAGGAGGAGTACGAGGCCCTGTTCGCCCCCGCGCCGCCGTCGGCCACGCTGGGCGAGGCCACACCCTTCTACCTGTACGACCTGAAGGCCCACGAGCGCATCAAGGCGCTCATCCCGTCGGCCCGGCTGATCATCCTGCTGCGTGACCCGGTCGACCGCGCCCACTCGAACTGGACGCACCTCTGGAACGCCGGCCTCGAGCCCGAGGCCGACTTCCTCACCGCCTGCCGGGCCGAGGAGGCGCGCAAGGCGGCTGGCTGGGCCGCCTTCTGGCATTACGTCAGCCTCGGCAAGTACGGCGAGCAGGTGCGCCACCTCTACGAGCACTTTCCCCGCGAGCAGGTGCTGCTCATGCGCTACCGCGAGCTCAAGGACGACCCGGCGGCCGCGCTCGACCGCGTCTGCTCGTTCCTGGGCGTCGCCACCGGGGTGCTGACCTCCATCCCGAAGGAGAACGTCAACCGGCACGTGGTCGAGGACGACGACCTGAACCGGATCCTGCGCTATCTTCTGCGCACCGGCGGAACCTTCGGGCATCACTTCCCGGTGCCGCTGCGGCTCGCCGCCCGTGGGCCGCTGCTCACCCTGCTGCACCGCAAGAAGGGGACCCGGCCGGTGACCACGCCGCAGGAGCGTGCCGCGCTGCTGCCGTCGTTCGTTGACGACATCGCGCTGCTGAGTGAGGTGACGGGGGAGAGCTATGACGACTGGCTGTCCGCCGACCGACACGCGGGCGCCGTCTAATCCCCCTCTTATCCATAGACAATGCATACTTGTGCGCAGCACTGAAGCCGCGCCGAAGGAGTCGCCGTGACCACCGGAATCTCGATGCTCCCGCTACCTCGCTGGGACGACTCCACCGTCGTGGTCGAGCCTCCGGGTGAGGAGCCGGGCGCCTGGGCCGGCGCGCCCAGCTCGATCGTGGTGGACGGCCGGTTCTACCTGGCCTACCGGCTGCGCCTGCCGATCGGCGAGGGCCGCGGCATCGCCAACGTGATCGCCGTCTCCGACGACGGGGTGAGCTTCACGCCGGTCGTCGAGGTGACCAAGGAGCAGTTCGGGGCCGAGTCACTCGAGCGGCCCGCCATCGTGCACACCCCGGACGGCAAGTGGCGGCTCTACGTCAGCGCCGCCACGCCCGGCACCAAGCACTGGCGGGTCGAGCTGCTCGAGGCCGGCACCCTGGCCGGCCTGGCCACGGCGGCGCCGCGCACGGTCCTGGCCGGCGACGACACCGTGGGCGTCAAGGACCCGGTGCTGCACCACGACGAGCACGGCTGGCACCTGTGGGCCTCGGTGCACCCGCTGGAGAGCTGGGACGACGCCGACCGGATGACCACCGAGTACGCGACCAGCCCCGACGGCGTCCACTGGACCTGGCGGGGCACGGCGCTGGCCGGCCGGCCGGGGGAGTGGGACGCCCGCGGCGTTCGGGTCTCCTCGGTGCAGGTCGCCGGCGACGAGATCACCGTCGCCTACGACGGGCGGGCCACCGCCGGCGAGAACTGGGAGGAGCGCACCGGCCTCGCGCGCGGCAAGCGCCTGGCCGACGGGAGCTTCGGCGAGCTCACCGCGGAGGACCGCGAGCCGCTGGGCAGCCCGCACGAGCCGAACGGCCTGCGCTACCTGAGCCTGGTCGCCCTGCCCGACGGCCGGCAGCGGGTCTACTACGAGGCCACCCGGGCCGACGGCGCGCACGACCTTCGTACCGAAATGTTCTGATGTGGTGAGAGCGCGATCACGATCCATGGGGTCCGGCCCCTCGGATCGATCTTGATGCTCTACCTTCGTTGGTGACGCCAGGTGCGCGCGGAAAACGGCCGCACCGTCGATGTCGGGGCCGCCCTCACAAGGGGCGGCTTCGTCATTTCCGGGGCCACTGCACCCGTACGGCAACCATGATTTCCCTGGCCTGAACCCGGACCCGGCCGATGGGGCCAACCGCTCGGCAACCTCCGACGGTTCAGGAGAGATCAGTGGTTCTTGCAACGGCTTCCAAGGAACAGCCCTTCTTCATCGAGTCGGGAACCGACGTCACCGACCCCAGGATCCTGGTGGCCGACGACGACGAGGACATCCGCGAGATCGTCGTCATGAAGCTCGTCGCCGCCGGATACAACGTCATCACCACCGACAACGGCAGCAGCGCCCTGCACCTGGTGCAGGCCGAGCAGCCCGACATGGTCATCCTGGACGTGTCGATGCCCGGCATGGACGGCCTGAGCGTCTGCTACGAGCTGCACTCGAAGGCGGCCACCGCGCAGATCCCGGTCCTGATGATGAGCGGCCGCGACCGGCCCCTCGACATCGACCTCGGGCTGACGGTGGGCGCCGACGACTATCTGGTCAAGCCCTTCCACCCGGCCGAGCTGGTGCGCCGCGTGCGCTGGCTGCTCATCGCCAACGCGGACTGAGGCTGCGCAGGAAGGCAGTCAGCGCCAGCCGGTAGGGCTCGACCGTGGTGAGGTCGGCGTACTCGCCGGCCCCGTGCTGACCGTCCCCGCCCGGCCCGAAGATCACCGCGTCGATCCCCCGCGCGTAGTAGAAGCGGCCGTCGGCCGCCCCGTGCTTGCGCAGCAGCGTCCCCGGGAAGCCGGCGTCCCGGACGACCTGCCGCAGCAGCCGGACGTCCTCGCTCCCGGGATCGGCGCGGTGCGGCGCCCCGAGCGCGCGGACCTCGACGTCGACGCCGGTGACCGCGCGCAGGTGCTCGGCCACTTCCTCAGTCGTACGCCGGTCGAAGTCGGCGTCCTCCGGCGGGAAGCGGAGGTCGATCCAGGCCTCCGCCTCCGCCGGCACCTGGTTGATCGCCCGGTTGCCGGTCTCGATCCGGGCCACGTTGGCCGTGGTCCGCCAGGCCTCCTCGGCCGGTGACGGATAGCGCTCCAGCAGCCTCTGAACCCCGGCCATGACGGCCACGACGGCGTTCTCGCCCAGCCAGGGATAGGCGGCGTGCGCGGCCCGGCCGGTGGCCCGCAGCCGCACGTGGGCCAGCCCTTTCGACTCGGTGACGACCTGGAGCCGGCTCTGCTCGCCGATCACCACGAACCCGGCCCGGACCCCCCGATCGACCTGATGCCCCGTGCCGTCGAACCCGCCCACCTCTTCGTCGGTGACGAGCTGGAGACCCAGGGGGTACGGCACGGAGCGCGCGACCTCGCGGAAGACGGACGCCATGACGATCGCCGCGACCTTCATGTCCTGAGCGCCGCGACCGTACAGCCGCTCCCCGTCACGCCGCGGCGTGAACTGCTCGTCGGCCCCCGGCACCACGTCGAGATGAGCGTTGAGCACCACCCGGAACGGCCCGCTCGACCCTTCGGTGCGCACCAGCGCGCTCGGCTTCCCGTTCGACGCGAACCGCTCGACCGTGAACCCCGGCCCCACCACGCCGAGCACGAATTCCAGCGCCCGCTCCAGCTCGCCGGGCCGATCGGCGGTGGACCGGATCGCGATGAGGTCGGCGGCGAGATCGACGAGTTCCTCCATCAGCCCACGTTAGTGCGTGTCGTGGCTGTGCAGGTGACGGCCGGGGTGGCCGTGGAAGAGCAGGCAGCCCTCGGCGCCGCACAGGGGGATCGGGTTGATCTCGGAGGCGGTCAGCGACCACTGCACCCACCAGCCGGTGCCGTGTGCCTGCTGGGCCAGGCCGGCGTGCGGGCCCGGGTGGGGATGCTCGAGCTCGCAGTGCAGCACCCGGTCGAGGGCGTGGGCGGGCGGTGGCAGCCGGCTCAGCCAGCCGACCTGGGCGTGGTCGAGCTCGATGCGGGCCGGGCAGCGGCTGGCGTCGGCCGAGGCCAGGCTGGTGACGTACGTCCCGGCGCCCTTGCGTGAGGCGATCAGCCCCTCGGTGCGCAGCAGGCGCAGGGCGCTCTGGATGGTCGCGCGGGCCACCTGGTGCTCGGCGGCCAGGACGTGCTCGGACGGCAGCTTCCCGCCCACCGGCAGGTGACCGGTGACGATCTCGTGGCGGATCTCGGCGGCGATCTGCTGATACGGCGCGAGGATGTCGACGGTCGGCATCTTAAGGATGCTGCGTGGCTGGTCAGGTGCAGACAAGTACGCAGGCGCGTGCCCCTTGCGCGATCCGGACAACCGTCCGGTCAGCGGCGCCGAGCTGTCCACATGCGGTTTCAGAAGGTGAAAGGACGGGTGAGAGGCGGCACAGTAACGCTGTCGTGGCGTTTTCGGCCCCGGCGGCCCGGGTACCGGCATCCGAAGATCAGTGGGGATGGTGGGGTGCGAATGCGGACGCTGGGCGGGCGATATCAGCTCGTACGTCGGATCGGCGTCGGCGGCATGTCCGAGGTCTGGCGCGGGCACGACCAGGTGCTCGACCGGCCGGTCGCGGTGAAGATCATGGCGCCCGCGGTCGAGGGGACACTGGGCCAGGTCGGCGTCGACCTGGTGCGCACGGAGGCCCGGTCGGCGGCCCGGCTGGCACACCCGAACGTGGCCGGCGTGCACGACTTCGGCACGTCACCCTCGGTGGGTGAGGGGCGCGACGTGCCGTACATCATCATGGAACTGGTCGAGGGGCAGACGCTCGGCGCGCACATCGCGGCCGGCCCGATCGACTGGCGCATCGGGGTGCGCATCTGCGCCGAGGTGGCGGCCGCGCTGGCCGCGGCGCACGCCGAGAAGGTGGTGCACCGCGACATCAAGCCCGGCAACGTCATGCTGACCCCGGCCGGGGCCAAGGTCCTCGACTTCGGCATCGCGGCCGCCGTGGGCACCCACGACCCCGACCCGGACGGCCCGGTCATGGGCACGCCGGCCTACGTGGCCCCCGAGCGCTTCGAGGGCTGCCCGGCCACGCCGGCCTCCGACATGTTCGCCCTCGGCGTCCTGCTCTACCTCTGCATCGCCGGGCACCTGCCGTGGCGCGCCGACACCCCGACCGAGCTCGTGCACGCGCAGCGCTACAACGACCCGATCCCGCTGCCCGACGCCGACGGGCTGCCGCAGGAGGTGGTCGACCTGTGCTCGCGCTGCCTGGACCGCGATCCCGATCATCGGCCGACCGCGCTGGTGGCGGCGCTGCTGCTGGCCGAGGCGGTGGACGCCCGTGTCTACGTACCCATGCAGGACCTGGACCCCTCACCACCGCGACCGAAGCTCTCGCCGTGGGACGCGCAAGCGGCCGAGGCCCCCACATCGGTCGCCATGCCGATGAACGAGGAGCGCGGCGGCCGCCACCGAGCGTGACTCTCCTCGCAGTACTTGCCTCTGACGTCAGCGTCAGGTTTTAGCGTGGTGGCATGCAGATCAACGGCACCACAGCCCTCGTCACCGGCGCCAACCGCGGCCTCGGCAAGGCGTTCGCCGAGGCCCTCCTCGCCCGCGGCGCCACCACCGTCTACGCTTCCGCCCGCAACCCCGACCGCATCGACATCCCGGGCGTCGTCCCCCTCCGGCTGGACATCACCGACGCGGCGTCCATCGAGGCCGCGGCGGCCGAGATCGGCAACCTCGACATCCTCGTCAACAACGCCGGCATCTCCACGGACGCCCCGCTCCTCGGCCCGTCCACGGACAACATCCGCCGCGAGTTCGAGACGAACTTCTGGGGCACCCTCAACGTCACCCGCGCTTTCGCGCCCCGCCTGGCCGGCGGCGCCATCCTCAACGTCATCTCGGCCCTGAGCTGGTACGCCTTCGCCCCGTCCAGCAACGGCTACGCGGCCTCGAAGGCGGCGGAGTGGTCGCTGACCAACGGCATCCGACTCGAGCTGGCCGACCAGAAGACGCTGGTCACCGCCCTGGCCCTGGCCATCGCCGACACCGACATGATGGCCGGCTACGACATCCCGAAGCTCCCGCCGCACGAGGTGGTCGCCCAGGCCCTGGACGGCTTGGAGGCGGGCGCCCTGGAGGTGATCGCCGACGCCCCTACGGCCAATGTCAAGGCGTCGCTTTCCCAGGACCCCGCCCTCTTCTACGCCGACATCCCGGGCGCCCTGTTCGGCTGACACCGCACGCACGTTCGAAACCGGCCACGGCCCTGCGGGGTCGTGGCTGAACGTATTGCTAGTAGCCGCGGCCGCGGCAAATACTGTGGAATGCGGAGAGTCAGGCGAGGGCGTCCACAGCCTTGCCCTCAGGGACGAGCCTTGGTGAGAAACGGAATCAGCGGCCCCGCCGCATCGCGACCGCTATCGCCGCTCTGCCCGGCAGAGCGCAACTCACGCTCCTCGCCCGTTTCGGCGGCGGTGGCCGAACGTCGCATGCGAATTTACCAAGCCGTCGACCAAAATGCGGACGACACTCGCGAGCGCGGCGCCGGGGCATCTTCAACCTCGAAGTCGAACCGCGCCCCGCCGCCCGACACGGGGGTCGTGTCGGCCATGTCCGAACTGAGCTGCGCTCGAATGAACTGCACGTACGTCGGATCATCCGGAGCAAGGGTCTCGGTTCGGAAAAGAATTGGCGTTGCTGACACGTTAGTCGGGCACAGCGAATGAAGGTCTGAGGTTAAAGCTTCGCCTGCAGGTTACTTAGGTCGTTTCTTCGCTGCTCTACCTGGAGGGACCCTTCAGTGGCTTCAGGAGAGCCGTTCCTATCCCGGCGGGTGCGGTAGAGGGCAATGAGCGTCTCGATATGAAGGATTGCCTCGTCTTTTCTGTCTAGGTCGATCAGAATCCGCACAAGACTGTCAACGGCAGTAACGAAAATATCCTCGTATCGGAGGGGATCCTTTCTCGACTCGCGGCGGATGATGTCGACAGCTTCACTCGTCGCCGTGAGTGCCTCCTGCGTACACCCTGTTCGGTGCCAAGCCGCACCTGCATTAAAGAGCGATGCGGCCATCGCGTGACTGAACCGCCGGGGGTTCTCGGCGACTAGCCCTCTATCTAGGCTGAGAGCTTCTTCAGTAGACCGCAACGCTTCTTCCGGCCGCCCAAGATGCATAAGTAAAGCTCTCCGGAATAGGGTAGCTGCCTCTTCAATCAACGGTAAAGCGTCTGCATAGCGACCCATCCGCAAGTGAATAATTCCGAGATTGTCGACGGACGAGGCCAGAGAAAGAGCTGCTCCCGCGATACGAGCGGCCACGCTATTCGCGATTCATTCCCGGTGCGTGCCGTAGACCGGTAGTTCGGAAAACGACTTAGTAGCTGAGGAGCACAAGCCCGGGCTCCCTATGAGAGCCGCAGCGGTAGCCCGGTTCGCATCGCCCAGGCGGTCGGTCCGGGTCGGCGGTGTGTGGCAGGGTGGTTCACCGTGATCGATGAGTTCGCGAAGGCGTACCTGCACGGCGATCTGCGTGACGTCCGCGAAGTGATGGTGTGGAAGCTTGAAGGGCTTTCCGAGTACGACATCCGGCGGCCCCTCACCTCGACCGGGACCAACCTTCTGGGGCTGGTCAAGCATCTGGCGCACACCGAGTTCCGTTATTTCGGTGAGGTCTTCGGGCGGCCGCCCGCCGAACCCCTCGCTCCCTGGGACGACGAGCGGGTGTGGCGGGACTCCCTGCGGCCGGCCGCGTCCGAGACGCGCGAGGAGATCGTCGGCCGGTACCGGCGCGCCTGGGCGCACTCCGACGCGACCATCGATGCCCTCGCCGTCGACGCGCCCGGGCGGGTGCCGTGGTGGCCCCGCCCGGACGTCAAGTTGTTCAATGTTCTCGTTCACGTGCTCACCGAGACCAGCCGGCATGCCGGGCACGCCGACATCCTGCGGGAACAGCTTGACGGCTCGACCGGGACCGCCCCCGGCTAACCGCTGCGGGGTACCACCACGATCGGGAGGCGGGCTCGGCGGATCAGGCGGGTCGAGACGCCGCCCAGCAACACTCGGCGGGCCGGGCCGTAGCCTCGCGAACCGCAGAACAGCACGTCGACCTCGGTCAGTGCGGCCAACTTCCCGACCACGTCGCCCGCCTCGATGCGCCAGTCCACGCGCACGTCCGGCACCGTTTCGGCGGCCCGGGACAGCGACAGCTCGTACGTCTCCCGGGCCGTCTCCAAGAACGCGCGCTCGGCGTCGTCGCCTATCAGGAACGGCAGGGACGCGTCGGCCTCGGCCACCACCGTGTACAGCCGTAGCTCGTCGCCCGTTCGCCGGGCCAACCGGGCCGCCTCCTCCAGCGCCCGGCGGCCGTCCGGAGTGTCCACATAGGCCACACCGACGCGGCCCAGCTTGCCCACCGGGCCGGTCAGGCCGGCGGGAGCCACCGCCACCGGGCAGACCGTGCCGGCCAGCAACCGTTCCGCCGTGCTGCCGCCCGAGCCGACCACCAGCATCGACGCCGCCTCGTGCTCGGCCAGGTCGTGCAGGCCGTGTGCGGCCGACGACGACGCGATCAGGCGGTAGTCCACCTCGGCCGTCGTGCCCTCCAGGGCCGCCCGGGCGCCGTCGAGCACCCTCGTGGCCGCCCGATTGCGGTCGGCCACCCACTCCGCGTCGACACGGCCCGAGCCCAGGGCGGCCGGCGCCGGGTGGACCACGGCCACGATCAGTGGCACGCCCAGCGTCTGTGCCGTCCAGCTGGCCAGCATCAGCGCGTCCGCGCCGGACGCTCCCCCGTCGTAACCGGTGACCACCGGGCCGCTCATCGCGGCTCTTCCTCGTCGTCGCCGTCGGTGTGGTCGCGGGCCCAGCCCGGCGTGGACTGGGGCTCGGTGCGCAGGCGGGAGTTGCGGTAGCCGTACAGCCAATAGATGAGACCGCCGATGGCCAGCCAGACGACGAACCGGATCCACGTGTCCAGGGGCAGGTCGGTCATCAGGTAGACGGCGAACGCGATGCCCAGCAGCGGCAGCACCGGCGACCACGGCACCCGGTAGGGGCGTGGCATGTCCGGCCGGGTCCGGCGCAGGACGAGCACGCCGATGTTGACCAGGACGAACGCGAACAGCGTGCCGATGTTGACCAGCTTGACGATCTCGCTGAGCGGCACCAGGGCGGCCAGGATCGCGATCAGCACGCCGAGCACGATGGTGAGCCGGGCCGGTGTGCCGTAGCGCTGGTTGACCTGGGCCAGGCGCTGGGGCAGCAGGCCGTCGCGGCACATCGCGAAGAAGATGCGGGTCTGGCCGTACATGATGACCAGCACCACGCTCGTGATGGCCACGACCGCGCCGAGCGCGAGCACCGCCGCCGCCCAGCTGATGCCGGCGCCCTGGTCGAGGGCGGCGGCCAGCGGCGCGTCGCTCTCCTTCATCTGGTCCGGTGAGGCGATGCCGAGCGCGCCGACCGCGGTCAGCACGTAGAACACCGTGCAGATCAGCAGCGAGCCGATGATGGCCAGCGGCAGGTCGCGCTCCGGCTTCATGGCCTCCTCGCTGCCGGTGGAGACCGCGTCGAAGCCGATGTAGGCGAAGAAGATGACCGCCGCGGCCGCCGTCACCCCGTCCACGCCCTCGGGGGCGAACGGCTGGAAGTTGCCGGTGCCGAAGTTGGCGAAGGCGACGACGATGAAGAACAGCAGCACGGCCAGCTTGACGACGACCATCACGAGGTTGACCCGTGCGCTCTCGGTGACGCCGCGGACGAGCAGGAACGTGATGGCCAGGACCACGAAGACGGCCGGCAGGTTGAAGACGCCGCCGTCCTCGGGGGACTTCGCTATCGCGTCCGGCAGGGCGACCCCGAAGGCCGAGTCGAGGAACGCGTTGAGGTTGCCGCCCCAGCCGACCGCGATGGCCGCCACCGACACCCCGTACTCCAGGATCAGGTCCCAGCCGATGATCCAGGCGACCAGCTCGCCGAGGGTGGCGTAGGTGTAGGTGTACGCGCTGCCGGCCACCGGGATCGACGAGGCCAGCTCCGCGTAGGACAGCGCGGAGAATGTGCACGCCACCGCGGCGAGCACGAAGGACAGGATGACCGCGGGCCCGGCGATGCCCGCCCCCTCGCCGATCACCACGAAGATGCCGGTGCCGATGATCGCGCCGACACCCATGGCGGTCAGATGTGTCGCACCGACCGCCTTCTTGAGCCCGTGCCCCTCTTCCGCCGTCTCGGTGATCAGGGAGCGCACGTCTCTGACCGCGAAGATGCCCGGCCGTCCCGAAGTCGTCGCCATACCGCGTTCACCTCCCGTTATCGGTTCCCGCCGATGTAACGATGTGCCTACCGCCGGTCACGCGCAACTGGGGGACACGCACCGGCTGTCCGCTGTGGTGCCGGAAACACGCGGCAGCCTGCGAGGGTCCGTTCCGCCGGGGTACGGTGTGGCCACGGGAAAGAGAGGTTCTCTGCCATGGGCGAGGCGGTGATGACGACGCGGCGGCAGGCCGACGGCGCGATCGTCGTCGACGTCCGCGGCACTCTCGACGCCGCCACCGTCGGCGCCCTCCGCGAGATCCTGCTCGGCACCCTCCAGCGCGAGCGGCCGGTCACCCTGGTGGTCGATCTGACCTTCGTCACCTTCATGGACTCGCAGGGCATCGGCACCCTCGTCACCGGTCACAACGCGGCCCGCGAGGTCGGCACCCGGTTCATCCTGCGCAACCCGAGCGAGTTCGTGCACCGCCAGTTGCGCGTCACCGGCCTGACCGAGATGTTCGGCCTGCCGCCTTCTTCTTCAACGACGCAGACCTATACGCCCTGAGCGTTTAGAGTGCGGAGATGGAGCGCTCCGCCGGCCGTGAACCCGACTGGCTGAGCATGCCCGCGGCGGCCGGGCGATGGCACGAGCTCGACGTCAAGGCCCCGCAACTCGGTGCCGTGCTGGCCGTGCGGGTCTGGACCCCGGCCCAGCGCACCGACCGGGTGCTGGTCGTCCACGACGGGCCCGATTACGACCACCACGCCGGGCTCGGGCGCTACGTCGCCGCCTCGATCACGGCCGGGCGCATCCCGCCCTACCGGCTCGTCCTGCTGCCCGCCGGTGAGCGCTTCGAGTGGTACTCGGCCTCGCCGGCGTACGCCCGCAGCCTCAGCGGCGAGATCCTGCCCCAGGTGGCCGACGGTCCGGTGGTGGGCGTCGGGGCCAGCCTGGGCGCGCTGGCCATGCTGCACTGCCAGCGCCGTCATCCCGGCTCGTTCGCCGGGCTGTTCCTGCAGTCGGGCAGCTTCTTCCAGCCGCGCTTCGACAAACAGGAGTCCGGCTTCGCCCGCTGGCTGCGGATCGTGCGGTTCACCGGGCGGGTGCTGCGGGCCCGGGGCGGGCCTCCGGAGCCGGTGCCGGTGACGATGACCTGCGGGCACGCCGAGGAGAACCTGGCCAACAACCGCAGCATGGCGGCCGCCCTGCGATCGCAGGATTATCCGGTCGCTTTCGCGGAAAACGAAGGTGGTCATGACTGGCCCGCGTGGCGGGACGCCCTGGATCCGCACCTCACCGCACTGCTGAACGGGCTTGAGAGGAGCCGCAGTGGCTGACGTCGAGCACACCATCGGACTGTTGCTGGGAACCGAGGACGACTGGCCGCGGGCCTACGAGGCGCTGCTGCGGCGGATCGGGACGATCACCGGGCCGGACGGCAAGACACACCGGGTCAACGCGGAACGGGTCACCATCGAGCCGTTCAACCTGCGCTACGAGCCGCGCCACGAGCTGGTCATCGACCGGCTGGCGTACTGGTACTACCACCCGCGCGAGTGGCTCAAGAAGATCGCGCTGATGGACGACGTGTACCTGCTGAACAGCCCGTTCACGTTCCAGTCGATGGAGAAGCACGCGGCGTACTGCGCGATGATGCGACTCGGCCTCAAAGTGCCGGAAACGGTCCTCGTGCCGTACAAAAACCCTTTGGACAACAGCCGGTACGCCTACACGGCCGCCCGCTACAACCAGCCTTTCGATCTCGACCGTACGGCCGAGCAGGTCGGCTATCCGCTCTACATGAAGCCGTACGACGGCGGGGCCTGGGTCGGCGTCTCCAAGATCCGTAACCCGGACGAGCTGCACGCGGCCTACGACGCGTCGGGCGAGCGGCTGATGCACCTTCAGGCCTCGGTCGAGGGGTACGACGTGTTCGCGCGCTCGCTGAGCATCGGACCCGAGACGATGGTGATGAAGTTCCGGCCCGACCAGCCGATGCACTCGCGCTACGAGGTCGACCACAGCTTCCTGACGGCCGAGGTCGGCGACGAGGTGGTGACCATCTCGCGGCTGGTCAACGCGTTCTTCCGCTGGGAGTTCAACTCCTGCGAGTCCCTCGTGCGGGGCACCGACGTGCACCCGATCGACTACGCGAACGCCTGCCCCGACGTGGCGGTCACCTCGCTGCACTACTACTTCCCGTGGGCGATGGCGGCGCTCGCGCGCTGGACCGTCTACTGCGTCGTCACCGGCCGCCGTCCGCGCCTGGACACCGACACGTCGGCCTATTTCGAGATCTCGGACGACAGTTCTTTGTCGTACGCCGAGAAACTCACCGAATACCGCAGGCTGGCCGACGCGTACTTCGAGGTCGACCGCTACCGGGACTTCTGCGCCTCCTACCTCGGGCACGTGGACGAGATCGTGCACGACTGGGTCACCTCCGAGGAGTTCCGGTCGCTGTTGCGCGAGACGGTCCGCGCCACCTATCCGGTCCACGAGCACGAGAGGTTCCTCGCACATTTCGGCGGCCTGATCGACGCCTGGTCGCGCGATCATGTCGTACCCCCGGCCTAATGTTTGCGGTGTGCAGATCCGGATCGAGGGACACGACCTGCCCGGCGCCCGGGCCGGGTCGTCCGCGCTGCGCCTGGCCAACGTGCATGTCGGCATGCAGCGCAAGGCGGTCGCCGAGCGGCTGGTCCCGGCCTGGGCGCCCTCGGCGACGTGGGAGATCGCGGTCGACGCGCGCGAGGTCGACGAGCTGCTCGACGTGGGCGGGCCGTGGGTCCACGGGCGGCCGGGGGCCCGGTTCCTCTATCTGACCTGGGGAAACGTCGTCGGGGACACGTTCGAGATGTTCCGGCGGGCCAAGCTCATGTTCGGTGATGTGCCCACGGCGGTGCTGCGGGAGGCGTACGAGGGAAAGGTCTTGATCGGCTCTCTGGGCCTGACCGACGCCCACGGTGATCCGGTGTGTGCCCGGGTGCGGCCCGACTGGAGCGTGGCATGACCGCCGTCGCCCAGGCCACCGTGCGGGTGCTGCATTCCTTCGTCGGGCGTGACGGCTCCCTGGTGCTGTGGGGCGAGTCGGCCACGCCGGGCTCGCCGTCGGGCAGTGGCGCGGGCACGCTGTCGCGTGGCGCCCATCCCTTCGCGCTGCCCGCCGGCCAGCTCCCGGCCGGTGACGCCCGCCCCGAGGCGACACTCGTGCTTCCCTCGACCAGCGCCGGGCCCTTGCCGTCGCCTCAGCTGGGCCTGCCGCCCCGGCGCGGAACGCCCCGCCTTCGGGCCTGGCCGGTGCCGGCGGTGACCGTGCCGTTCCTCGACGACGACCTCGCCGACTCGTGGGACGGGCGGCTCGGGGCGTCGGTGCTGTGGATGATCGAGCTGTGCGCGTTCGCGGCCGATCTCGTCCGGCGCGGGCGGGTGCTGCCGGCGGTCCATCCGCACGGGCCGATCGCCCGCTGGCGTCCCGTGCTCACCGGCTTCGACGCCGTCCACCACGCCGACCTGTTGCGCCGGCTGCCCGCCGCGGCCCGGGCCGAGCGGTCCCGGCCCGGCGACGTGGCCGGGCTGCCGGCGGCCGACGCGCTGGCCGCGGCGCTCGACCGGCTCGTCGACGGCCTGGTCCGCACCCGGCTGGCCGAGGCCGGCGTGCACATCGGCGACGGGTGGCTGACCGCGCTGACCGACGAGCCCCGCTTCGTCGCCGCGCCCGCCCTCGCCGACGACCTGGCCGACAAGCTCGACGCCTGGCACGCGGGCGCGGTCTCCGGGGCGGCCGTGCGGCTCTGCTTCCGGCTCAGCCACATCACCGACGAGGGCGAGGAGCCCGACGCGGTCGACCCGGCCGGCACGCCGCCGCGCGAGGCCTGGCTGCTGGAGTTCCTGCTCCAGGCCGTCGACGAGCCGAGCGCCCTGGTGACGGCGGCCGACGTCTGGCGCGACTCGTACGCGCCGCTGCGCCGGTGGACGCGCCATCCGCAGGAGAGACTGCTCGGCGGGCTCGGGCGGGCGGCCCGGCTCTACCCCGACCTCGAGGCGGCGCTGCGCGTGCCCCGGCCGGTCGACATGGTGCTCGACACCGAAGAGGCGCACCGCTTCCTCAGCCACGCGGCCACCCTTGAGGAGGCGGGCTACGGCGTGCTGCTGCCCGCGTGGTGGCGGCAGGGGCCCGGGCTCGGGCTGGGTCTCAACCTGCGCCCGCGCGAGGCGGTGCCGGCCGTGCTGCGCGACCAGGCGGCCGACCTCGGCCACATGGTCGACTACGACTGGGGGCTGGCGCTCGGCGGCGAGATGCTCACCGAGGCCGAGCTGACCGACCTGGCCCGGGCCAAGGTGCCGCTGGTGCGGCTGCGGGGCCGGTGGGTCTACCTCGACGCGGAAAGGCTCGACGCCGGCCTGCGGTTCCTGGTCCGCGGCGGCGGCACGATGACGGCCGGCGACGCGCTGCGCACGATCAAGCTGCTGCCGCCCGAGGAGCTTCCGCTGCCGGTGACGGCCACGGCCGGCTCGGGGTGGATGGCCGACCTGCTCTCGGGCGACCTGGAGCACCGGCTCACCCTGCTCGACCCGCCGGCGGCGCTCGTGGGGTCGCTCCGGCCCTACCAGATCAGGGGTTTCTCCTGGCTGGCGTTCCTCGACGGCCTCGGCCTGGGCGCCTGCCTGGCCGACGACATGGGCCTCGGCAAGACCGTGCAGTTGCTGGCCCTGCTGCTGCACCGGCGGTCCGGCCCGGCGCTGCTGATCTGCCCGCTGTCGGTGCTCGGCAACTGGCAGCGCGAGATCGCCCGCTTCGCGCCGTCGCTGAGCGTCGCGGTGCTGCACGGCACCGACCGGGACGTGGCGCTGGACGCCGACATCGTGCTGACCACGTACGCCACGGCGGTCCGCGACGCCGACCGGCTCGCGGCCACCCAGTGGGACCGCGTGGTGCTCGACGAGGCGCAGAACGTCAAGAACAGCGCGGGCGCGGCGGCCAAGGCGGTGCGCCGTTTCCCGGCCCGGGTGCGGATCGCGCTGACCGGCACGCCGGTGGAGAACCGCCTGGCCGAGCTGTGGTCGATCCTCGACTTCGTCAACCCGGGCGTGCTGGCCTCGGCCCACACGTTCCGGGCCCGCTTCGCCGTGCCGATCGAGCGGTACGCCGACGAGGACGCGGCCGCCCGCCTGCGCCAGGCCACCCGGCCGTACCTTCTGCGCCGCGTCAAATCCGACCCGATCGTCGTCGACGACCTGCCCGACAAGCGTCACGTGCGCCATCTGTGCGGCCTGACCGGCGAGCAGAGCACGCTCTACAAGGCGATCCTCGAGGAGATGACGAACCGGCTCGACGAGTCGACCGACCGCTGGAACAAGGGCATCGTGCTGGCCGGCATGACCAAGCTGAAACAGGCCTGCGTCCACCCGGCGCTGCTGCTGGGCGACAACTCACCGCTGCCCGGCCGCTCGGGCAAGCTCGAGCGCCTGGAGGAGATCGTCGACCAGGCCCTCGGCCAGGGCGAGAGCCTGCTGTGCTTCACGCAGTTCGCGCGCTTCGGCTCGATGCTCACCCCGCATCTGGCCGCCCGTTTCGGCGTGCCGGTCCGCTATCTGCACGGCGGCACGCCCCGGGCGGCCCGCGACGAGATGGTGGCCGGTTTCCAGGCCGACACCCGCCCCGGTGTCTTCGTCCTGTCGCTGAAAGCGGGCGGCACGGGCCTCAACCTGACCGCCGCCAACCACGTCGTGCACGTGGACCGCTGGTGGAACCCGGCCACCGAGGAGCAGGCCACCGACCGGGCCTTCCGCATCGGGCAGACCAAGGACGTGCGGGTGCACACCCTCGTCTGCCTGGGCACCTTGGAGGAGCGCATCGACCGTCTCCTGGCCGACAAGGGCGTCCTGGCCGCCCGGGTGGTCGGCAACGGCGAGGGCTGGCTGACCTCGCTGACCACCACCGAGCTCCACGACCTGCTGACCCTCGCCCCGGAGGCCGTCGGTGACTGAGCATGACGAGCGTCTGTCGCTGGCGTTCCTCGGGACGTTCGAGTCGTTGCGGATGGGGCCGACGTTCGCGCGGGGGCGGCGCGACGAGCGGGCCGGGCACGTGCGGAGCCTGACCATCTCGGGAAGCCTCGTGGTGGCGCTGGTGCGCGGGCCGGACGATCCGCGGGCCTTCCGGGCCCGGATCGCGGTGCGGGCGTTCGGGGCCTCGGAGTGGGCCCGGGTCGAGGAAGACCTGGTTCGCGAGGCGCGGTTCGCGGCCGATCTGCTGGCGGGGCGGATGCCGCCGGGGATCGGCGGCGTGTTCCAGGCGGCCGGGCTCTCGCTGGTGCCGTTGTCGCTCGACGAAGTGGCGATGGACTGCACCTGCGAGCGCTGGCCCATGCCGTGCGTACACCTGGCGGCGGCGAGTTACGCGCTGGCCCGCAGCTTCGAGGAAGACCCGTTCGGGGCCTTCACCTGGCGGGGCCGCGGCCGCGACGAGCTGCTGCTGCGCCTGCGCGAGCTGCGCAGCGCCCGCGCGGTCACCGGCGAGGCGGCCGCTCCGGCTCCCGCCGAGACCCCCGTCACCGATCCGGGTGACGGGCTGGGAGACCCGGCCGACTTCTGGGGCGGCGCGCTTCCCCCGGCGGCCGTCGGCGGGCGCCCCGGGGCCGTGACCAGGCCTGACGCGTTGCTCGACCAGCTCGATCCGCCCGGGCTGGCGCAGGACGGGCGCCCGATTGTTGAGCTTTTGCGCCCCGCCTACCTGGCGCTGCCGGAAGCGTAGCCCAAGTCCGTTCTCCCACGATCGGGTTACACGTTACGAAACCGACCCGTGACATTGCGTTCTCATGATCTCCTTCTTGGGACACAGCGTTTTGTCAAGAGAAGGTGTGAGATGAACCGAATCACCCGAATGCTGATGGTGTCCGGTCTGGGTGTCGTCGCCGCCGCGACGCTGGGTGCCGGCACGGCCGTGGCCTCCACGGGCAGCACTGCCCCCCAGGCGACCACGAACCAGGCCAAGCACTGGGACGACGATGACGAGCGCGTCGTCGGCTACTACCGGGACTTCCGTCGCTGCGTCATCGCCGGCCGTCTCGGCGAGCGCTTCGACCGCTGGGACGACGCCGAGTGCGTGCGCATCGGCTACGGCTTCCGCAGCCGCTGGGCCCTGGTCGTCGAGGACAACGACGACTGGGACGACTGGAGCGACAACTGGTACAACTGGGACCGCGACGACTTCGGCGACCGTGGCCCGGGCTACTACCACCGCTACCACCACCGTCACCACAAGGGCAAGCACTGACATCGTCAGTAAGCACCACATCGAGCCACGGCCCCGCAGGGCCGTGGCTCGACTGTTTCCGCTTCCGGGGGCGACCCCCGGACACCCCACGGTGTCGTGGTCGCCATTCAGCGCCCATCCTCAAGCTGCTGCGAAGCTTCTTCGCCGAACACTTCCGCGAGTGTGTGGACCTGCTCGCCCACATCCCGAAAGCCGCGACTACTCGGCGGCCGACACTCGCCAGCACATACTCCTCGCCCGTCACCTTTCGCAGACGCTCGGCACCCGCGCGGATCTGCGGCATCGACAAGCCCGCGTTACGCAGCCCGCGGAGGAAATGAGCCTCCGCCAGGGCGATGAACTGCAGACGTGGTCCGCGCGGGGTCGAGGGCGCGATTGAATGCATGACCGGCGGTTCGTTGCCGCCGGAGACCCACTGCTTGATCGTGTTCGCGGGAATTCCCAGGTGCACGCCGGCCGCCTGCCGGGACTGCACCGATCGGTGGTGGAGGTGAACCGCGCACCCCACCGTCGACGGCGATCCCCACCGCGTCGAGCAGCGCCGTCAGCAGACTTTGTGTGAGCAGCCCGTGGCCGATCAGCCGGCTCTCCCAAGTGCGCTGTTCGGCAGACGAGGCAGTGAGCACGACCCGGGCCTTTCCCGTCACCTTCGAGAGCGGGGGTCGCGCTCGGTGGGATCGTTGTGCGTCATCGGGCATGCGTCCTACGGTCGGGTCTTCATGTCGAGCACCCTGCGTGAACGGACCGTTCTGCCACCTGAAAACCCCGCTGACCTGGTGCGCTTCGCGCGGGGTCTGGCCGACGCCGAGGCTCCCGTGCGAGCGAAGCTGGTGGGCCCGGACGGTTCGCAACTCGACATCCCGGCCGAGCTCTACGAGCTGCTGCGCGACGTCGTCGGCGCCCTGTCCCAGGGCATGGCCGTCTCGATTGCCCCGCACAACACGATGCTGACGACCCAGGAAGCCGCTGACATACTCAACATCTCGCGACCCACGCTGGTCCGCCTGCTCACCGACGGCGAGATCCCGCACAGCCTGCGCGGCCGGCATCGACGAGTTCTGCTGCGGGACATTCTCGACTACTCCGAGCGCACTCGCACCGAACGCCGCGGAGCCCTGGACCAGATGGCCGCCGATGCCGAGGACGACGACCTGTACGAGATCACTCTCGACTCTCCGCCGTCGAGGTGACGGCCGGTCATGGTGGCGTTCCCGGCGTTCCTTGACTCCTTGACGGTATGGCGAACCATCCGAAGGACCGGCACGTCCCGGCCGCCGCCGCCGTACGCGCCAATGCCGAAGTCGTCGTCGCCTTCAACCTCAGCGACTTCCCCGAGCCTGCCCTCAAGCCCTACGACATCGCGGCCATCCACCCCGACGACTTCCTGCTCGACCAACTCGACCTCTACCCCGGCTTGACCATGGACGTGCTCCGCCACCAAGCCGCGTCCTACCGGAGAGTGCCGAACACCTTGCCGGAGATCCTGGTCCTTCTGCAGCGCACTGGCGTGCCCAGATTCGCCGCTGAAGTACGACGCCATCTCGGCCCTCCGGCCTGGTAGCGCAGCCGACTGTGCGGACGATGCCGCTCGCGTTCACCGTGATGGTGGCGAGTTCGCTGCTGACCCGCGGCCGGGTGCCCGCGGACGCACGCCCCCGAATTATCGCTAAAGAAACTTTAAGGAAGGCTTGCTCAGCGTCATGAACTGCTGCACATCGCTGCTCGTATATCTCGGCACAAGCAGGACGGGACGAAGAGGGTGCCGGCGCTGGGTTTCAGTCCGGGCGATCCGAACGCGACGGCCGACCGTGTGGGCCCGACCGGGGTGAATGTTCCCGGTCGCTGCCCACCGACTCAAGCTCAGGTGAACGCGCAGGTAGCGCTGAAGAATGCGAGTCTTCCGAGCGGAACGGACTTGGAAAGCCGCATCCAGCGTTTTGAGAAGACTTTGTCGGCGATTCAGGACTTGAAGTGCCCCGCGTCTTCCACGACTTTGCTGGGCCGTTTGAATTCCTTGACGGCGCTGCGTGGAGACGCGAACCGCGATGACGTCCTGCGTGGTCTGGGTTTGAACGAAACGCCAGCGGATAGGTCCGCCGCCCCAGGATCCGGTGACGCGAACGCCGGAGCCGGCTCCGGCAGCATCGACGCCTTGGTGCCGGCGCTGGGTTTCAGCCCGGGCGATCCGAACGCGACGGCCGACCGTGTGGGCCCCACCGGGGTGAATGTTCCCGGTCGCTGCCCACCGACTCAAGCCCAGGTGAACGCGCAGGTAGCGCTGAAGAATGCGAGTCTTCCGAGCGGAACGGACCTGGAAAGCCGTATCCAGCGTTTTGAAAAGACGTTGTCGGCGATTCAGGACTTGAAGTGCCCCGGCGTCTTCCACGACTTTGCTGGGCCGTTTGAATTCCTTGACCGCGCTGCGTGGAGACGCGAACCGCGATGACGTCCTGCGTGGTCTGGGTTTGAACGAAACGCCAGCGGGATAACGCCGCAGGGAATGCGGCGCCGGCGGACAACGGCAACCTGATCCTTCGCGGATCCTGATCCACCGCACGAAACCGCCTCGCCGGAGGCCCTCGCACCACGGGGGTCTCCGGCGCGTCCGTGTGTGGGCTATGCGCGTGGTGGTCTTCGGCTACTCCGGCACGCTGACCGACCCCGGCGCTGGAATGTCGCGAGCCCCTGGCGCACCGCACCGGCGAGATGCTCGGCGTCTGCCGGCCACCGTTCTGGAAGGCGCTGGCCGGGGAGCCTCGGCGAGCGCACGATCGGGGTCCACGGCGGGACGGAGAGCACGCTGAGGGCGGTGGCGCGTCGCCATGTCGGCCCCCGATGCCGACGCGTGGGCGGTCTCCGAGCGCAACGTCGCCTGGCAGCCCGGCAGCCGGTTCGCGCCCGCTTCGGCCACCACGAGGACCTCGGGGTCGAACAGGTCGAGCAACAGGGCGGCGGCGCGGCCCACGAGACGGGCCCGCTCCCGCAGCAGCCCGAGCGCCTCGGCGCCGCCCGCCGCGGCCGCGTCCACCAGCGCGTGGATGTCCGGCCGGTCGATCAGCCCGGCGGAGCGCGGTGAGAACGCTGTCCGGGTCGCGCCGGCCGTGCGGGTACTGCCGCCGGGTGATCACCCGCCCGCGCAGGTCGAGCAGGGCGACCGTGGCCCGGGGAACCGCGATGTGGACCCCGATGACGCCGACCGCGTCCGGCTCGACGTCCAGCGGCACGTGCGGCCGGCCGATCCCCGGCAGCCCGGCCGCCTCCCGCGCCTCACGGACCAGGCCCTGACTGAGCAGGGACGTCGCCACGCCGGTCACCGTCGCGGCGGACAGCCGGGTCGCCCGGGCGATCGAACTCCGCGCGATCGGCCCGTGGTCGAGGACGGCGCGCAGCACGGCCGCCGCCGTGTCCGGCGACCGGCGCGACGCGGGCAACGGCAGGTCGTCACGGCGGGTGGCGCGTTGCCCGCCGCTCACGGGCCACCCGGGTGGATCATTTTTCGAGGCTATCCGGGCGACCACCCGGAGACGGCATTACGTCATCAGTTCGTTGACGGTCGGTAATACGTGCTCACCAGGGCATCGGCTCGTAGTCCTTGAGGAAGCAGCCGTAGACGTCCTCGCCCAGCTCGCCTCGGACGATCGGGTCGTAGACGCGGGCGGCGCCGTCGACCAGGTCGAGCGGGGCGTGGAAGCCCTCCTCGTGCAGGCGCATCTTGGTCGGGTGCGGGCGCTCGTCGGTGATCCAGCCGGTGTCGACGCTGGTCATCAGGATGCCGTCGGCGAACAGGTCGACCGCGCTCGTCCTGGTCAGCATGTTCAGGGCGGCCTTGGCCATGTTCGTGTGCGGGTGGCCGGCGCCCTTGTAACCGCGGTTGAAGACGCCCTCCATGGCCGAGACGTTCACCACGTAGCGGCGGGGGAACGGGGACTGGACCATCGACTCGCGCAGGCGGCTGACCAGGATGAACGGGGCCGTCACGTTGCAGAGCTGGACCTCCAGGAGCTCCAGCGCGTCGACCTCGTGGACCCGGTCGCTCCAGCTGTTCGTCGAGGTGGTGTCGGGGACCAGGCCGCCGGCGTCGATCGCGACCGAGCGGGCGGTCAGGGCCAGTTCCGTCACCTGCTCCGGGGTGAAAGTGCCGCTCGTCAGCACCGCGGCCGGGGAGACGCCCACGCTTCCGAAGTACTCCAGCTGGGGCAGGTCGCCCGACGGCAGCGGCTCCTTCTCGGCGGCGGTGATGGCCGAGTACGAGCCCGGGGTGCGGCGGACCGTCTGGGCCGCGTTGTTGACCAGGATGTCGAGCGGGCCCCGCGCGGCCACCGAGTCGGCCAGGGCCACCACCTGGGCCGGGTCGCGCAGGTCGATGCCGACCACGTGCAGGCGCTTGAGCCAGTCGGCGCTGTCCGGCATGGCCTTGAAGCGGCGGACCGCGTCGTGCGGGAAACGGGTGGTGATCGTCAGGTCGGCGCCGTCGCGGAGCAGGCGCAGCGCGATGTACATGCCGATCTTCGCGCGGCCGCCGGTGAGCAGCGCGCGGCGGCCGGTCAGGTCGGTGCGGGCGTCGCGGCGGTCGTGGTTCTTCTCGGCGCAGGACGGGCACAGCTGGTGGTAGAAGGCGTCGACCTGGGTGTAGCGCTGCTTGCAGATGTAGCAGCCCCGGGCCTGGCGCAGCACCCCGGCCACGGCCGAGCGGGCGGTGCTCTTGAGCGGGATGCCGGCCGTCTCGTCGTCGATGCGGCCGGGCGCGCCGGTGGCCGTCGACGCGGTCACGGCCCGGTCGTTCTCGAGGATGGCGTCGCGTCGGTCGCGGCGGCGCTGCATCTTGGCCGTCTTGTAGATGCCCGCGGTGGCGCGGCGCACGGCCACGGCGTCGGGGTGCTCCACGGGCAGGGACTCGACCTCGGCGAGCACCGCGAGGCAGAGCGCCAAACGCTCGGGATCAACCCGTTGCTCCGACATAATCCCCTCAAAAGAAACTCGTGGTGAAACCTGCGGTGGACCACTTTACTTATCGAGCGCGGCGACCGTCTTCTCAAGGGCCCCGGCCAGGATTTCGGCCAGCGGGTTCGGGCGGCGTTTCGGCATGACCAGGCCGATGTACCGGGTCGGGCACGGTGGGCGCAGCGCGACGGTGGTCACCCCGCCGGTCAGGGCGACCCGGGGGATCATGCTGATGCCGACGCCGGCCCGCACCAGCGACTGCGCGAAGACGTAGTCGGTGCCGCGGCAGGCCACCCGGGGCTCGTATCCGGCCATGGCCGCGTAGTGATCGAGCAGGTCGCCGACGACCAGGCATCCGTGCACCCAGCGCTCGCCGGCCAGGTCGGCGATCGTCACCGCGTCCCGCCCGGCCAGGTGGTGCCCGTCGGGGACCGTGATCCACATGGGGTCCTCCATGAGCGGGGTGAAGCACAGACCGGCGGGCTGCGGCGGCGGCCCGTCGTAGTGGTAGACCAGCGCCAGGTCGGCCGCGCCCTCCCGGACCAGCGGGATCGCGTCCTCGGGCTCGTTCTCGAGCACGGCCAGCTCGACACCGGGCCGTTCCTCGGCGAAGCGGGTCAGGGCGGACGGCAGGAGCCGCTGGCCGCCGCTGGTGAAGGTGGCGACGGTGAGCTTGCCGGTGCCGGCCTGGGCCAGCCGGGCGATCTCGTGTTCGGCGCTGGCCAGTTCGGCCGCGATGGCGTCGCCCGCGTCGACCAGCACCCGGCCGGCGTCGGTGAGCACGACGCCCCGGGTGCTCCGCAGGGCCACGACCGTGCCCAAGGAGCGCTCCAGGGCACTGATCTGCTGGGACACGGCCGACGGGGTGATGCGCAGGGTGGTGGCGGCCCGGTTGAAGCTGCCGAGCCGGGCCACCTCGCGCAGGATCTGCAGGCGCCGGACGTCGATCATAAGAATTCCTAACAGCCACATCAGGAGGTGGGTACTACCGCTTACTACCGTAGGCGACGAGGCTCAGGGTGTGAATCGTCGCGCCTGGCTCCTGTTCCTGCTCGTGTCCGTGCTCTGGGGCATCCCCTACTTCCTCATCAAGGTCGCCATCGAGGATCTGTCACCCCTGCTCGTGGTCGCCGGCCGCATCGCCATCGCCGCGGTGATCCTGCTGCCGATCGCCGCGGCGCGGGGCACGCTGAGCCGCCTCCGCGGCCACCTCGGCCCGGTCGTCCTGCTCTCGTTCGTGCACATCACCGGGCCGTTCCTGCTCATCACGTACGGGGAGACGCACATCAGCTCCTCCCTGACCGGTCTGCTGATCGCCATCGAGCCGGTCGCCATCGCCCTGCTGATGGCGCGCCGCGAGCCGCTCACCCCGATCCGGATCGCCGGCCTGGCCCTCGGCTTCGGCGGGGTGGCCCTGCTGGTCGGCCTCGATCTGTCGGGCGACCGCAACGGCCTGATCGGCGCGGGCATGGTGCTGCTGGCGACCGTGAGCTACGCGGTGGCGACGATGCTGGTCCAGCGCCGCCTGTCCGACGTGCCGACCGAGGCGCTGACCGGCGCGACCACGGGGATCAGCGCGGTGGTGCTGGCGCCTTTCGCGGCGTTCGCCCTGCCGGCTTCGCCGGTCTCCGGTTCGGCGTGGGCTTCGCTGGTGGTTCTGGGTCTGCTGTGTACGGCTGTGGCACTACTGGCCTTCTACCAGCTGATCGGGCTCGTCGGGTCGACGCGGGCGGGCCTGGTGACGTACGTGAATCCCGTTGTGGCCGTGCTTCTCGGTGTCATCCTGCTGAACGAGCACCTCGGCGTGAGCACGATCGCCGGCTTCACCCTCGTGGCGGCGGGGTGCTGGTTGTCGACGCGCGTCGTGGCTCCCGCGCCCTCGGCGGTCGCCGTAGGGTGATCGGCATGCGGATTTTGATCACCGGGGCGCGGCGGGGGATCGGCGCCGCCCTCGCGGCCGGACTGGCCCGCCCCGGCGACACCCTGCTGCTGCATCACCTGGACGCCGCGGCGGAGGCCGCCGGTGTCGCCCAGCGCTGTCGCGATCTCGGCGCCTCGGCCTCGCTGTTCGACGCCGACCTCTCCGATCCGGACGCCGTCCGCTCCCTGGCCGCTGAAGCCGGTCCGGTCGACGTCCTGATCAACAACGCGGCTCGCGCCTCCAACGTCAACTTCGCCGATCTGCCGTACGACGAGTGGCAGCAGACCTTCGCGGTGAATGTGACAGCGCCGATGCTGCTGGCCCAGGCCCTCAGCGAAGGCATGGCGGCGAAAGGCTGGGGCCGGATCGTCAACGTGGTCTCGCCGACCGTCGTCATGGGCGGGCCGTCCGGGCCGGCCTACGTCGCCAGCAAGGCGGCGCTCATCGGGCTGACCCGCTCGCTGGCCCACGCGCTCGGGCCGCGCGGCATCACGGTCAACGCGCTCTCGCCGGGCGCGATCCGCACCGAGGGGGAGGCCGAGCTCGCCCACGGCCGCGATCAGGAGGCCCATTCGCCGCTGCTGGCCCGGCAGGCGGTGCCCCGGCCCATCGTCCCGGAAGATCTGGTCGAGACGGTACGCCTGTTGGTCTCCGACGGCTCGGCCGCGCTCACCGGCCAGGTGATCGAAGTAGGCGGGGGACTGGTCTTCCGCTGACCGTCGTCATCTTCCACTATGGCGGGATGACGGAAACGACGTACGACGTCATCGTGGTCGGAGCTCGCTGCGCCGGGTCGCCACTCGCGATGTCGATGGCCCGCAAGGGTTATAGAACGCTCCTGGTCGATCGGGCCACCTTCCCCAGCGACACGGTGTCGACGCACGTCATCCACCCGCCGGGCGCGGCCGCGCTCCAGCGCTGGGGGCTGCTCGACCGGGTGGCCGCGACCGGCTGCCCGCCGGTGGGCCGCTACTCGTTCGACTTCGGGCCGATCACCCTGGCCGGAGATCCGGGCAGCGCCGACTCGCCGTACGCCTACGCGCCCCGCCGTACCCTCCTCGACAAGATCCTGATCGACGCCGCGGCCGAGGCCGGCGCCGAGGTGCGCGAGGACTTCACCGTCGACGAGGTGCTCGTCGACGACGGCCGGGTGACCGGGATCCGCGGGCGCGGACCGGGCGGAACGACGGTGACCGAGCGGGCCCGCGTGGTGGTCGGGGCCGACGGGCGCACGTCGGTGGTCGCCAAGACGGTCGAGCCGGCCGTGTACGAGGAGCGGGCGCCGCTGACGGTCGGCTACTACTCGTACTACAGCAACCTGCCGACCGACACCTTCGAGGCGTACAGCCGCCCCGGCCGCGGCTGGGCCGTCTGCCCCACCAACGACGACCTGACCCTGGTGATCGGCGGCTGGCCGCACGCCGAGATGGCCGCGCACCGTGACGACGTCGAGGCCACCCTGATGGAGACGTTCGCGCTGTCGCCGTCGTTCGCCGAGCGGATCGGCGACGCCAAGCGCGAGGAGCGGATCTCCGGCATGGCGGTGCCGAACTACTTCCGCACCCCGTGGGGCCCCGGCTGGGCGCTGGTCGGCGACGCCGGATACAACCGCGACTTCATCACGGCGCAGGGCATCACGGACGCCTTCCTCGACGCCGAAGGCCTGGCCGAGGCGCTGGACACGACGTTGAGCGGCGCGAAGCCGTACGACGAAGCCCTGTCCGGATATCAGGCCAAGCGTGACGCCCGCGCCATGCCGGTCTATCAGATGACCCTGGGCATCGCCTCGCTCCAGCCGCCGGACGAGCAGACGGTCCAGCTGATGTCGGCGCTGGCCGGCAGCCAGGAGGGCCAGGACGCGTTCGCCCGCCTCAACTCGGGGATCACCTCGCCGGTCGAGTTCTTCGCGCCGGAGAACGTGGGCCGGCTGCTGTCCCACGGCTGACAGGCCCGGCGGCCCGAAGGTGTCATCGTCGACCGGATGGAACTGCGAACCAGGTTCACCGAGGAGTACGGGCTGTCGACCCCGATCGCCCAGGCCGGCATGGCGTTCGTGGCGATGACGCCGGAACTGCCGGTGGCGGTCAGCAACGCCGGAGCGATGGGAGCGCTCGGCGTCGGCCTCATGCCGGCGCCGGCGCTCGCACAGACGATCGCCGGGATCAGAGCCGGCACGGACCGGCCGTTCCACGTCAACTTCATCACCGGCTTCACCCAGGACGACCAGATCGAGGCGGTCTGCGCCGGGCCGGTGGCGGCCGCGTCGTTCCACTGGGGACATCCACCGCGCACGTGGATCGACCGGCTGCACGAGTCGGGGGTCCGGGTCTTCGAACAGGTCGGCTCGGTGGACGCGGCGAGACAGGCGGTGGACGACGGGGTCGACGTGGTGGTGGCGCAGGGCGTGGAGGCGGGCGGCCACAACTATGCGACGCTGCCGACGTTCGCGCTGGTGCCGCTGGTGGTGGACGCGGTGAGCCCGGCCCTGGTGCTGGCCGCGGGCGGCATAGCGGACGGGCGGGGCCTGGCGGCGGCCCTGATGCTGGGCGCGGACGGGGCGTGGATCGGCACCAGACTGGTGGCCACTGACGAGTCCGGTGCCCACGAGGGCTACAAGGAAAGACTGGTCACGGCCAAGGCGACGGAGACGGTGCGTACGTCACTGTTCGGCCCCGAGACACCCGAGTTCAACCCGATGAGGGTGCTGAGCACCAGGGTGACCGAGCAGTGGCCCCGGCAGCCCCCGCCGGGCGCCGAACGCCCGGTGATCGGCCACACGAGCCTGGGCGGCCCCGAGATCGAGATTCCGCGCTTCTCCAACCTGGTGCCGACCCGGGTCACCAGGGGCGACCTGGAGGAGATGCCACTGCTTGCGGGCCAGGGCGTCGGCTTGATCGACGGCGTGAAGAGCGCCGCTTCGGTGATAGCCGACATCACCGCCCAGGCGTCGGAGATGCTGGGCCGCTACCACCCCTGACCCCGGCCGAGCCGGCACTGTGCCGGCCCGACCGGTGGGGCGAGATCAGTCAGTGGTCTCCGGGCCGTCGGGGTTGGCGGTGGGGCGGGGACGGGCCGGAACCTGGTCGGCGAGGCTGGCCGGGCGCCGGGTGGGCTTGACCTCGGCCAGGGTCTCGGGCCGGCGGCCGGCGTTCGGGGCTTCGCCGGTGGCGGCGGGCTTGGGCCGATCGGCCGGCGGGTGGGTACGGCTGTACTGCGCCAGATCGGCCGGCCGCGACTCCCGCAGATGGTCGCCGAGATCCGCCGGCCGCCGAACGGGCGCGGGAGGCAACGCGCGCGGCGCCGGAAACGACGGCAGTTCAGGCGCGGAGCCGGTGGCGGCGGCAGGCTCAGAGAAGGAGGCCTCGTTGCGCCCCGACCGGTGCGGCAGCGGTTGATCCGCGAGCGAGGCCGGCCGGCGCACACCAGCCGCCGGGCTGGCCGACGGGGCCGGGTTGGCCGACGGGGCCGGGTTGGCCGACGGGGCCGGGTTGGCCGACGGGGCCGGGTTGGCCGACGGGGCCGGGTTGGCCGACGGGGCCGGGTTGGCCGACGGGGCCGAGGCCGAGGAAACCTGGCCGGCCGGAGAATCCTGGGTGGGCAGACCGGCTTGGGCCGGCGAACCTGCTGGGACGCGTGGCGAGGGCTGGCCAGACGGAGAGGTCTGGGCCGATGGAGCGGCCTGGACCGGCAGTGAAGGCTGTCCCGAGGGAGTGCCTTGGGCGGGCACTGAAGGCTGGGTCGGCAGTGAAGGCTGTCCCGAGGGAGAGCCTTGGGCGGCCACTGAAGGTTGGGCCGGCGGGGAAGGTTGGGCTGGCGGGGAAGGCTGGGCGGGCTGGGCGGGCTGGGTGGCTTCCTCGGGGCGGCGCTGGGCCGGGATGTCGGCGCGGCGCTGTGGGAGGTAGCTGCTCAGGTCCGTGGGCCGGTCGCCGCGGCCGACCGGGAGGGCCGGCAGAGCGGGGAAGGCCGACGCCTTCGGTTCGGCCGGGGCCGGTGCTGCGCTGGCAGCGGGCAGTTCGGGCTGGGACGGGCGCTGTGGAAGCGGCCGATCCAGGTTGGCCCGGAACGGATCCGCCTCGGTCGGCTGGCGCCGCGGCAGCGGGTCCGCCTGGAACGCGCGCTGAGCCAGGGGCTCCGGATTCGCGCGGAACGGGTCGACGTCCGCGAGCGTCCGTCGCCGCGGCAGGGGAGCGGCCTCCGCCGGCACCGAGGGCGCGGCCTCAGCGGCGGGCGGGCTGACGGAGACAGCCTCGGCCGCGACCGGGTTGGCAGACGGAGCCTCGGCAGCGAGCGGCGCCTGGACCGGGCTGGCGGTCGGGGTCTCGGCGGCGAGCGGCGTCGGGCTTACGGACGGGACCTCGGCCGCGAAGGGGGTCTGCGCTGGAGCGGCCTGTGGAGTGTCGGTGGGCGGCTGCGGTGTGGGTTCCGGGTCGGGTAGGGGCTGGCGGCGCGGCAGCGGGGTGGCCTGAGACGGCGTGGTGGGCTGGGTCTCGGCGGGGGTGGCTGGGCGCTTCGACAGCAGGGTGGGCTCGGCCGCCGGTGGGTTCTCGGTGGTTGGTGTGGGGTCCGGGGCCAGGGCCTTCTTGATCTGCGCGGCGGGGATTCGGCGGGTCGAGGCCAGGTCGGGGGCCTCGAAGCGGGTTGTCGCCTCCAGGTCGGGGGCCTCGAAGCGGGTTGTCGCCTCCAGGTCGGGGGCCTCGAAGCGGGTGGTGACGTCCGGGGGGAGGGCGTCGGGGGCGGTGCGGGCCGCGTTCAGGTCGGTGGGGGACAGGCTCCGGGTGCGCTCGAAGTCGGTGTCGGCCAGGTCGTTCGCGCGGGTGGTGGGTGGGATCGGGGGGAGGGCCAAGGGCTCGCGGAAGAAGGTGGGGGCCTCGGGGCGGTCGCCGAAGAACGGGGTGGGTGCCTGGGTGTCCACCGGGTCGGGTTCGGCGGGTAGCGCGAAAGCGCTGGTGAACGTGCTGGTGGAGGACGAGAAGAAGAACTCGTCGGGTGCTGAGTAGTCGGTGTAGTTGCTGCTGCTGTACGTGGTGCCGGTCGACGGCTCGGACGGCAGCAGGAAGCCCGTCGAGCTGGGGTAGACCGAGCCCCGGGGGAGGTCGTCGTCCTCGATGATCTCGGCGTCGATGATGTCGTCGTCGGGCTCGGAGGTGGTGTCGGTGGTCGACTCCACGGAGACCGGGTCGGGGGCGTGCGCGTAGGCGGCGTCGGCCTCGTCGGCGGCCATCTCGGCCTCGGCGCGTTCGATGCCGGCGCGGACGGCCTCGGCGGCCGCGGCCTCGACCAGCCTGCTCTCCACGGACTCGGCCGACGGCTGCTCGAGGGCCGTGTCGGCGGAAGGCTGATCGAGAGCGGTGCCGGCCGGTGCGGGGTCCTCGCCGGCCGAGGTCGCGGGCGACGACTCAGCCGCGGACAAGGGCGGCTCTTCCGGCGAGGGCGGCTCGGCGGAGGAGCCGGGCTCGGCGGAGGAGGTGGGCTCTGCGAAGGAGACGGGCTCCTCCGCGGAAGTGGGCTCCGCGGGGGAAGTGGGCTCCGCGGGGGAAGTGGGCTCCGCGGGGGAAGTGGGCTCCGCGGGGGAAGTGGGCTTCTGGGAGGACGGCGATTCCTCGGAGGAGGACGACTCCTCGGAGAGGGCCGACTCCTCGGAAGAGGGCGACTCCGAGGGGGCCGACGGGGCTTCGACGGGCGACGACGCGTCCGGCGACGTCGAGGTGACGCTGCCGGCTCCGATCACGGGGTAGGCGGCGGTGCGGTCGTCGGTGGCGGGCTCGGCGCCGGTGCTGATCACGGGGTAGGCGGCCGTGCGATCGTCGGCGACGGCCTCGGAGGCATCAGATTCCGGCGAGGAGGAGGACGCGGCGGCGGAGGGGGAGGCCGGCTCGGGGTCGGGGATGATCTCGGCGTCGATGGGCTCGTCGTCGGTGACCCGGGAGATGACCTGCGTGGCGGCGGCGTCCGAGCCCGCGGGGAGCGCGTACGGCGACGAGGCGCCGGGCAGGGCTCTGGGCTCCTCGAAGAACGGCGCCAGCCATGTCGGGCTCGGGCCCGCGGGCAGGGCCAGCACCTGGGTGTCGTCCGTGGCGGCGTGGCGGCCCGACGGCAGCTCGCCCGCGTGTTCGGCCAAGCCCGCCTTCTGCTGGAGGCGCTTCAACGGGCCCGGCGCCCACCAGGCCGCGTTGCCCAGGAAGCCCAGGACGGCGGGTACCAGCAGCATGCGTACGACAGTGGCGTCCAGCAGGAGCGCGACGATCATGCCGACGCCGACGAAGCGCATGGTCGTGACCGAGGAGAGGGCGAAGGCGCCCGTCACCACGATCAGCAGCAGGGCGGCCGCGCTGATCACCCGGCCGGTGCGGGCCAGGCCCGTCGTGACCGCCTCCTTGGACGTGGCGCCGTGTGCGCGGGCCTCGACCATGCGGGAGAGCAGGAACACCTCGTAGTCGGTGGACAGGCCGAACACGACCGCCGCCATCAGCACCACGATGCCCGCTTCGAGCGGGGCCGGTGTCACGTTGAGCAGGCCGGCCAGGTGGCCGTCCTGGAAGATCCAGACCAGGATGCCGAAGGTGGCGCTCAGGCTGAGCGCGCTCATCAGCACCGCCTTGATCGGCAGCAGGATCGAGCCGAAGGCCAGGAACATCAGGATCAGGGTGGCGCCGACCAGCAGGCCGATCATCAGCGGCAGCTTGTCGGCCGTGGCCTGGAGGCTGTCGATGTTGCGGGCGGTCGTGCCGCCCACCAGCAGCTCCACGCCGGCCGGCACCGGCAGGGCCCGGATGCTGTCGACCACGTCGCGCGAGGACGTGCTGAACGGGTCGGTCGACGTCAGGGTGGCCGTGAAAACCGTCGTGTCCTTGGCCCGCTGGGCCGGCGTGACCTGCGCGATGCCCGGGATCTGGCGGAGCTGGACCGCGAACTTCGACGTGTCGCCCTGGCCGCGCAGCACGATCTGCACGCCGTCGCCGGCGAACTGCGGATAGCTCGCCTGGAGGGTCTCGATCGCCTGGCGGGCCGCATCGCCGGCCGGCAGGGTGCGCTCGTCGGCCTCGCCGAAGCGGACGCCGCCGATCGGCAGGGCGAGCAGCAGCAGACCGGCCAGGATGGGCACCGCCACCACGACCGGGCGGCGCAGCACGCCGGTGGCCAGCCGCGCCCAGAACGACTTGTCGGGGTCGCCGGCCGAGAACGGCAGGCGGACCGGCAGCTTGTCGACGCGGGGGCCGAGCACGGCCAGGATCGCCGGCAGCAGCGTCAGCGACAGGAGCGCGGCCAGGCCGACGGCCGCGAGACCCCCGTACGCCAAGGAATTGAGAAAGCCCTGCGGGAACAGCAGCAGCCCGGCGAGCGCGATCATCAGCAGCGACGCCGAGAACAGCACCGTGCGGCCGGCCGTCGCGACCGTGCGCTGCACCGCCTCGGCCGGGGTGCGCCCGGCCGCCTGCTCTTCGCGGAACCGGCCCACCATGAACAGGCCGTAGTCGATGGCCATGCCCAGGCCGAGCAGGGAGGCCACGTTCACCGCGAACGAGTTGACCTCGTGGTGCGAGGCGATCGCGTGCAGGATGCCGAGCGAGCCCAGCACCGCCGCGCCGCCGACCAGCACCGGCAGGGCCGCCGCGACCAGCGAGCCGAAGATGAACAGCAGCAGGACCAGGGTGATGGGCAGGGAGATGGCCTCGGCCGTGGCCAGGTCGGACGTGGAGCGGGAGGTGGACGCGTCGGCCAGCACGGTCGCGCCGGCCAGCTGGACCGTGGCGCCCTCGACGGCGAACTTGTCGTCGATCTCGCGGTAGGCGTCGAGCTTGGCCCCGTCGTCGGCGCCGGCCAGGGTGACCACGGCGACGGCGCTCTTCTTGTCCTTGGCCGCGTACTGGGCGCTGCGCGCCTGCCAGTAGGACGTCGAGCCGGTCACGGCCGACTTGGGCAGCGCGGCGAGCCGCTCGCGGACCCGCTTGCCGAGCGCGGCGTCGTCGATCTTGCCCTTGGTGGGGGTGTAGATCACGACGAGGTCGCCGCCCTGCGCCCCGAACGCCTCCGTGGCCGCCTCGACGGCGCGGGAGGACTCACTGTTCGGGTCGTTGTAGCCGCCCTCGGACACCTGCCCGAAGACACCGAGCCCCCAGACGCCCGCACTGATCACCGCGACGAGCGCGACGGCCAGCACCGGCCACCGGAAGCGGGCCACCCACGATCCAAAGCCCGCGAACACGCAAAACCCCTCTTGTCGCCTACGGCCGGCGGTACCCGGCCGGCCCGATATGCAAGCACGTCATCGAAGCGTCGCCGCCTCCAGGGCCACCCCGCCGCACCCCTTGCCGTAGGTCGCGTCGGTGGCCCAGCTCAACTGCACCTGCCCGCTCTTCGGTGCGTGGTACACCACGGTCAGCACCGCCGTCCGCAGCGTTCCGGTGCGCTGATCGAGCACGATAGAGCCGCCGGCCGTGCCCGTGGAGAGCCGGGCGGTCAATTTTCCGCGGGCCGCGAGCGAACCCACGTACAACCTCAAGGTCCTCGGCGCCGGCCCCGCCGGCACCGAGAGGGTGAAGCCGTTGCCCTTCCCGCAGGTGCGAATGCCCGTCGTCGTGCCCGCGCTGACCGCCACCGGGCTGCCGCCGCTCCAGCTGAAGCGCTGCGGGCTCAGCTCGTGGCGGAACCGGGGCGCGGTCGGCGCCCCCTCCAGGATCTTGAAGCCGCCGCCGGACGCCCGTTCCAGGGAGAACGTCCCGTTCAGTCCCCAATGGACCCAGTCCGCCGTGCCCTCGGCCGTCAGGTCGACCGCCGCCGGCACGTCGGCCTGGGTGATCCGGACGCTGCCCGGGTCGGCCGTCGGGCTGCGGAAGACCGGCGACTTCGGCGGGGTGGGCGACGGTGACGGCGACGCGCTGCCCAACGGGATCAGGCCCGTGCCGGCCGACGGCAGCCGCAGGTCGCCCAGCGCCGGCGCCGGCGGATCGACCGGGGGCAGCGCCTCGTCCTTGTGCACCATCGCGCGCGTGGCCACGAAGCCGAACCCGATCACCAGCAGCACCCCGGCCAGGATCACCGCGGCCGAGGACAGCACCTCTTTGCGGCGCCCGCCGGTGTCGAGACCGTCCAGCGGCGGCGCGTCGTCCCGCCGTCGGGAAACGGCCCGATGACCCGTCGGGCGTCGGCGCGGGGACAAGCGGAACTCCTGCGGGGGATTTGGCCAAGGGGCTTAACAGACGCACACGATCTCACTTCGCCGTGTGACGGTGAAGAGCGGGATGCGTGACCGCCCGGACGGGGGATCACCCCCCTCGGCGGTTCGGTGGAGGTTTCACGGGGCGTATTCGCGTAAAGCGCGTATCGTGTCCGAAGTTTCCGGACCGGCGTGATACAGGAGAGTCGACAACATATGAGTTCCCAGACCGCTCGCCCCGTGAACACCGACTCCAAGAAACGGCGGAGCCAGGCCATCGGTGGCGCCGTGGCCGGCCTCGCCGTGATCGCCGTGCTGGTCGGGGTCTTCGTGACCGTCCGCTCCGGCGACGGTGACGACGCGAACAACACCTCGGCGGCCGCCGCTCCCACCTCGGCCGCCGCGCCCGCCGAGGCCGCTCCCACCGAGGCTGTGCCGTCCGAAGCCGCTCCGCCGGCCGCCGCGCAGGTCGAGACGCCGGCCGCGCTGGCCAAGGAGCCCGAGGTCAAGGCGGGCAAGGGCAAGCTCACCAAGCTCGGCGTCACCGCGCTCGTCCCCGGCACCGGCCCGGCCGTGCAGAAGGGGCAGACCGTCACCGCCAACTACAAACTGGTCAGCTACACCACCGGCCAGGTGATCGACTCGTCCTGGTCCCGCGGCGAGCCGTTCAGCACGCCGATCGGCGTCGGCGCGGTCATCAAGGGCTGGGACGAGGGCATCCCCGGCCAGAAGGTCGGCAGCCGGGTCCAGCTCGACGTCCCGGCCGCTCTCGCCTACGGCGAGCAGCAGGGCGATCTCCGCTTCGTCGTCGACATCCTCGCGGCGAAATAAATCAATCAGAGGTACGGAGTCTGCGGGTTCCGCCAGATCCTGGTGGAACCCGCCGTAGCGACCGGCTGGGTGCGACTCACCCTCCTCACCGGCTTCCGGCCGGTTCGCCGGGTTGCGCTCAAAGCTCGGAAACCACCACGTCGAGCTGGCGCGGCCTGCCGGCCACCGCGGGTTGTTCCTCGACGGTGTATTTCAGATCACGCAAAGCCCCGACCACCTCGTCGGTCGAGGCCGGCGTCGCACCGGCCTCGGCCAGCGACCGCACGATGCGGCCCTTTGTCGCCTTGTTGAAGTGGCTCACCACCGAGCGCTTGGCCACCCCGTCGACCACCCGCTCGTGCAGCACCCGCACCGTCGCCGCGCCGGCACCCGGCGTCCACATCGCGCCGTACGCGCCCGAGCGCAGATCGAGGATCGGCCCGTCGAGCGGATCGAGCGCCTTGGGCAGGACCTTCTTCCAGTACGAGGTCAGCCCGCCCACCGACGGCAGCGTCACCCCGACCGGGCAGCGGTAGGCCGGGATCAGGTCGTCGAGGCGCACCACACCCCACAGCCCCGAGAAGACCACGGCCCGCGAGTCGAGCCAGGCACGGGCCGCCGGCGCCAGCGAGGGCGCGTCCAGCGCCTCGTACAGCACCCCGCTGTAGATCGACGCGGCCGGCGCCGCCGGCGCCTCCAGCAGGGACGCGTTCAGCGCGATCTCGGACGCCTGCCCCGCGCTCAGCCCCAGCGTGGCCAGCGAGTCGGCCACCGACCGGGCGCTGGTCCGCTTGCACATGGCCACCAGCCGCGACAGCACCCGCTTGCGGGCCGGCGCCAGCGACGGCAGCCAGTGCCCGGACGGGTCGACGGGAGAACCGGAGGTGGCGGGGGTCTTGCCCTCGGACGGCGGCAGGAGGATCAGCACGCCGTGAGGTTAGTCCGGGTTCCGGTCGGCCAGAGCGTCGGCCACCGTGGCATAGACCGAGATGCGCGGTGTCAGGCCCACGGTCTCGAGCAGCCGGCCGAGGAACTCGCTGGGTGCGGCCAGCCGGAGCCAGCCGCCGTCGGCGCGGGCCCGGTTGTGCCCGATGACCAGGGCGCTGAGCCCGGTCGAGTCGCAGAAGCCGACGCCGGACAGGTCGACGATCACCATCGGGTTCGGCCGGTCCAGCACCTGGTCGAGCGTGGTGGTCAGGACGGTGTTGCTGTCGATGTCGAGGTCGCCCCGCACGGTGATGACCACCGATTCGTCGGAGTTATCCACCACGGACACATGCACGAGTTCCTCCCCGCTTCCAGCCTCCTGAAGGCGTCGCCGAGGTACTGCCCAATCGGTGACCGAAAGTCACCTGGATGCGGGAACGGAACCGGCCGGAACGGCGACCGTGGTCTTCACGGTCGCCTGGTCGAGCTCGCCGATGCGGACCGTGAACTTGATCTCGTACGTGCCCGGGAACGGGAAGGCGATCGCGCCGACCGCGTGGTGGCGCGGGATGAGCCCGAGCAGCGGCTGCGTGACCGGCTCGACGTCGTGGTCGAGCAGCCGCGACGTGACGCTCCACTCGTCGGCCGGCAGCGGCGCACCGGCCGGCGTGTAGACGAAGGCGTGGATCGTGTTGTTGTCGCCGATCTCCACCGGATAGATGTTGAACTGGAGCGTGTAGAGCGGCGACGTCAGCGTCTGCGACACACCCTCCTCGCGCACCGCGCCCTGGTCGACGGCCGCGCTGCGGCCCGGGTTGATCTGCACCAGCACCGAGCTGAGCCCGAGGATCACGACCGTGGCCAGCACCTCGACGCCGACCGTGCGGCGCAGCCCGGCCGCGCCCGGCGCGCGGTGCACGAGCTTGCGGGCGACCGCCGCGAAGGCCAGCGTCACCGCGAGCACCGCCACCTTGGCCAGCAGCAACCGGCCGTACCCGGTCTGCCAGAGCGCGCCGATCGAGCCCACCTGGACCACCGCCTGCACGACGCCGCCGGCGACCAGCCACACCACGGCCAGCGCGGCCCAGCGCGACCAGACCGGCAGCATCACGCCGAGCACGCGCGGGTCGGTGCGGCGCAGCAGGAAGACGGTCAGCGTGACCAGCCCGCCGAGCCAGACCGCCATGGCCGCGATGTGCACCACGTCCGACGCGACGATCACCCCGGCCAGCGGCGAGGCGGCCGCATGCCCGGTCAGCGGCCACGTCGTCATGCCGCCCAGCGCCAGGGCCACCACCGCCAGCGACCGGACCCGGCCCGCGCCGCCCCGCAGGAGCGGCGGCAGCAGGCCCGCGATCACGGCCAGCACGCCGATCCGGGCCAGCAGCGTCACGCCGTACGAGCTCGAAAGCACCTCGCCCAGCTCACGGGCCGAGACGTCCCACAGGGCCGAGCCGCTGCTCGCCGGCGCCTGCGCCCACAGGGAGGCCAGCGTGGCCACCCCGATCAGCCCGAGACCCGCGTACACGACCTTGATCGCACCCGCCCGGGAACGGCGACGGGGCCACAGCACCGCCAGGAACAGCGCGGGCCCGGCGGCCAGCGTCAAACCGGCGTACCCCAGAAAGCGCGTGACCGGTGTGACCAGAGTGACCGAACGATGGGTCCCGGCCTCGCCGGGATCGGCCGGCCGCGTGGAGGGCGCGCCGACCGAGAACGTCAGGGCGCCGCCGACGGGATGGCTGTCGGCCGAGATCACCCGGTAGCTGACCAGGTACGTCCCGAGCGGCTGGTCGGCCTTGCGGACCGGGATGCGCAGGGTCGAGCCGGTCGCCTTGGCGTCACCGGAGATCCGCTTGCCGTCCGGCGAGATCACCTGGATGCGCCCGCCGACCGGCGTGACCGCCTCGCTGAAGGTGACCACGATCTCGGTCGGCGAGGTGCCCACGATGCTGCCCGGGGCCGGAACCGCGCCGAGCAGCGACGCGTGCGCCTGCGCGGGGGAGGCCGGCACCGCGAGCACACCGAGGGCCACCAGGAGCAGGAGGAGCACGCGCTTCACGGGTGGTAGTTCGGATAACGGGCCGAAAAGGTTCAACGGGCTTACCGCCCGGATGCCCGGGGCACCCGGTATGGATACGCTCACGGCAGGTCCGCGCACCGCCAGGAAAGAGGAGACCGTCATGTCCGTCAACCCCCGCGCCGGGAAGCCCGCCGAGCCGCGCGATCTGATCGACGTGCCCAAGGTCGTCTCCCGGTACTACACCGAGCACCCCGACCCCGAGGTGGTGGGCGAGCGGGTCACCTTCGGCACGTCCGGGCACCGCGGCTCGTCGCTGCGCACCGCGTTCAACGAGGACCACATCGCCGCCACCAGCCAGGCGATCGTCGAATATCGCAGGGCGCAGGGCACCGACGGCCCGTTGTTCGTGGGCCGCGACACCCACGCGCTCAGCGAGCCCGCGATGATCACCGCGATCGAGGTCTTCGCGGCCAACGACGTGACCACGCTGATCGACAGCCGGGACGGCTACACCCCGACCCCGGCCGTGTCGCACGCGATCCTCACCTACAACCGTGGCCGCACGAGCGGGCTGGCCGACGGCGTCGTGGTGACCCCGTCGCACAACCCGCCGGACGACGGCGGCTTCAAGTACAACCCGCCGAACGGCGGCCCGGCCGACACCGACGCCACCAAGTGGATCCAGGACCGGGCCAACGCGATCGTCGCGGGCGGCCTCAAGGAGGTCCGCCGGATCCCGGCGTCGCAGGCCCGGCAAAAGGTCAACGGCTTCGACTTCCTCGACTCGTACGTCGGTGACCTGGGCGCGGTCATCGACATGGAGGCGATCCGCGCGGCCGGCGTGCGCATCGGGGCCGACCCGCTCGGTGGGGCCAGCGTCGCCTACTGGGGCGCGATCGGCGAGCGGTACGGCCTGGACCTGACCGTGGTGAACCCGAACGTCGACCCGACCTTCGGCTTCATGACCCTCGACTGGGACGGCAAGATCCGCATGGACTGCTCGTCGCCGTACGCGATGGCGTCCCTGATCGCCCAGAAGGACCGGTTCCAGCTGGCCACCGGCAACGACGCCGACGCCGACCGGCACGGCATCGTCACCCCCGACGCCGGCCTCATGAACCCCAACCACTACCTCGCGGTGGCGATCAACTATCTGTTCGGCGCCCGCAAGGACTGGCCGTCGGCCGCCGCGATCGGCAAGACCCTGGTCTCCTCCTCGATGATCGACCGGGTCGCCGAGAGCCTGGGCCGCCGCCTCGACGAGGTGCCGGTGGGCTTCAAGTGGTTCGTGCCGGGCCTGCTCGACGGCTCGATCGGCTTCGGCGGCGAGGAGAGCGCCGGCGGCTCGTTCCTGCGCCGCGACGGCAGCCCGTGGAGCACCGACAAGGACGGCATCCTGCTCGACCTGCTCGCCTCCGAGATCGTCGCGGTCACCGGCCGCACCCCCAGCGAGCACTACCGCGACCTGACGGCCAAGTTCGGTGAGCCGGCGTACGCCCGCATCGACGCCCCCGCCACCCGCGAGGAGAAGGCGATCCTGGCCAAGCTCTCGCCCGAGCAGGTCACGGCCAAGGAGCTCGACGGCGAGCCGATCACGGCCGTGCTCACCACCGCGCCCGGCAACGGCGCCGCCATCGGCGGCCTCAAGGTGGCCACCGCCTCCGGCTGGTTCGCCGCCCGCCCCTCCGGCACCGAGGACGTCTACAAGATCTACGCCGAGTCGTTCAAGGGCCCGGACCACCTCGCCACGATCCAGGAAGAGGCCCGGGCCGTGGTCAGCGGCGCGCTCAAGAGCTGATCTTCTCAGTTTCCGGTGGCCACGGCCGACAGGTAGGCGGTAGGGATCTGCCTATCCGGGAGCCGTAGACACGCATGACTGAGGCCGTGAAGCCCGCCGCGATCCGCGCGGGCGGCGGCGCCCTGGCGCCGCTGGTGGTGGCGGCGGTCGCCACGTTGGCGGTCGTCGCCTGGCTGGCCGTGCGCGACCCCTCCGACGTCGTGTTCGGCTACATCGGCGGACCGATCGCGCTGGTCGCGGCGACCTTCTCGCTGCAACGGCTCGGCTCGACGGTGGTGCTGCCCCGGGTGGTGCGCGCGTTCTGGCGCCAGCTCGGGCACGCCGCCTTCATCCTGCTCATCGGCTCGTCCACGGCCCTGGCCCTGGCCAACAACAACGCCGGCATGTCCCTGTACGTCGCCGTGCCGCTGCTGACCGGCGTGCTGTGGGCGATGACCGCCTTCCTGCGCCTGCCGATGGGCGACCGCACGGTGGTTGGCTGGTCACGGGTGCTGCTCGACGGTGCCACCGTGGCCGTCGCCGGCGCCCTGGTCTTCTGGTACGTCGTGCTCAGCTACGCCTCGTCCGGCTCCGACCTGGTCACCCGGGCCGCCGCCGGTGTGGTCGGCGTGGCCGGTCTGCTCTGCCTGGTGGTGATCGGCAAGGCGGCGGCCCGCCCGGACGCGCCGGTCGACTCGCTGTCGCTGCGCATCCTGACGACCGCGCCGATGGTGGCGGTCGCCCTGGCCGTGCTGCTGATCGCGGGCGACGACACCTCCCGGCTCGTGCTCTCGGTGCTGGGCAGCCCGATGGTGGCGCTCGCCTTCGCCGCGGCCGCCTTCCGGCAGCGCCGGGTCCTCATGCGGACCGCCGTGCTCAAGGTGCGCGGCCGCCGCTCGGCCTACGAGTTCCTGCCGTTCGTGGCCGTACTGGCCACGGCCACGCTGGTCACCGCGGTGTCGGCCCAGGAGATGGAGGGCCGCGAGCTCGCCGTCATCGTGGGCGCCGTCCTGATCGCCGCGCTGGTCGTGCTCCGCCAGCTGATCGGCCTGCGCGAGAACCGCCAGCTGCTGGCCGGCCTGAAGGAACAGCAGGCCGAGCTCGAGCGGCTCGCCATGACCGATCCGCTGAGCGGGCTGGCCAACCGCACCCGCTTCAGCGCCGTGCTGGCCGAGCGCCTGGCCGCCCACCGGCCGGCCACGGCCCTGCTCATCGACATCGACGACTTCAAGACGATCAACGACACGATGGGCCCGGCCGTCGGCGACCAGCTGCTCTACCAGATCGCTCAGCGGCTGCGGGAGACCAGCGCCGAGGGCGAGCTGCCGGCCCGGCTCGGCGGCGACGAGTTCGCCGTGCTGCTCGACGTGGAGGAGCCGTCGTCGGCCGAGGCCACCGCCGGGCGGATCCTGGCCGCGCTGGCCGAGCCGTTCCGGGTCGGCGAGCACCAGCTGCTGGCCCACGCCAGCCTCGGCATCGCGATCGCCGGCCCCGGCGACACCGCCGACGAGGTGCTGCGCAACGCCGACATCGCCATGTACGCGGCCAAGGAGGGCGGCAAGGCGGCGTGGACCCGCTTCGAGCCGAAGATGCGGGCCGAGGTGGTCAGCCACGCCCGGCTCGGCAGCGAGCTGCACAACGCCATCATCCGGCGTGAGCTCTACCTGCTGTACCAACCGGTCTTCGACATCGTCACCGGCCGCCTGCACGGGGCCGAGGCGCTGGTGCGCTGGAAGCACCCGGTGCGCGGCTTCGTCTCGCCGGGCGACTTCATCCCGGTCGCCGAGCGCTCCGGGCTGATCGTGCCGCTCGGCTCGTGGGTGCTGCGCGAGGCGTGCGAGCAGCTGGCCCGCTGGCGCCGCGAGCACGGCGACGGGGCGATCAAGGCGATCAACGTGAACGTGGCGGTGCGCCAGCTGCGCGAGTCCGGGTTCGTGGACGAGGTGGCGGCGGTGCTCAGCGAGACCGGCCTGCTGCCGCAGAACCTGGTGCTGGAGGTGACCGAGTCGTCGGTGGCCGACGGCCGGCAGGTGCGCGAGACCCTGCACGCGCTGCACGAGATGGGGGTGCGGCTGGCGCTCGACGACTTCGGCACCGGGCACTCGTCGCTGTCGCTGCTGCGGGCGTTCCCGGTCGACGTGCTGAAACTGGACAAGTCGTTCGTCGACGGCATCACCGACGGCGAGGACCGGGGGCGGTTGGCGGTGGCGGCCGCGGTGGCCCAGCTGGCGGAGTATCTGCAGCTGTCCGCCGTAGCCGAGGGCATCGAGAGCCTGGACCAGCTGGAACGGCTCCGCGAGATGGGCTACCGGCTCGGCCAGGGCTTCTACATGGCCAAGCCGCTCCCGGCCGAGGAGGCCGGCGCGCTGATGAGTGCCAACGCGCCGACCCCGCTCAGGGTTGCCTAGCGATCGCCGCCGGTGAGCTGGCACTCGGTTTTCCGACGGCCGCGGGGTTTGCGGACGGCGGGAAACCGCGTGCCAACTCAGCGGTTACAAGGCGATCGCCCGCGGAGCGAAGCGTAGCCAGCCAGCTCAGCCGGAGACTTCCTTGCGGTCGTCGGTCGCCCACAGCGTGTGGAACGACCCTTCCTTGTCCACGCGGTGGTACGTGTGCGCGCCGAAGAAGTCGCGCTGGCCCTGGATCAGGGCGGCCGGCAGGCGCTCGGCCCGCAGGCCGTCGTAGTACGCCAGCGCCGACGAGAAGCCGGGCGAGGGGATGCCCTGCGCGGCCGCGGTGGCCACGACCCGGCGCCAGGCGTCCTGGGCGCCGCTGACGGCGTCGAGGAAGTACTGGTCGACCAGCAGCGTGGCCAGCGACGGCGACTTGTCGTAGGCCTGCTTGATGAAGTCGAGGAACTTGGCCCGGATGATGCAGCCGGCCCGCCAGATCTTCGCCATCGCGCCCGGGTCGATCTCCCAGCCGTACTCCTTGCTGGCCGCCTGGATCTGCTGGAAGCCCTGCGCGTACGCCACGATCTTGGAGGCGAACAGCGCCTGCTCGACGTCGGCCTGGAGGTCACCGGCGTGGGCGCCGGTGGTCGCGGACGGGCCGGGCAGGCCGGCGTCGGCCGCCGCCTGGCGCACGTCGGCGCCGCCGGACAGGGCCCGGGCGAAGACCGACTCGGCGATGCCGCTGACCGGCACGCCCAGGTCGAGGGCGGCCTGGACCGTCCAGCGGCCGGTGCCCTTCTGCTCGGCCTGGTCGAGCACGACGTCGACGAACGGCTTGCCCGACGAGGCGTCGACCTGCTTGAGCACCTCGGCCGTGATCTCGATCAGGTAGGAGCCCAGCCGGCCCTCGTTCCAGCCCTTGAAGACCTCGGCGATCTCGGCCGGCGAGTGGCCGCCGACGCGGCGCAGCAGGTCGTACGCCTCGGCGATGAGCTGCATGTCGGCGTACTCGATGCCGTTGTGCACCATCTTGACGAAGTGGCCGGCGCCGTCCGGGCCCACGTGCACGCAGCACGGCTCGCCGTCGACCTTGGCCGAGATGTCCTCGAGCAGCGGGCCGAGCGCCTCGTACGACTCCTTGGAGCCACCGGGCATGATGCTCGGGCCGTGCAGGGCGCCCTCCTCGCCACCGGACACACCGGTGCCGACGAAGTGCAGGCCACGCTCGCGCAGCGCGGCCTCGCGCCGGCGGGTGTCCAGGTAGTGCGCGTTGCCGGCGTCGATGAGCATGTCGCCCTCCTCCAGCAGAGGGGCGAACTCGTCGATCACGGCGTCGGTCGGCGCGCCGGCCTTCACCATGATCACCACGCGGCGGGGACGCTCGAGGCTGGCCACGAAGTCCTCGGCGCTCTCGGACGCGATGAACGTGCCCTCGTGCCCGAACTCCTCGACCAGTTCCTTCGTGCGGTTGTACGAGCGGTTGTGCACCGCCACCGTGTGCCCGTGACGGGCGAAGTTGCGGGCCAGGTTGCGCCCCATAACCGCGAGGCCGGTGACCCCGATCTGAGCCTTCTCCGTCATCACTGACACCTCTCCGTCGCTCTAGCCACGCGCCCATTCTTACGGGTGGATTGCGGGAGTGGTTCGACCATGTTCCCCGGTTCTCATTTATTGGCGGCGCGGCGCGTGGGCTGGACGTGGCCTAAGATCCGTGCAGCGGTAGGCTTCACCGCATGCCGAGCGGGACCTGCTGATCGATGAAGCGCGGCGAGATCTGGACGATCGGCAACCGGACGGATCTGCGGTACCGCGTGCTGGTGCTCTCGGCCGACTCCTTCAACGACCGGAAGAACGCGTCGCCGTTCTGCGCGCCGATCGTCCGGCAACGCGGCGTGACCGAGCTGCCGCCCTACGCGGTCGCCCTCACCGAGCAGGATCCGATCACCGGCGTCGTGGTCGTCAACCGGATGCGCCGCCTGCCCGCCGCCATCGGCGCGGAGCGTATCGGCATGGTCACCGGGCAGAGCATGGCCCGGCTGACCGAGGCCATGCGGTCCCTCTTCGAGCTGTAAAGACCTTTCGGTCCACCCCGATCGTGTGACGGTGGGTCATGTTCGCCGCAGGTAGGACCCTCTCCGTATGAACGGCCGATGACGACCCCGGTCCGGCTGACGTATTCAGGAAGCCGGAGACGTACGGGACGGGAGGGATCGGGTGGGACAGGCGTATGCCGCCGCGGTCGAGAGTCTGCGGCCGGCGGTGACCACCGACCCCGGTGAGGCCGGACGGCTCACTGTCGAGCGCGCGGTGGGGCTGCTGGCCGGGCGGGCCCGGTGCCGCCTGGCCGAGGCCCATCGTCACCTGTTGCGGATGGGCGCCGAGCAGGGCCGCGATCTGGTCGACGTGGCGGCCGGCGTGATCCGGATGCTCGACGTGGCCGACCTCGAGACCGCGCCGATCTCCGGCCTGGAGACCAGCCGGCCCGGTTTCGCGCCCTCCGGCCCGGTCCGGCGGTTCGCGCCGTGGCTCGGCATGGTGCAGCGGGTCCTCGACGTCGTGCCGGGCATGGCGTGCTTCCTGACCCCCGAGCGTGAGCCCGCGGGCCGGCTCGTCGATCTGGTCTGGGCCGCGGTCAGCCCCGAGGCGGTGGCGCCGAACGGGCTGCGCGGCAGCCAGCTGCTCGGCCTGCGCATCTCCGAGCACTTCCCCGAGGTCGTGGCCAGCGACCGCTGGCACGCCTATCAGCAGGTGCTCGACACCGGCGTCCCGGCCGTACTGGGGCCGTTCCGCCACGGCGAGGGGCTCTACACCGTGCGCGCCCACCGGCTCGGCGTGGGCCTGCTGCTCAACTGGACCCGGCACGACGAGCGGCCGGGCGGGGTGAGCGACCGGCTGGCCGGCACCGAGCTGCTCGGCAACCTCGGCTGGGGCGAGTGGGACCTGGTCAGCGGCGAGATCTACTGGTCCGACCAGATCTACCGCATCTACGAGCGCGATCCCCGTCTGGGCCCGCTGAGCCGGGCCGAGTCGGACGCCCTGGCCGTGCCCGAGGACGAGCCGCTGCGTGAGGCCGCCCGGGTGGCCTTCGAGCGCGGCGAGCGGATCGACGTGACCACCCGGGTGCGCATCGGCGGGCGGACCAAGTTCCTGCGCACGGTGGCCGACGCCAGCCGCGACGCCGACGGCCGGCCGCTGCGCGTCTTCGGCATCGTGCAGGACATCACCGAGCGCGAGACCAGCGCCCAGCGCCTGGCCGACGTGGAGCGCCAGCTCGACGAGCAGCGCCGCGACCTGGCGGCCGAGCACGAGCTGGCGGCCCGGCTCCAGCGCATCATCCTGCCCCTGCCGGACGGCCCGATCGAGCTGCCCGGCCTCAAGGTGGCCCTGCGCTATCTGCCGGCCGGCGAGGAGAGCCTGGTCGGCGGCGACTGGTACCACGCGGCCGAGCTGCGCGACGGCTCGGTGCTGCTCGCGGTCGGCGACGTGGCCGGGCACGGCACCCGGGCCGCCAAGACGATGGCCCAGCTCCGGCACGCGCTGCGGGCCCTGGCCGTGACCACCGGCGACCCCGGCGAGCTGCTGCGCCACCTCAACGCCCTCACCTGCGACCTCGAGCGCGAGACGCCCGAGCTGGCCGCCACCGCGATCGTCGCCCGCTACCACCCGGCCCGGCGCGAGATCGTCTGGGCCCAGGCCGGCCACCCGCCGCCGCTGCTGAGCCGCGACGGCCGCACGGCCCCGCTCGACCGGCCGTCGGGTCCCATGCTGGGCGTGCTCGACGACGCGCGGTACGAGACCGCCCGCTTCGATCTGCACCTGGGCGACCTGCTGCTGCTCTACACCGACGGCCTGGTCGAGCACCGGCACCGCGACCTCGACGACGGGCTGGCCGCGGTGATCCGCACGGTCGACCAGGCCGTGCGGGCCAACCCCCGGCAGCCGCTGGGCGAGCTGCTGGCCCGCCTGCGCCAGGCCAACCCGGGCGACGACACCTGCATCCTGGCCGCACGCCCGGTGACGGGCGAAACGAAAGATCTTCGGCGGTTCTTGTCCGGAGTCTGACCCATGGGGCCCCGATTCGGGAGATCATGTCGCGGGTGACGGGTCGTACGTTCGGGGTCCTCTCGCCCTTCGTCGGTGGCGACTACTACGGCGCGATCATCGCGGGGGTCAACGACGCGGCGGTGGCCGCCGGCGACCGCATCGTGGGCATTCAGACGCTCGATCCGGGCTCCTACAGCGCCGACCGCAGCGGGCTGCCCGATTTCCGGCGCCCGGTGTCCTGGAAGCATCTGAACGGGCTCATCGTGCTTCCGGGGGCGCTGCACGCGTCGTACGCCAAAGGGGCCCGCAGGGCCGGTCTGCCCGTGGTGTCGGTGGGGCAGAAGCTCGACGAGTGCCCGGCCGTGCTGGCCGACAACCGCTCCGGCATCCGCGACGCGGTCGGCCACCTGCTCGGCCACGGGCACGAGCGGATCGCCTACGCCGGTCACCTGGCCCACTTCGACCTGCGGGAACGCCTCGAGGGCTATCGCGAGGCGCTGCTCGCGCACGGCATCGAGCCCGATCCGGAGCTGGTGTTCGACTCGGGCGACAACCACGAGAGCGGCGGCGAGATGGTCGCCGACGTGCTGCTGCGCCGGGGCGTGCCGGTCAGCGCGGTGGTCTGCGGCACCGACCGCAACGCCATCGGCCTGATCCAGCGGCTGGCCGGCGCCGGCTATCGCGTGCCGGGCGACGTCGCGGTGGTCGGCTTCGACGACATCGTCGACGCGATGTACATGCGGCCCAGCCTCTCCACGGTCCGGCAGCCGGTCGAGGACGTCGGCACGACCGCGCACCGGCTGGTCTCCTCGCCCGGCGGCGATGAGACGTCGTACGTCGCGACGACGTTCGTGCGGCGCAGCTCGTGCGGCTGCCCCGGCATCGGGCTGCCGGTCAGCGAGGAGCTGACCCGCTCGCTGTTCGGCGAGGTCCGCTATCTCCAGGAGACCCTCAACGTGCAGCACGAGCTCGGCATCGACCTGCTCGGCGCGCACGAGCGCGACCCGCGCGCGCTGGTCTGGCTCCAGCGCACCACGCTGACCGCCGGCTGCCTCGGGCTGTGGAACCACGCGGCGGTGCCGGCCCGCGACACCGAGATGAGCATCGTGGGGGAGTACCCGGGGCGGCCGGGCTGGGCCGGTGAGCTCATGCGGGTCAGCGAGTTCCCGCCGGCCGGGCTCTTCGAGCACGCCGACGGCCCGGCCGGGGAGATCGTCTTCGTGGTGCCGGTGCGCAGCGGCCTGCGCGACTGGGGCGTGCTGGCGGCGATCGGCAAGGTGCAGCAGAGCACACCGGCCGGCCGGGAGATCATGAACCATTCCGGGGCGCTGCTGGCCACGGCGCTCGACCGTGGCGCGATGGTGGCGGCGCTGCGCGAGCAGGAGCAGAGGCTGCGCGACGCCGCCCTGCACGACGCGCTCACCGGCCTGCCCAACCGGGTGCTGCTGGCCGACCGGCTCGAGCAGGCCGGGCTGCGGTCGCAGCGCCGGCCCGACCACCGGTTCGCAGTGCTGCTGCTCGACCTGAACGGGTTCAAGGCGGTCAACGACTCGCTCGGCCACGCGGCCGGCGACGTGCTGCTCATCGAGGTGGCGCGCCGCCTGACCGGCCTGCTGCGCGAGTCGGACACGGTGGCCCGGCTCGGCGGCGACGAGTTCGTGGTGCTGCTCGACGGCCTGCGCGAGCCGGGCGCGGAGCGGGTTGTGCGGGACGCCATCGCGACCCGGCTGTGCGAGCCGTACACGATCGACGGCGAGCAGATCGAGGTCGGCGTGAGCATCGGCGTGGCCCTCTCGGGCGACGGCTCCACCGACCCCGACCGCCTGCTGCGCGAGGCCGACGCCGCCATGTACCGGGCCAAGCCGGTCCGGCATTCCCGTTAGGGCAGGGTCCAGGTCTGCTCGGCCGAGCCGGCGCAGGCGGTGACCTTGGTGGTGGCGCCGGAGCGGCCCGGGTCGGTGAGGCACTGGCCGTCGGAGGCGACCAAAGACCCTCCATCGCCCGTACGCCAGGAGGACGCACCCTCGCAGGAGCCGACCCGCACCGAGCCGTCGCCGCTGGGCTCGGCGCACTTGCCGTCGACGTGCAGGGTGCCGTCGGTGGCGAGGGTGAAGGTCTGCGCGTCGCCGCCCGAGCAGCCGGCCACGTTGACCGGGCTGCCGTCGATGCCGAACAGGCCGCCCAGGGCCAGGCAGCGGCCGCTGGCGGCGGTGATCGCGCCGGTGCGGTCGACGGGCGGGGCCGTGCTGGTCTGCGACGGCGTGGCGCCGGCCGGTGTCGTGGCTC